>WLWV01000149.1 GCA_012103395.1 Gammaproteobacteria bacterium
CGCCGATGGAAACACTCATCGACGGTAAAGCGATCTGGAAAGAAAAGTTTGTAAACTAAACTCTATCTGACAGACAGCTACTGATAAACGGGTAACTGTCAGCTCAAGTCTGAACTTCTACAACTAAGCAAACATTGATTGTGAACTTCTGTGTCTATTTTTATTCTCTGAATTCATTTTTTCTGCTATTCTGACAACTAAATTGAAAACGATGAATTAGATTTTAAGGTTGCTATTTCCAAATGTCGTGAATTGATACGTCGATGTTTGATATGAGTCTTGGTATCAGTGATGGGTATGGCAGTTTATCTGTAGGGGCTTAAAATGCGCCAATGTTTGCTAGTGAAACAATCGACGGCAATCAGCTGAGAATGGGTGGCTTTATTTGCGTAATCGCAGCTACATCGAATGAGTTGTATTATTGAGAGAGAATTATGAGTTGGCAAAGACAAATACTTCGTGTTGACCTGAGTCTAGGCACTGTGGCAAAAGAACCGCTCAACATGGAATGGGCTGAAAAGTATCTGGGCTCCAGAGGACTCGGTAGCAAGTATTTATTGGAGGAGATGGACCCTGCGGCAGATGCTATGGGCCCAGAAAATGTGTTGATTTTTGCCACCGGGCCATTGACGGGTACCATGGCTTCAACAAGTGGCCGATATACGGTGGTGACGAAAGGGCCTCTGACAAATGCCATTGCTTGCTCCAACTCAGGAGGAAAGTTTGGCGCTGAGCTTAAATATGCAGGCTATGACCTACTGATTATTAAAGGAAAATCTGAAAAACCGCTCTATCTATCCATCACCGATGACAAAGCAGAGTTACTTTGTGCCGCAGATATCTGGGGTAAAACCGTTTGGGAAGCTGATGAATGGATTCGTAAGAAGGAACAAGATCCACAAGTTAAAATCGCAGGTATTGGGGTCTCTGGAGAGCAAGGAGTCAAATATGCGTGTGTAGTGAACGATCTGCATCGAGCAGCAGGAAGATCTGGTGTTGGCGCCGTAATGGGAAGTAAAAACCTAAAGGCGATTTCTGTTAGAGGTACGGTGGGATTGAAGGATTCGAACCCCGGTGAGTTTATGAACGTAGTAAAAGAAGTTAATGAAGAGCTTCATGGTAGTGGAAATCGTCGTGGCTTGATGAGATACGGGACATTGGCGATGATGGATAGTATGCAAGAGTTTGGTGGTCTACCCACAGACAACTTTCAAAAGGTCTCCTTTGATGGAGTCGAAAAAATTAACCATCATGCAGTGACCATCAAAAATAGAAATGGTCACACCAATTTGGTGACAAATGCTGCCTGTTTTGGTTGCACGATTGCGTGTGGTCGGATTGCAAAAATTGACCCCAAACACTTTAGTGTTAAGGATCGTCCCGAGTATTGGATAGCATCTGGTGGGTTAGAGTATGAAACAGCATTCGCATTTGGGCCAGTTCTGGGAGTTGATGACCTTGATGCATTGACGTTTGCAGGCTTTATGATGAACGAGCACGGAATGGATCCCATTTCTTTTGGTGTGACTTTGGCTGCGGCTATGGAGCTTTATGAGAAGGGTGTTATTACTAAAGAGCAGACTGATGGTATCGATCTGAGTTTTGGGAGTGCTGAGGCTTTGGTTGTCATGTCTGAGAAAACTGGCAAGCACGAAGGGTTTGGGAAAGATTTGGGTTTGGGTGCAAAGCGCTTGTGTGAAAAGTACAGGCACCCCGAACTTGCAATGGTCGCAAAAGGTCAAGAGTTTGCTGGGTATGATGCCCGGGCCATGCAGGGAATGGGATTGGGCTATGCAACAAGTAATCGTGGAGCCTGCCATTTGAGGCATGACACCTTCGAGCAGGATTTTGCTGATTCAGGAACCGTGGGTAAAGCCAAGGCTTGCTCTACCAGTCAGGATTTTGTGGCGATGGTTGATTCCGCAGGACTATGTTTGTTTACCACCGGCACATGGGGTTATGACCAATTCGTAAAGATGATCAATGCTGACTGCGATGGTGATTGGGACGAAGAACGATTGAGAAAGACTGGAGAGAGGGTCTGGAATATAGAGAAGCTATTTAACCTCAGATCAGGCCTAACTCGGGCAGATGATTCCTTACCTCCAAGAATGCTGAATGACCCTTTACCAAGTGGTTTTTCCAAAGGTGGAGTTGCTGAGCTTGATGTATTAATTCCTCAATACTATAAAAGTAGAGGGTGGGATGAAGGAGGTGTTCCAACACCAGAAAAGCTTGCTGAATTGGGTTTAAGCTAATTTCGCGGCCTATGGTTTAATGTTGATTAAACGTGTTTGAGAAAGAGCCACGAGATAAAAAAGCCACAATGTAAAAAGGGAATCAAGATGATTCCCTTTTTGATTGCCTCTCATTTTTCCTGTACTTCATTGATCACACTCAAAAGAAGCTGGCTTTTAGGATCTAATGCAAAGTGATATGAAAGTCTGAACTTCTACAGTTTACTCTTCTCTATAATCTGGTCTACGCTTCATCTACAAACGAGCTGCTAATACCAACGGTATTAAATCCACCGTCTACATAAGTGATTTCCCCGGTTATACCGGAAGCTAGATCTGAGCTTAAAAAGGCGGCGGTGTTTCCCACTTCTTCAATGGTCACTGCTCGTCCGAGGGGTGCTACTCTTTCAAAGTGCCCCAGCATTTTTTTGAAGTTTTTGATCCCGGCAGCTGCAAGTGTCCGTATTGGACCAGCAGAAATTCCATTGACCCTAATTCCTTTGCCACCCAGTGATTGAGCCATATATCTGACATTGGCTTCCAGGCTAGCCTTGGCCAACCCCATAACGTTGTAACCCAGCATAGATCGGATTGAACCAATATACGTCAATGTTAGCATAGATCCATTTCTGCCTTCCATCATGAGTAGGGCGGCTTTACCCATCGCGGCAAAGCTATAGGAGCTAATTTCGTGTGCAGTTTTGAATCCTTCACGGGTGACAGCATCAAGGTATAACCCTTCTAGTTCTTCCTTTGGTGCAAAGGCGATAGAATGAACCATGATGTCAAGTCCGTCCCAGTGATTGCCCAATTCACTAAACAAACTCGTAATCTGATCATCACTTGCAACATCACAGGGTAAGACGATACTAGATCCAAGCTCGGCTGCCAGTTTTTCCACACGAGATTTAAGTTTGTCATTGGGATAGGTAAATGCCAATTCCGCCCCTTGTTCATGCATCGCCTGAGCGATACCCCAAGCGATAGACCGATTGCTTGCAATACCTGCTATTAGTGCTTTTTTTCCGGTTAGAAACCCCATTATTTGACCTCGTTGTTGTTAAAATTCTAGTGAATGCATATGTTGTTACAAGCGTGTTAATCCGCTGCCATGAGTTTAATAGTGATCAATTTCATATTTTGGCTAGCGACGCTTATTAGTACTGACACGAATATCGACTTTCTGGACGCGAGCTTGTGTCGGAGGCGATATCGCTATATTGGTTGCATCGAGGGTTGTTCCTTGTGCACGCCATTCCAAGACTTATGCGCCGGAAATCACCGTGATAAGTCCCCTTAGTCAATACGTTGAGACGTATACTAATCGATCTTAGACCTTAAGCATATAGCTGCAGGCATTTCGCTATATTGATAGGCAAATATACTGACTTCGGGTCTAGAGAGATAATTAGATGATAAATACAATGAGGAACGATTTAGTTTCGATTGTTTATGCACCTGGGTTTCCTTCTGAGCATATCGCTTCGAAAGAGCTATGTCAGAGAATAGCTACTCAGTTGAGAATCCCCATTGTTGGTTCGGTCGGGATGGTTACTACACCCTATGCCATCGAGATCAAGATGGGGAACTTATTCCTCCATTGTTTGGGGCAATCCTTATTCAAGCCTATTTCACTGAACTTTGACTCTTCGAGAAGATTCATTGCAAATGATCCCTTGATTCGCGCCATCGGAAAGAATGCGCGGGATGTCATAGACGCTACCGCTGGATGGTGTGGTGATGCATTAAACCTTGTCCGTCATGGTTTTAACGTCACGGCTATTGAACAAAACGATGTTGTTATGTCGATGTTAATGCATGCGTTGGGAAAAGTAGAATCCCAATCAGTGAAAAATCAACTTAAACTGGTTCATCAAAATAGCGTTGACTATTTGGATACACTAGAATCGAAGGTGTGCGTGGTATACCTCGATCCAATGTACCCACATAAAATCAAACAATCCAAGTCAAAGAAAAATATGCAGGTTTTGCAGCAGCTTGTGAACGAGCCTAGTAATGAAGAAACGCTCCTATCATTAGCCATGGACTGTGCGACCCAGCGAGTGGTGGTGAAGCGACCTCACTATGCGAGGCCCCTAGAGCTGAAGGGAACCACGAAAAGGAGAGGGGGGCATAAGGTCGGCAATATTAGAACGAAGTTGGTGCGATTCGATATTTATAAACCCTTTGAGAGTTAAGAGTAATGTCATCAACTTCCGAAGACGTCGCCGTCACAACATTTTTAATAAAAGCATTAGCAACTAGCCGGTTAGGGAATGAGTCGATCTAATTTGCCCTCATTTTTTTTCTTTCAGTCCCAATTGATCCAAGGACAGGAAGTTGAGATCGTTGGTGATGAGGCCAGTCACATTTTGCGGTCTAGGCGAATTTCTGAAGGGGAAACGATTACACTGACTGATGGGAATGGGAATCTCGCAACAGTGCGTGTTATCTCAACTGTTCCTAAGCGGAATCGACTTACAGCAATGGTTGAGTTGACCACGAATAGCGAAAAGGGCGAGATACAGAGAGTGTTAGTATCGGCACTGCCCAAAGGAGACCGGCAGTCGGTGATGTTGGATATGGCGACTCAATTGGGTATGAACGTTTTTATCCCTTTACGTTGTGAATATAGCTCAACAAAACTTCAGCCGAAAATGAAGGACAAGTGGCGTCGTACAGTCAGGGAGTCTAGTAAGCAGTGTCGGCAGAGTTGGTTTCCGGATATTAGGGATGAGCTCAATTTGCCAGATTTGCTCAAAGACATAAGTGACAATACCCTGTTACTATACGCGGATCATCAAGGGCAAGTGGTAGGGGATTTACAATTAGCTGATTTTCAACGACTTAGAAAAATCATTTTGGTGGTGGGGCCGGAGGGTGGATTTAGTGATCAGGAAATGCTCTCTCTAAGACAGAGCTCAGGTATATCAATAAAATTAGGGGGGCTCATTCTAAGAACGGAGTCTGCTGCAATTAGTTTGCTATCCTCGTTGAACCAGTTTTTCCCATGAGTCAGGTTGTTTTGTGACCCAGTCTCAAGGTATGAGGCTCGCGCTTGATGGGTTTTATGGCAGGGGTCCCAGACCAATGTCGTCATTGTTTTATTCTTATAGATATCAAATGCTGAATAGATATCGTACTTTAGTATTGCTAAGGAGAACTTATGCATTCGCAAAACTTGGTATGGATTGATCTGGAAATGACCGGGCTCTCTCCTGAAACCGATCTAATTATCGAGATCGCAACAATTGTAACAGATGGACAACTCAACGTATTGGAAGAGGGTCCAGTGTTTGCGATCCACCAAACACTAAAACGCTTGATGGAAATGGATGAGTGGAATACCCGCACGCACACTGAAAGTGGCTTGGTGAAACGGGTACGTGAATCGACTTACGATGAAAAACAGGCAGAGAAAGAAACATTAGCATTTATCTCGAAGTACGTTGGAGCCAATCAATCACCACTTTGTGGTAATTCGATTTGCCAGGATCGACGTTTTCTTGCTAAGCATATGCCGAAGCTTGAATCTTATTTGCATTATCGGAACCTTGACGTGAGCTCCATTAAAGAGCTGATGGTACGTTGGAGACCCGAGCTATTAGATGGTTTTACCAAGTTCGGCACCCATCAAGCAATGGACGATATTCGAGAATCTATTACTGAGTTAAAGTATTATCGTAAAACGTTTATTAAAGCACCCGAACCCAAAAATTATTGAGAATCTGGAGTTGTTTTAGTACGAAGGTGATTGAGTTAAATTCGCTTAATGTCATGTCGTTTAATGTTAGGGAATCTCTGTATGAGCCAGGAAGAATTTAGTTGAAAGCCAAAATTGATGAGATTGTCTATTTTGGACTCAAATTGATCGGGCATGATTTATTCAGAGATTCCTTTGTTTAATATCCGAAAGAAAGAGAGTATCCCATTATGAAAAAGTTCTTCTCTGTGGCTGTTGTATTGTTTTCACAGCTATTTTGTCTCCCTGCTATCGCCGAGTTGAAGGTAGGTGATCAATCGCGTTCGGGGAACCAACAGCGTATTCATGGGGCTGGGATTGCAAGTGCGCACCCCTATGCGACCAGAGCAGGAATTCAAATACTGAAGCAAGGTGGAAATGCATTTGACGCAGCAATTGCGGTGACTGCGGCACTGGCAGTGGTCGAACCTACTGGTTCAGGCCTAGGAGGGGGCGGTTTCTGGCTGTTGCATGACAGTGCTAGTGGTGACTCCATGATGGTTGATGGAAGAGAGAAAGCTCCGCTGGCAGCAACTCGCGATATGTACTTGGATAAAAATAAGAATGTTATTCCAAAATTGTCTGTGGATGGTGCATTGGCTGCGGGAATTCCTGGAGAGCCCGCGGCTCTGGCATGGATGGCAAATAAGTATGGGACTTTGCCACTTAGTGAATCCTTGAAACCAGCAATTAGGCTGGCCGAACAAGGATTTCCCGTCGGCCCTAAGTACTATCGGCTGATGAAATTTCGACTAAAAACGATACAGGCTTCACAAGCGGCGGCTGATATATTTTTAGATGAAGGGAAAGTGCCTTCGATAGGTCATATTATTGTACAAAGGGATTTGGCTAAAACGCTAAAAGCGATTGCTCGAGACGGCCATGATGGTTTTTATCAAGGTGAGGTGGCTGAGAAACTAGTGAAAGGTGTGCGTGCTGCCGGAGGAATTTGGACGATGGATGATTTGGCGCAATATCAAGTGCAAATCAGAAAACCTGTTACCGTAGAGTACAAAGGAATGAAGATCACATCCGCAGCCCTTCCATCTTCCGGTGGTTTAGTGCTTGCCCAAAGTCTTAATATCTTATCGGGTTATGACATGAAGTCTATGGATGAACTAGATTTTACTCATCTAACGGTTGAAGCTATGCGAAGAGCGTATCGAGATCGAGCTCAATACATGGGGGATGAAGATTTCGTAACAGTGCCAAAGGCAATGATTGTGGATCAAAATTATGCTCACGGACTACGCCAATCAATTCGCCTGGATATGGCGACACCGAGTGACTACCTTTCACCCACACACTATGATGATGCCAAGGGGCAGGATACGACTCATTTTTCGATCATCGATGGGGCAGGAAACCGGGTGTCAGCAACGCTGTCAATCAACTATCCATTTGGATCTGGTGTAGTTGCGCCGGGGACAGGTGTTCTGTTAAACGACGAAATGGATGATTTTTCATCGAAACCGGGTGTGCCAAATGTTTATGGGTTGGTTGGTGCAGAGGCGAATGCCATTGAACCAGGTAAAAGGATGCTGTCAAGTATGAGCCCGACTTTTCTTGAAACCAATGGCCGGGTAGCCGTTTTGGGAACGCCGGGTGGGAGTCGAATAATTTCCATGGTGCTACTGGCTGCGCTGGAATTTCATAAGGGTGCAGGCCCCAAAGGTATGGTTTTGCGGCCCAGGTTCCATCATCAGTACTTACCGGATTCTATTCAATATGAACCAAATTCGTTATCGGAGGAAACCTTAGCTGCGTTAATCGAAAGAGGTCACGAACTTAAATCTAGAGACCGGACATGGGGAAATATGCATGCTGTCGTCCTTTAAGAAACCGGCGTGGTAAAAGCGGCATCAGATCAACGAGGAGAGGGAAAAGCGCAGGTTTTGCCTAAGTAAGGATCGTTCGTTAAACACGATAGTGAATAATAGATGCGTATTTTCTGACGGTGGCCTAAGCGTCGAATTATCGCAGGGAGAATACTAACATTTAGCGTGATAAAACAATGATTGGACAACTGCGATTAAGCCATGTGATAGCAGGTTTCGTAGCTGTTGTGGTTGGCTACACAGGCTCAATTGCGATAGTCTTTCAGGCGGCGGAAGTGGTAGCTGCGACATCAGGCCAAATAAATTCTTGGTTTTTGGCCTTGGGTTTTGGGCTTGGATTAACCTCGCTTGGTCTATCTTGGTGGTATAAAACACCCGTATTAACCGCTTGGTCAACCCCTGGTGCCGCCTTTTTAGTGGGGGCTCTGGCTGGCTTCGATATATCTGAGGCAATAGGGGCCTTCATTATCTCGGGCGTACTAATTACACTTACGGGGGTGAGTGGTCTACTTGAACGAATGACAAAATTCATTCACCGTGACATTGCTTCTGCGTTATTGGCAGGTATTCTTTTGCAGTTTTGTGTAGATGCCTTTTCACAATTGGAGCGTGAACCGATGCTAGTGGGGTCGATGCTACTTGTATTTCTAATTAGTCTGAAGTTTTCACCACGCTATGCTGTACTACTTGCATTGTTAGTGGGTGTGCTCATGTCGATAAATATGGGGCTGATACAGACTGGCAATGTCCAGTTATCGTTTGCCCAGCCCGTTTGGATTTCACCGACTTTTACGTTAGACGCGATAGTTGGCATTGCGATACCATTATATTTTATTTGTAGAAGTTCAGACTTGAGCTGACAGTTACCCGTTTATCAGTAGCTGTCTGTCAGATAGAGTTTAGTTTACAAACTTTTCTTTCCAGATCGCTTTACCGTCGATGAGTGTTTCCATCGGCGTT
>WLWV01000150.1 GCA_012103395.1 Gammaproteobacteria bacterium
GGCTTGTCAGTGCCATTCTCGTTGAGATTGACGATGAATGGAGCAATGCCGACAAGCGATATATCGTGTGGAACGACGATAATGACTCAACCTAAATCAAAGTTACAGACGTAGGGTTGCACAATCTAACTAGCTCCAATATTAGAAACGCAGCGCCAGAAGTGTAGTGTATCAGCATGAGGTTATCAATCTAGCACTACCGTCTTGGTAATTTTGACACTTAGCACTCGTCCAATAATGATAGGCCAGAGCGAATATGTCCGAGCCCGGACGTTAGCAATCTTTTTTCTCCTGGATTTGTCAGATCCAGTCCTAGCACTTATCTATTTTGGTGGGGTTATTGAATGCAAGTATAATAGATCAATTTCGCAACGCTTTCGCTTGATATCGTCTGTTTATGATAGGGGAGTCAGCGAGCTGATATATTTGGTTGCTGCTCACCATTGCGATACAATTGCGCATTTTGTAATTTTGGCATTTGCCATCAATCTTCTCTAATTTAACTTAACAATATGACGTCTTCTGAAAATAGTTACCAGCCTGGCCTATATGCTGAGTTTGATACCGACAAAGGCTTGATTAAGGTCCAACTCGAATATGAAAAGTGCCCAATGACCACCGCTAATTTCGTTAGTTTGGCGGAAGGAACCAAAAACTCAAACAAGCCTGCTGGGCAACGGTTTTATGATGGTCTTACGTTTCATCGAGTAATTCCGGACTTTATGGTTCAGGGCGGTTGCCCCGAGGGTAGTGGACGTGGTGGCCCCGGTTATCAATTTGATGATGAAATTCATCCTAGTCTGACTCATGATGGAGCGGGAATTCTCTCTATGGCAAACGCGGGGCCAGGCACCAACGGTAGCCAGTTTTTTATTACCCATGTGCCGACTCCTTGGCTCGACGGTAAACACACCGTTTTTGGCAAGGTGCTTGAAGGTCAGTCCGTCGTAGATGACGTTGCTCAAGGCGATAAGCTCAAAGCCATTCGTATTGTTCGAGTTGGGGATGCCGCCGTCGCTTTTTCCGCAGACCAAACCGCATTCGACGCACTTACTTCGTCCGCGCAAGATCGGGAAATGGAAAGAGCTCGGGAGCTAAGAGAGGAAATGGAGAAGTCGATTGATGATCGATGGCCAGGTAACTAGGCCACTGAGTCTGGTTTGCGGTATGTGGTTACTGAGACCGGGAGTGGCACCGAAAAACCACCTTCAGGCACCACCGTTCATGTTCACTATACTGGTTGGCTACTGGACGGCAGTAAATTCGATAGCTCCGTTGACAGAGGAACGCCGCTGAGCTTTCCTGTTGGGCAGCAAAGAGTCATCGCGGGGTGGGACGAAGGCATCGCTGATATGGTGAAAGGCGAAAAACGTACCCTAATTATTCCGCATCATCTGGGTTATGGCCCACAAGGTCATCCTCCGGTGATTCCAGCGAGTGCGACATTAATTTTTGATGTTGAACTTGTTGATTTCTAATCTAGGGTTTCTAAACTAAGGAAGACAGTAGTTGTTACGGACGCAATAAAACAAAACCCCAGTTAATGCCCCGACGCGAAATTTCACGTCGGGGCGCTTTTCTTGATAAGAATATTAACCTCGCAACATCTCATAAACCGCAGGCTGAATACTTCCTCTCCCGCCTATGTCTTTGGGTATTCATGATTGATATTGACGATAGACTCGATGCAACTCTGCGATGAGCAATTCAACCAAGTGCATTCGAGGGCAATCTTCCCTCACAAGCAATCCTAGACTTCGATATACCTGAGGTGGTGAGAATGGAAATACCCGTAACCCTCTGGGCAGTGATCGAACGCCTTTTCCGATGGGAACAATGGAAACACCGAGGCCATTTTTAACCAATGATTCAATGGCATCTAAGGTTGTTATTTCCATAATTGAGTCAACTTGAATGGATCGTCTCCTCAACTCATCGTCGATAAATGTCGCTAAGGTTGCCCTTCGGTTGAATCTGAGATAGGGATTGTCGCTGAGAACTGCTTCAAATGTGTCACCAGGGGCTTGTCTATGAGCGATAACCCCCAGTTGCTCTTGAGCGATCTCAACAAATTTCACGTCAATAGCAAGATAAGGTGGTTTGGTGACAATGGCGCAATCCAGCGTTTGGTTCTCAATTTGTTTCATCAACTGTGGGGTCAATGCGGTCTGCAGCTGCAGAAAAAGATCTGGATCAAGTTTTCTTAATCGACCAAGAGCGACGGCGACCCCACCGGACACCGCGGTATGTACCGATCCAATTTTCAATGTTCCTCGATTAGGGTTGCTGGTTAAGCTGTCATTAAGTTTGTTCCATTCCACTAACAATCCTCTTGCTTGAATCACAAACTGATAACCTAGCTCAGTGAGTTTTGGTGGGCGAGAACGACGGTCAAACAATGGGCCATTGGCTGTTTGCTCCAGCGCGCGAACCTGTAAACTGACATTGGAAACGGACATGTCTAATGCGTTGGCTGCAGACTGAAAACTGCCGTGATCGACAATACTAACAATGGTTTGAAGTTGTTTGATATCCATGATGGTGGAATTCTATCTTTAGCTTGAGAAATTCTCAAACAATAAGTTTGCTATTTGATTTTTTATGAAATATATTCGATTAAATAGGGTTTTAAGTGACCCACTAACTAATTGATCCCTAAGTGCGAGCTTCAATTGAAATCCTCCCTATCTTCGGCTAATCGTGGTGCCGACCGTCTAGCCCTAGCGATGAGTAGGGCGGGTATTGATGTGGTTTTTTCCTTGTCCGGAAACCAAATCATGCCGCTTTACGATGCGTTGCTCAATACCGACAACCACACCGATAGCCCAGTGTCTCCACGAATTGTTCATACTCGTCATGAGGCAGCAGCGGTGTTCATGGCTGAAGCCCATGCCAGTGTGTCTGGAAAACCCGCTATCGCGTTGGTCACCGCGGGTCCTGGTTTTGGTAATGCGCTTGGCGCTTTGTATTCTGCTTCTATGTCAGAAGTCCCTGTTATTT
Organism: Gammaproteobacteria bacterium; assembly: GCA_012103395.1. GTDB lineage: Bacteria > Pseudomonadota > Gammaproteobacteria > Arenicellales > Poriferihabitantaceae > WLWV01. Next base: position 3,001 of record WLWV01000150.1, read on the forward strand.
TGTTGAGTGGAGATTCGCCGATTTCGAAGGATGGAAAAGGACCGTTCCAGGAGTTAGACCAACAAGCCGCCGTGTCACCATTTGTTAAGGCCACTTTTCGTTTGACGTTGACTGAAGACCCATTGGTGGTCTTTAGCCAGGCGATGAGTATCGCCACGAGTGGCGTTCCGGGCCCAGTTCATGTGGCATTACCAGCGGACGTCTTGACCATGGACATGTATGGCATGAAAGCCGGAACATTGGCCGGTGAAAATTCATCATATTTTAAACAGTTGCTACGGATAAGTACGTTGCATCACATCGCACTTGATGCTCAAGAACCTCCAATTGCTAATTTGCACAATAAGTGGGGCAAATTGGCAGAAGTACTCACTAATGCTGAACGCCCGTTGATACTGGCAGGACCCCATCTATTTCGCGGCGCACGTCAGAAAAACCAAGCGTTACTTTCAAACAAGTTGCAAGCCCCCATCGTAGTGTTGGAGAGCCCGAGAGGTTTGCGTGATCCAGCTCAAGGCGCTTTGGCTAAACTGATATCCCAGGCTGACACGCTTATCTATCTCGGTAAACCTATCGACTTTACATCTGGATTCGGCGGGATGAATGCCGTGCTAACGAATCAATTCGTTATCATTTCGGATGACGAAAACACGCATGATCGAGGGAAAGCATGTTTTGCCGAGAAACTGAAGCTATCCGTTGCATTATCGCCTACTGATGCAGTTGGCTCCTTGTTGGCTCACTTTGATAAATCAGAATCGCTTCCATGTACAAACGCAGGAAACTCGTGGCGTGCTGCAGCGATCCAAGCGATCAATCACCGTCAACTTCTTAGTGAAGATGACGCGTCAAACCAAAGTAAGGGAGTGGTGCAATGCGTTACTAAGAGCATGAACAGTTTGTCTTCAGCAATCTTAGTTTGTGATGGTGGAGAATTCGGTCAATGGTCTCAGGCATTTTCCCACGCCGATATTCGTCTGACTAATGGTCCAAGCGGCGCCATTGGAGCGGGGCTGGCTTATGCCATTGGAGCAAAAATTGCCCGACCAGACTTGCCCGTTTTTGCGTTCATGGGAGACGGCACAGTGGGGTTTCATTTGGCTGAGTTTGAGACTGCGTCGAGAGAGGGTGTCGATATTACCGTGGTCATTGGTAACGACTCGCGCTGGAATGCGGAGCATCATATTCAGGTCCGAGACTATGGTGAAGACCGAACCCATGGCTGTGAGCTTGGGAAAAATGTTCGTTACGATATTGCTGCGCAGGGGTTGGGGTGCGAGGGCATACTTGTGGAAACCATTAACGAGCTCGAGCAAGCGCTTAAAACGAGTCAGGCCACATCGATACCCACTTGTATTAACGTTATTATTCCCGGAGCACCCGCGCCGGTTTACGGTGAATTCGATTTCGAGGAATCGCTATGAGTTTGGATAAATCAGTGGTTAATGTATCTTTTTTGGAGGTGAAAGTTTGGCGCGGCAAAGATGACGGCGAGTTGGTGAGCTATCAGGTGCCCGGGAGAGAAAATCAAACGGTGCTTGATGTAGTCAGTGAAATTCAACGTAGTCATGAACCAAGCCTAGCGTATCGATATGCCTGTCGTGTTGGAGTTTGCGGGTCTTGCGCCATGACAGTGAATGGTATGCCAAAATGGACTTGCCGTACGCATGTCAAAAAGGTCATGGATGATGGAGTACTTACCATTGAACCGCTGCGAAATTTACCTCGTATCAAAGATCTGGTCTGTGATCTATCACCTTTTATCGACACATGGCAACAGGCAGGTGCACCGTTCTGTGGAACGAAAACTCGCCATGAAGCCCCAGCCAATATCGATCCTGAGTCAAAGGCAAGGAAGGCGGCGGATGCTGGGCTACAGTGTATTAACTGCGCGGTTTGCTATAGTGCCTGTGATGTTGTGAGTTGGAATAAGGATTACATCGGCCCTGCTGGACTGAATAGAGCCTGGACTTTGGTCAATGATGCCCGTCATGGGGAACGACAGAGTACTTTCGATAAAGCATTCGGCTCAGGAGGATGCGGGTCCTGCCACAGTCAAGGTAACTGTACGCGCCACTGCCCAATCGGTTTGAGTCCATCAGAGAGTATTGCTGGACTAAAAAAGTCGGCACTCTTCGGGTTACCGAAAGTATAGATTCCAGAAAGACTAAACTAGACTTCACCATCGGCTATGGAACGATCCCTATTTCTTACTCAACGTTTGACCGCTATGGCCCTTGGGCCGTTGGTTCTTGTGCACCTTGGGCTGATTTTGTTTGCCGTGAAAGGTGGATTAACCGCGGAGGAAATTTTGTTGCGAACTCAGGGAAGTGTGGGTTGGGCTCTGTTTTATGGGGCTTTCGTGGTGATGGCATCGATACACGGGCCCATTGGGTTACGCAATGTGCTGCGAGAGTGGACCGATCTGACCACTGGTTTAATTAATTTCGTTACTGCAGGGTTCGGTTTTTTGCTGCTTTTTGTGGGCATTAGAGCCGTGTTAGCAGTGACCCAGACTGCTACCCAGATCTCAGGATAGATTCCATGTTTCTGAAAAATTAAACCATGCATCCTCTGAGAAACCACAAAAGCTACCTTGCCTCTATGGGCCATCGGCTATCCGGTATTGCTTTAACGCTATTTCTGCCCTTTCATTTTTTGCTACTGGGTAGTGCGTTAGAGGGTGCTTCGGAACTGAATTCTTTATTAGCATATTCGCAACTTCCTTTGGTGAAAGTCGCGGAATGGGGGTTGGTGATGTTGCTTGGGCTTCATTTACTTTTCGGTGTTCGTGTGTTGTTTCTTGAATTCACCGATTGGCCAACCTTCGTTGGTAGGGAAGCTGACAGACGTCAGGGGCATTTGGTGCGTGTCGTGGTACCCAGTGTTATCTGTGTATTGGTTCTCGGTTTCCTTTTTTTGATTCAGGCTTGGTAAATGAACATCAATATCGCTAGTTCCACTCACATTGAGTATCACCAAACCGACGTTTTGATACTGGGCTCAGGAGGAGCCGGGTTATTCGCTGCACTTCACGCCAAACAGGCCAACCCTGATCTCGATATAACGGTTGCCGTAAAAGGGTTGTTCGGAAAATCCGGTTGCACTCGAATGGTTCAGGGTGGGTATAACGTCGCATTAAATCCCGGAGATTCTGTCGAGCGGCATTTTATGGACACCATCGTCGGTGGTAAATGGCTACCGAGGCAGGATCTTGCTTGGAAGCTCTGTGAGGTAGCCATTGAGAGAATCCGGGAGTTGGAAAATGAGCTAGGCTGCTTTTTTGACCGGAATTCTGATGGATCGCTCCATCAAAAAGCATTCGCCGGACAAAGTTTCGATCGCACTGCCCACAAAGGTGATCTTACAGGCATTGAAATTATCAATCGCTTGATGGAAAAAGTGTGGTCACTACGGATTAATAAATTGGAAGAACATCGCGCCATCGAACTGATTCCGGCGGCAGATGGGTCTGGTATTTCCGGTGTGCTAATGATCGATATTCGAAGCGGGAAATACCGGTTTATTAGATCGAAGACCGTTCTAATGGGAACTGGAGCCGGGCCTTCGATGTATCGCTATCACACGCCATCTGGGGATAAGACCTGTGACGGACTTGCAATGGCATTGCGTTATGGTTTGGCACTCAGAGATATGGAGATGGTGCAATTTCATCCTACTGGGATCCTTGCAGGTAAGAACACCCGCATGACAGGAACGATTCTGGAAGAGGGCTTACGAGGCGCAGGTGGGTACCTGCTGAATGGCAGCGGTGAGCGTTTTATGCACAACTACCACAGCGCAGGAGAGCGGGCCACCAGAGACATTGTGTCTCGCAGTATGTACAATGAGATGCGGGAAGGGCGCACCACGCCACAAGGTGGGCTTTACATTGAGATGGCCCACCTGGGCTCCGAAAATGTGGCTAAGAGATTTCCCGGTATGGTCACGCGCTGCGCAGATTGTGGATTTGATCTTGCGGGAGGCCGAGTCGAAGTAGTACCTACCGCTCATTACATGATGGGAGGTATTGAAATGGACATCGACTGTTCGACGGGTTCGCTAGGTCTATATGTCGCAGGAGAAGATGCAGGAGGCGTCCATGGTGCTAATCGATTAGGCGGTAACGGCGTTGCGAATTCCACAGTCTTTGGTGGCATAGCCGGAGATGAAATGGCCGCATTCATTGAGTCTGGTGCACCCCACCGAGAACCTGATCAGTCCGCCCTAGCAGCTGGCATCGCTAGAGCAGAATACCCGTTTTCTCAAACCGCTGGCGATAGTATTGAACTACGAGAACGCTTATGGGAGGACATGTGGGACCACGTCGGCATTGTTCGAACCGCCTCGGGAATAGCAAAGGGGCAATCGCGAATAGAGGACCACAAACGTAGTCTGATGGGCCAGGGGCTAGCCGATGGAGATCGCGCGTTCAATCTTACTTGGCATGATTGGTTGAATATGAGTAACTTACTCGCTGTCAGTGAAGTTATTGCAGCGGCATCACTTGGCAGAGAAGACTCCCGTGGTGCACATTTTCGTGAGGACTGCCCCGATACTGGTGATCTTGACACTACTCACTACACTCAAGTGAAGCAACGAGGTGAGGAGCTAATACAAAGCATGGTGCCTGTGGCGTTTTCCATTGTAAAGCCCGGCGAGTCATTAATCGACGGTGAGGCAGGAGCGCCTCCGCCAACCCAGAATGCCTAACAACCGTGCCGAGTTCCAATACCTCATCGAGCCTGAAAGCTGATAAGGAAAGTTAACAGAGAAGGCCGTATTACATGGGTTTCATGTGTTGAAAAAAATCCACGGGCGATACCACCAAGCTAGAGAATCAAAATGATCCAGAACAACATCATCGAAGAAGCCAGCTACGAAATCATGAAAAAGGCAGCTATCGACATACCCGACGATTATCTCGGAGGAATTAAGTCGGTAGCGGAAAAAGAAGCTGAGCAGCTTTCCGGATTCGTGATCAAAACCATGGTGAAGAACTATGAAGCAGCCACAGAAGACCGGCGGCCCATGTGTGCCGACACCGGGCTTCCACGATATTATGTTAAGGTGGGAGACCATGCTCGCTTCGAAGGAGGTTTCACCGGCATCGAACGCGCAATGCGATCCGCCACTGCACGAGCCACTCACGATGTTCCACTTAGGCCCAATCGGGTTCACCCCTTATGGCGTACAGAAAACAATAACAATGTGGGAATTAACTCACCAGAGGTTGAATGGACCTTTGAGCCCAATGTGGACTGGATAGACATTACCACAGTGCATAAAGGTGGTTTATTTGGAACAGATTATCGAATGTTGTTTCCAGGAGACGGTATTGATGGTATCAAACGCTTTTTATTGGACACTTTGATTTCCTTTGGAAAGCGAGGGCTATGCTGCCAGCCAGCCATTGTCGGTATCGGGTTGGGTGGCTCCAAGGATACCTGTATGCAATTGGGTAAACAGGCTGCCTGTTTACGAGTGGTTGGTGATCGAAACCCCGATTTGAAAATCGCAGAACTCGAAATGGAGTTGAAAGAAGTCGGTAATGGCATCGGAATGGGGCCCATGGGGTGGTAGTGTAATCTGAGGTCTGTAATTTAGCTTTCTATTGCAGCTTCGCTATTGGCTTTGGCGGAGTGAACGTAGCGAACGAAGCCAAAGCCGGTTTTTCAGGCTTTAGTATTGAATGTTGAGCCATCAAGTCGTTCCATGTTTGTGACTTACGCAAATGTGGAGACAACCCAATGACCCAACCTGATTACCCTAAC
>WLWV01000151.1 GCA_012103395.1 Gammaproteobacteria bacterium
GGCTTGTCAGTGCCATCCTCGTCGAGATTGACGATGAATGGAGCAATGCCGACAAGCGATATATCGTGTGGAACGACAATAATGACTCAACCTAAATCAAAGTTACAGACGTAGGGTTGCACAATCTCTATAGCGGGCCAAGTAACACTATCCACTACCTTTTACATTCATCGGCCAAACTAACAAATGAGCATCAAAATGGAACAAAACATTTCAAGCCCTCACCGTCATGACTAAGAGAGAGAGCCGATATGATATTCTTTTCGAACCAATGGCCATTGGCCCCGTTATCGCTAAGAACCGCTTTTTTCAGGTCCCGCATTGTAATGGAGGTGGTTATCGAGATCCCTCTTCCGTTGCAAAGATGCGAAATATAAAAGCAGAAGGTGGGTGGGCTGTAATTAATACTGAGCAGGCCGAGATTCATGCAAGCTCGGAAATCACGCCTTTCATTGAGCTTAGAATCTGGGATGATAAAGATTTACCCATGCTGCATCGCATCACCGATGCCGTTCACGAGCACGATGCATTGGCCGGGATCGAACTTTGTTATAACGGTATGAACGGACCTAATCTCCACTCAAGGGAAGTACCGATGGGTCCCATGGCTGTGCCCATTGCAACATTCACCAATGACCCAATCCAAGCGAGAGCGATGGATAAGCGTGACATCAAAAACCTCAGAAACTGGCATCGCAATGCAGCTATTCGGGCGAAACGTGCCGGCTTCGATCTTGTGTACGTCTACGGTGCCCATGGCTTTGGGGCGGTGCAACATTTTCTATCTCGACACACAAATCAACGAACCGATGAATACGGCGGTAGTCTTGAAAACCGAGCACGGTTACTCAGAGAACTCATCGAAGACACTAAAGACGCCATTGGTGACAGCTGTGCTGTACCAGTTCGAGTTCTTATTGATGAAATGATGGGAGACAAAGGTATCACCAATAACGAAATGAGAGATGTCGTTTCAATGCTGGCAGAGCTGCCTGACTTATGGGACTTCACTCATGGGAACTGGGCAGATGACTCTGCCACTGCTCGGTTCAAAGATGAGGGATCACAGGAAGAATACGTAAAAGGTTTCAAACAACTAACGACAAAACCTGTGGTGGGTGTGGGGCGGTTCACGTCACCTGATACGATGGTCAGGCAGATAAAATCTGGGATACTGGATTTTATTGGGTGCGCTCGTCCCTCCATCGCCGATCCATTTCTTCCTAAAAAAATTGACGAAGGTAGAACCGAAGACATAAGAGAGTGCATTGGATGCAACATATGTGTCACCGGTGACATGACAGGTGGTTTGAGTCGTTGCACTCAAAATCCAACATTTATGGAAGAATGGCGAAAAGACTGGCATCCCGAGAAAATGCAGGCCAAAGGCAAATCTGAAAATGTACTCATCATTGGTTCAGGGCCTGCCGGACTGGAAGCAGCTCGGGCCTTAGGGTTAAGAGGATATGACGTACTACTCGCTGAAGCAGGTACTGAACTTGGGGGTCGGGTAACCCGTGAAAGTAAATTGCCAGGGCTTTCCAGCTGGGGGCGTGTTCGAGATTATCGTCAGGGTCAAATTGAAAAAATGGCTAATGTCAGCGTCTATTTTGAAAGTAAATTGACCGCAGACCAGGTAGTGGAGTTTGGCTTTGAGAATATAGCTATTGCAACTGGTGCTCAATGGAGAAAGGACGGCACTGCCCGACATCATCTTAGCCCGATACCCATTGCTGGCGATGCTCGTATCTATACGCCAGATGACGTCATGAATGGTAAGTCCCCCCAGGGAGATGTATTGATATATGACGATGATCATTACTACATGGGGGGCACTTTAGCAGAGCTACTCATCAATAATGGATGCAACGTCACCATTGTGACGCCAGCTACAAGGGTATCCGATTGGACAGTCAACACACTAGAACAGCACTTCATCCAAAAAAAATTGATCCACTTAGGCGTAAAAATCGTCACCACACATTCCGTGTCATCCATTGACCATGATCATGCAACCCTTGAATGCACTTATTCTGGCAACATACAAAAGATAGCGACTGATGCTGTTTTGCTGGTGACATGTATGGAGTCAAATGATCAACTTTGGGATGAACTAAAGTACACCGACGACAAGTGGTCCGCATCCGGCATCAAATCTATCAAAGTAATTGGTGACGCTGAAGCACCTGCTCCTATCGCATGGGCAACCTATGCTGGACACCGATATGCAAGGGAGCTGGACGAAATAATCGATCTGGATATCTCACCTTTTAAGCGCGAAGTAGTCGGGCTTTCTAGAAACTGGAGTTAACAATCAACAAATAAGAGTATTTTTGCCAAAATATACTGAATAAGCGCGGATTTTTGTATTTCTTCATTCACACTGCCCTGTCTTTTTCATATAATACGCGCCTTTAATTTCAGTAGCCAAGAGGAGAACTGTGTGGATCAAGCCGAGCTAGAGCTTAAAATTGATGTGTGGAAAAAGCTTGCTTTAAGCAAACAAATGTTAATTCGAGCCGCGACTGACAGTTTGGGTTTAGACCCAGAAGTCAGTATGGATGAATTCAAGAAAAAGCTTAATGCGGCCATCGAAAAGGGAAACAGCGCCGACGAAACCATCGAAAAAGCCCAAAAGGAAACAGCGGAAGCCATCGCAGAGATGGAGCAACAAGTGGTAAAAATGCAGAAAGTCTGCAAAGAATCAGATCTCGCTAGGACCCAGGCAATTCAGGATAAAGAATCGATGGAGCATACGGTGTCTGCTGCCAGAGAAGCTAATTCGAACGAAATAAAGAAAGCCACCGCTCAAATTAGTGAGAAGGACAGAGCACTTAAGTCTATCAAATTGGCGTTAGCAGATAGCCCAGAAAACGTTGTCAAGAAACTAAAAGCGTTAAAAAAGGAAAAATTTGACGAAGCAACAGCGCGAAAACGCGCCGAAGACGAAGCCAGAGCGCTAAAAAAGGACAAACAAACCCTCGAGACTGACAAGAAACAACAACAGGAGAAATTGGACGAAGCCGTCAAACTCGCTGAGCAACATAGAGCGTTGCATATATTGAGCGAATCTCAATTCACAAACTTGAGCGAACTCGTCGAAGACAGTACTTCACTCGAAGCAGTACCAGCACTTGACGAAGAGCTATTAGAATTAATTGCACCAACGAAAGAAGAGAAAGACGAAAAAGTTGACAAGGAAGCAAAAAAGAAAACTAAAAAGAAAAAAGTAGCGAAGAAATAATGATCCGCATACCGGAGATCAATGAAGAACAAACCGAATTCATTGATCTGTAGAAGTTTAGACCAAATCTGACACCGTATTAAATCAACCCTCGCTTCGCTCGGATTGATTTAATACGGTGTCAGATTTGGTCTAAACTTCTACAGATGGAGTCTAATGCTGTGTTCCTGCAATTTTTCTTCCAACAACCCAGGCCAAGTGTCTTTGTAGTTGACCACTATCGGAAAACCCCTCGGGGCTCCTTGTGAATCAGTAATAGCTAAGGCTTCGGCGTATCTGCCACTGGGTTTCATTAGTTTTTTCCATCAATGCTGTGGTTTTCCCGCATTGCGGGTTTCCAGATACACCGTTAAATGGCAATGTTTAGAGGTTCCTAACTAATTTGAAGCGATGATTAGTCATTGCTGTATTCAATAAATTATCATTTCTTCAATCTAGCTGTGAGTTCTGGAGGGCTTGATCGATGTCCCAGAGGATGTCACCAATGCCTTCTAGTCCGACGGATATTCTGATCATGTCTGGGCTAATACCTGCTTTTAGTTGTTCTTCTTCATTCAGTTGTCGATGGGTCGTTGATGCGGGGTGAATCACTAGTGTTTTTGCGTCGCCGACATTGGCGAGGTGGCTCATGAAATTCATGTTCTCGATGAATTTGGCGCCAGCGCTTTGCCCGCCTTTGACGCCAAATGTCAAAATAGAACCGGCTCCTTTGGGCAGGTATTTTTGGCTGAGCTGGTAGTAAGGGTTTTCTGGATCACCAGCGTACTTTACCCAGTTAACATATTCGTGTTGGTTTAGGAATTCCACGACTTTTTGAGTGTTTTCGACATGTCTGTCCATGCGTAGGGGTAATGTCTCTAGTCCCTGTAGCATCATGAAGGAATTGAACGGGCTGATGGTTGGGCCGAGGGTCCGTAGCGTTTCGCACCGAGTTTTCATGGTAAAGGCGAAATCACCAAAAGTTTCATAAAATCGAACGCCGTGGTAACCCTCGGACGGCTCGGTCATGTCGGGAAACTTTCCATTGTCCCAAGGAAATTTTCCCGATTCGACAATAATACCTCCCATTGAGGTGCCATGACCGCAGATGAATTTAGTGGCTGAGTGGACCACGATGTCTGCGCCATGTTCGATGGGTCGACAGAGATAAGGGGACGCGAAGGTGTTGTCGATGACCAGTGGAAGATCGTGGCGATGAGCGATATCGGCGATGGCAGCGATGTCGAGTACATTATTATTAGGGTTGCCCACAGTTTCACCGTAGATTACTCGGGTTTTCTCCGAAATGGCGTCTTCGAAATTCTGTGGATCATCTGGGTCAACGAATACTGTGGTGATGCCCATTTTCTTGAATGTCACGGCGAACTGTGACACGGTGCCCCCGTAGAGGGTGCTCGCTGCGACAATTTCATCGCCGTGTCGGAGGATTGTGAGCAATGCGGTCATTTGCGCCGCCATGCCGGTGCTTGTGGCTACCGCTGCTCTGCCGCCTTCCAGTGCTGCCATGCGTTCCTCGAACATGGCGGTAGTGGGGTTCATCAATCGCGTGTAAACATTACCGAAAGTTTGCAAGTTGAAGAGGCTGGCAGCATGTTCGGTATCGTCAAAGACATAGGATGCTGTCTGGTAAATGGGGGTCGCTCTCGCTCCTGTTGCTGGATCTGGCTGAGTCCCTGCGTGGAGGCAGAGGGTTTCAAATTCGTATTCGTGATCACTCATTTGTCTTTACCTATTCGGAATCTATTTTGATGGCTCTTTTAGCTTGGTTGCTGATCAGCGTCTAACGGCATTGGCAACACTGTGATTGGGAGTTAGGATCAGTTTTTGGCGCGTGTTTTCTAGTTGGATCTTGATTTTAATTAGAGATCACTTTATTTCTTATCGATGTAATGACCTTGGTGTCCACTCCGATAAAGTTTAGTCCACCAAAGAGCCTTGCGTGTTCGATTTTTACACATCGGTCCATAACGACCTGAATGTTGTGTTCTTCAGCAACCTGCTTCGCTTCTTCATTGACCACGCCCAGTTGTAGCCACAGTACTTTGGCATTAATTGCGATTGCTTGGTGGGCATAATCGACAGCGGTTTCTGATCGCTGAAAAAGATCCACTATGTCCACTTCTTGGGGGATGGACTTGAGGTCGGGATAACATTTTTCTCCCAGAATTTCCTCGTAATTAGGATTGACGGGGATTACTTGATAGCCATGTTCTTGCATGTATTTGGCCGCAAAAAAGCTCGGACGATGCCACTTTGCAGAAAGCCCAACCACCGCAATGGTTTTGTTTTGCTTTAGAATTTTTCTTAATGTGGGTATGCTTGTCATAAGGTTTGTGCTTGCTCAAATTAGGCTCTGAAAAAGAAGCTAAAAGCGGTCGCTAACATTAACCGGCGACCTCAATACATAATAATAGCATTTAGTCTCAAGGTAAAAAATTAGATAACGCGATGATAACGAATATTTACGAAGAAGGATTGGGGAAATGTGAGGCGAATCACTCATCATTAACACCTCTCGGGTTTCTGTCACGAGCAGCAGATGTCTATCCGAATCTTTTAGCGGTCATTGATGGCGATACTCGAAAGACCTGGTCTGAGGTTTCTAGGCGTTGTAAGAAAATGGCGTCGGCACTAAAAAAACTGCATATTGGGAAGGGTGATACGGTAGCTTGTTTGGCTCCTAACTCATTGCTCAGTTATGAAGCGCATTTTGGCGTTCCGATGTCCGGCGCGGTGTTGAATGCCATCAATACTCGCCTTGATGCGCCAACCATTGCCTTTATTTTGGAACACGGAGAAGCGCAGGTTTTGCTAGTGGATGCGGAATTATCATCACTGGCGGTAGAGGCATTGTCATTGGTTGATCGTGAAATTCTGATTGTGGAAGTGGACGCACCAGAGGTGGAGTCAAATGTTACTCGGTTTTCTAAATTGTCCCATGTTAATGCGATGAATTATGATGCGTTTATTGAATCCGGGGATGAGTTTGAACCTTGGCACTGGCCGGATGATGAATGGGACGCTATTTCGTTGAATTACACCTCGGGTACCACGGGTAACCCTAAAGGTGTGGTGTATCATCATCGTGGGGCGTATTTGAATGCCATGAGCAATATTGTGGGTTGGCAAATGCCTCATCATCCGGTTTATCTTTGGACGCTGCCGATGTTTCATTGTAATGGCTGGTGCTTCCCTTGGACACTTGCCGCCATTGCAGGCACCAGCGTGTGTATCCGGCAGGTGAATTCAACTACGATTTATCAAAGTATCGCGGAGCATAGGGTTAGTCATTTTTGTGGAGCACCCATTATCATGAATATGATCATTAATGCCGATGCGTCCGAGCGGCAGGAATTCGATCATCATGTGAAGATGATGACCGCTGCGGCTCCACCCCCGGCATCCGTGCTAGCGTCCATGGAAGAAGAAGGTTTTGATGTCACTCATGTCTATGGGCTAACGGAGACATACGGACCTGCAGTGATATGTTCTTGGAATGAACAGTGGGACGAGTTGAAAAGCGATGAAAAGGCAGCAAAAAAATCTCGCCAAGGGGTACGGTATCACGCCTTGGAGCGCCTCGACGTCATGGACCCCCAAACAATGTCGTCAGTCCAACGTACTGGAGAGCAAATGGGTGAAAGTATGTTTGGCGGTAATATTGTGATGAAGGGATACCTGAAAAACCCAGAGGCAACTCGTGAAGCGTTCGCGGGTGGTTGGTTCCACTCCGGGGATTTGGGTGTGATGCATGATGATAACTACATGGAGCTAAAGGATCGCTCAAAGGACATTATCATTTCCGGAGGTGAGAATATTTCTTCCATCGAAGTGGAAAATTGCTTGTATGGGCACCCGCAGATTATCGAAGCAGCAGTGGTTGCCAAACCCCATGAGAAATGGGGAGAAACACCCTGTGCGTTTGTCGCAGTCACGAGTGACAGTGGGCTAACCGAAGCACAGGTAATTGATTATTGTCGGGGAAAAATAGCGCACTTTAAGGCGCCTCGAAACGTGATTTTCGGCGAATTACCGAAGACATCAACGGGAAAAATTCAGAAGTTCAAGCTGAGAGAAAAGGCGCTCGGTGTTTAGGTGCCGTTTATTTTCTACTTTGCCTTTTTTTGGTGCCGGCCTCATGGCCTTCGATTCATGACGTCCGAGACGTTCTTCCGTTTTTGTTATGACTGAACGATTTGGTTTTCTTCTGTTGCCGGGGTATTCCATGCTTGCCTTTACAGGTGCCGTGGATCAGCTGCGAATGGCGAATAGAATCAGTGGGACGCTCCTTTATGAATGGGTCACGGTAACCGAGGATGGACATCCAGTAAAAGCGAGTAATGGTTTAAGTGTTTATACCGACTATCAAATTAGTGAAATAGATCAATTCAATTTACTATTCGTGTGCGGGGGAATCGAAATCGAAGGAAACGTTGATCGCTCTATCGGTCGTTGGTTGCATAAACTGGACGTGAAAAAGACAGCCTTGGGTTCCATGTGTACGGGCACTTATATTCTTGCCCAGTTGGGTTTGCTGAATAATCATAAGTGCACAATCCATTGGGAAAATATGTCCTTTTTACGGGAAAAATATCCTGAATTAATCATTAGCCCGGAAATTTTTGTTATTGATGGGGATCGTTATACTTGTGCAGGAGGAACTTCCTCCATGGACATGTTGGTGGAGATTGTTGCCCGTACCCATGGTTGGGCAATGGCGAATGAAATCGCGGAGAGTTTTCTGGTGGAGCGAATTAGGGGCCGAAACGATCGTCAGCGCAATCCTTTGCGAATGCAGCTGGGCCATAGTCAGCCTAAGCTGTCCACAGCGGTTTCGTTGATGGAAGCAAACATTGAAGAACCCGTTGCGCTAAGTGAAATTGCCGATCATGTTGGAATTACCAAAAGGCAGATGGAGCGGTTGTTTCGAAAGTATTTGCAGGTGACGCCGGGGCGTTACTACGTGAAGTTAAGATTGATTCGAGCGCGCCAGCTGCTGATCCAAAGCAGTATGGGAATTTACGAGATCGCTATTGCTACGGGTTTTGTTTCGGGGCCGCATTTTAGTAAGTGTTATCGCGACGTGTTTGGCGTCGCGCCCAGCCAGGAACGAGTAAATTGTAGAAGTTCAGACTTGAGCTGACAGTTACCCGTTTATCAGTAGCTGTCTGTCAGATAGAGTTTAGTTTACAAACTTTTCTTTCCAGATCGCTTTACCGTCGATGAGTGTTTCCATCGGCGTT
>WLWV01000152.1 GCA_012103395.1 Gammaproteobacteria bacterium
GATGGCTCAACATTCAACACCTAATCCAGAAAAACCGGCTTTGGCTTCGTTCGCTACGCTCACTTCGCCTAAGCCAAACGAACATCGCTAAAGAAATAAATTACAGACCTCAGGGTACACTACCAGTCAGTTCTGAATGAGTCCGGCGAACACAGTGTAGAAACTTATCACAGAAAACTAATGAGAAATAACCTAACGAGCTATCTGTTACTGTTTTTACTTGCTGCTATTTGGAGTACTTCGTTCTTACTAATTAAAATTGGTGTACAAACAGTCGGGCCGATGACATTGACCGCAATCCGATTAACCATTGCGTCTGCCATATTGTGTCTTTTTCTAGCGTTCAAGCGTGAAACCATTCCTCTTCATAAAGAGGCATGGTTACTTTATTTTGTTGTCGGGTTATTTGGCAATACACTCCCTTTTCTACTCATCAGTACCGGAGAAGTGTACGTTGACAGCGTCATGGCAGCCATTTTAATGGGTTGCATGCCAATATGTACTTTCGTGTTAGCGCATTTTTTCATCCGTGAAGAACCCATGACACTTCGTAGGTCTTTAGGGGTTTTTCTAGGTTTTATTGGTCTGCTCGTGCTCGTGGGCGCTTCCGCTCTAACAGGGTTGAGCAATGGAGCTCTTGGTGAACTACTGGTACTTGCTGGCGCCATTAGCTACGCCATTACAACTATTTTTGTTCGTCTCCAACCGAGCTTTAAAGGCTATCAAATGGCAGCGGGTGTGTCTGTGGTTGCGGCGTTAACCGCCGTCCCGCTGGCATTTATCTTCGAAGACCCGTTGCTCATTTCTCCATCCAAGGAGAGCATCGCTGCCATCGTCGCTTTGGCAGTGTTCGCAACAGCCATTGCTTCATTGATTTACTTTGAGGTAATTCGGGTACTCGGTGCGACCACGTTTGCTCAAATCAACTACATCATTCCCGTGCTAGGCAGCATTTGGGGGATTCTGTTTCTTGGTGAGTTATTGGAAATACGCGTGTTGTTCGCGCTTGGTCTGGTGCTGTGTGGAATCTATCTTATCCAGTCAAAAACTGGCGACTAACTTTATTGATGTACTCCACCAACTGTAAAACAGCGGGTTCTGCACTCGCTGGATCATAATGTAACTCCACGTTCGCGTCCTCCAATTGAGGCAAACGGTGAGTGTATTCATGAATTTCCAAATCTTTCGGCACTGTATTTTTCGCCAGCACAGTAACCCCCAGCCCAGCGGTGACTGCAGCACAAATTCCACCATAGCTAGTGCCCGTGTAGACAATTCGCCACGGCACCAATTGCTTGTCAAGCGCCTGAAGCATCCGATACCGATAGACACAGCCATGAGGAGCAACGACCAGAGGAATTCGCTCAAACTGAGTTTTATTGTGTTTACTATCAGTGACCCAAACCAATTTCTCATGCCATCCTTGGGTAGCTGGTTCAGGCTCAAATTCTTTATGGATTGCAATCACAAGATCTAGCTCCTGCTTCGACTGGCGAAATAACAGATTACTCGACAACTCGCTGATCACCTCCAACTCCACACCCGGATACGCTTCAGCAAACCCCGTCAGAAAACCAGGTAGATAGGAAATAGCAAACTCATGGGGAATCCCCAATCTCACTTTTCCTGTCACATCTGGTTTGCTCAATCGCAGCAACGCCTCATCATTCAACCTAAGTATCCGTTGGGCGTAGTCGAGCAATATGTCACCTTCTTCCGTGAGACTAAAAGACCGCCCATTACGTATCATAATCGGTGAGCCCACTAATTCTTCAAGTCGGTTGATCTGTAAACTAACGGCCGGCTGAGATCTCCCTAGTTTTTTCCCAGCACGACTAAAGCCACCCTCCTTTATGACGGTAACATAAGCACGAAGCAGATCCGTGGGTAAGTTCTTCACTGCATTTAAGCGCTAAAATCGGTAGAAAAACGCACCAACTCATCCAATTTCTTAAGGGCTTTACCACTGGTCATAATTTCCCTCGCAGCATCAACACCAGAACCTAAAGAGTCAGTCAAACCAGCAACATAAATCGTCGCTCCTGCATTGATTGCTACCATGTCAAAAGCGGCACATGCTTCTCCACTTAACGCTTTCTTGATCAAAACCAGACTGTGCTTCGAATCCGTGACTAACATTTCACTAAGTGCAGAGCGCTGAATACCAAATTCCATTGGCTCAATTTCATATTCGGTGATTTCTCCATTTCTATATTCAGCCGCTTTTGTGCTAGCCGCAATTGAAATTTCATCCAGCCCATCATCCGAACACACGACAATGGTATGCGTGCTCCCAAGTTCGGCGAAGACCTCGGCCAAGGGCCTTATCCATTTTTGATCGAATACCCCAACCAGCTGGGCTTTTGCATTAGCCGGATTCGTCAGTGGTCCCAGCAAATTGAAAATGGTTCTCACGCCAATTTCCTTTCTAGGGCCAATGGCATGTCGAGTTGCTGCGTGGTGGGTTGGAGCAAACATAAATCCAATACCACAGTGATCAATGCACTGCCCCACCTGCTCAGGCGTTATTCGAATATTTACACCAGCGGCTTCTAATACATCTGCGCTGCCAGAATTCCCCGTTGCTGCCCTATTTCCATGCTTCGCCATATTCGCACCGGCTGAGGCGGCAACTAATGCACTGGCTGTGGATACATTAAACAACTTCGCACCATCGCCACCCGTACCAACAGTATCAACGATGTTGTCTGACTGAGTTATGACTTTTGCCGATAAATCGCGCATTATGCTCGCCGCACCAACAATTTCCTCAACAGTTTCTCCCTTAATCATCAATGCAGTCAAGAACGCACCAATTTGAGCCGGTGTGGCATCACCATTCATGATGATTTTCATCACTGTTTGCATTTGATCCCGGGTGAGATCCTGGCCTGCGGCTAGCTGACGATTCGCTGAAGGCAAATCCATAGTCATACTCCCAATAGATTAAGAAATTGTATTTGGATAATCGTATATCATAGCTTGAAATACGCAGTAATTATCTTGCATTTTTTCTCTAAAGCAGAAAACCTGGCTACTTCAGATACCGTAGAGGGTCTACCGGCTTTCCATCCTTACGTATCTCAAAATGCAACATCGTTTTCGTAGCACCACTACTACCCATTTTTGCGATTAGCTGTCCACTTTTAACTTTTTGCCCTTCTGAGACCAAAATGGAATTATTGTGGGCATAGGCACTAAGAAATGTCGTATTGTGTTTGATCAAAACCAGTTTTCCATAACCTCTTAATCCCTCCCCGACATAAACTACCTCGCCTGGCGCTGCCGCTGTGATCGGGCTACCCTCTTTATCAGAAATACGGACCCCATTCACCCCTGAACTAGGTCGATACTTCTCAATAACCTTTCCTTCAGACGGCCATCTCCATTTTTTAACCTGGTTTTCCGTTGGATTGGATTTCGTTCCGATGGTTTGATTAGTGGGCGTTACTCCCGCCTTTTGAGGCACGGTTTCTTGCGCATTAACAACCTGGCTGGTTTTTTTGGTTTCTGGAGAAGGGCTGTTTTTTAAACCGCTAGACGAGGGATTTTGTACCCTCTCAGTCTTTATTTTTTTTCCTTTTCCTGGTCTCAGTTTAAGCATTTGACCGGGATAGATGGTGTAAGGATCAGATATATCATTCCAAACAGCCAACGTATGAAAATCCTGCCCAATGCTCCATGCAATACTGTAAAGCGTCTCCCCTTTACTGACAGTGTGTTCAGTTGCTGTTTTCGATATTGAAACGGGATTTTTAGGAACAGGGAATTTATTAATCACAATGGGTGGCTTATGCGGCGCACAGGATGAAAACGCAAGCAAAAATAGTGAGATAGACCACCAGAGTTTCATGCTACCGAACCAGCAGATACGCCACGACAGCCAAAGTGATACAAACCCAGCCGATCACCTCCATCCATTTGTGTAAAACAGGCTCAAGCTTCGCTCCACCAAACCGAACCAGTAAGGCCACGAGAAAGAATTGTGAGCTACGTCCAATGATAGAAGCAATCACAAATGGAATCAGCGCCATGCCCAAAGCACCAGATGCAATGGTACATAGCTTATATGGAATCGGTGTGAGCCCGGCCAACACGACCAACCAGACACCGTATTCGCCAAACCAAGATTTAATCTCCTCGAATCGATCTCCTGCATCATAGAACTCAATAATTGGCTCCCCTACCTGTTCGAATAAAAAATACCCCACCATATAACCAAAAACACCTCCTAAAACAGAAGTGACAGTGGTTAAACTGGCTAAATACCAAGCTCGGTCCCGTTGCGCCATAACCATGGGAGCCAACATTAAGGATGTCGGTATCGGGAAAAATGACGATTCCAGAAAGCTGATAAAAGCTAAGTATTTTTGCGCATGACGATGACGAGACCATGTCATCATTCTGTCATAAAGTGGTCCAAAAATTTTCATTCTAATTCTAGCAACCCAAGTTTGAAAACACACAACATAGAAGATGTGGCCCTACAAGATATGAAATATTGATTCGAATAAACCATCGTCAACTATCTACGTCCATTTAGCATCGGCACAAACCGTACAGCTTCTCTTTGTTCTTCCTCAAAACGATCTACTTTCCGAGTAATAATCCGTAACCGCTGGTGGTCACTACTACCAACTGGAATAACCAGTTTCGCTCCGATACCAAGCTGTTTTAACAAACTATCCGGCACCACACGTGGCGCAGCTGAGACCAGTATTCCATCAAAAGGCTGATTGCTTTGCCACCCATCAAACCCATCGCCATTCAGGTAGCTAACATTTCGATAACCCAAAGATATCATTCGCTCTTTTGCCTGTTTTTGCAGGCCCCCAATCCTTTCAATGGAAAAAACCCAACTCACTAATTGAGACAAAATGGAGGTTTGATATCCGCAACCAGTACCGACTTCCAAAACACGCTTCACCTGAATGTCGTTATTCAGAACAAGTACCGTCATCAACGCAACCACTAAAGGTTGAGAAATAGTCTGATTGTGTCCGATAGGAAGCGCCGTATCCTCATAAGCTTTATGCGACAAGGCTTCATCGATAAATAGGTGGCGCGGTGTCTGCTCTATCACAGACAACACATTTTCATCAGTGATTCCCTGGTCACGTAATCGACCGATGAGCCGGCGCCGGGTTCGAAGTGATGTCATTCCGACACCCTCACGAGTTCGTGCATTAGTCTCAACCATCGATAAACGTTCTATTTTGCATATATAGGGTATTGCAATTCAAGTAAATTCAAAGGAGTCGAGCCAATACGAATGACCATACTGGTTTAACCACGATACGCAGACATCAGACAAGCTTAGCGTGCCGACAGCCAATCGCTAATTTTTCCCAAATCATGATGCCGCGTCATATCAATCTGCAATGGTGTTATTGATACTTTGTTCTGGTTAATCACGAAAAAATCGGTTCCTAGACCGGCATCCGCTTCATTTCCAGGCGGGCCGATCTGATACATTTTACCATCCTGGTCACTATCGATTCGTATAATTGGTTGCGACTGATGTCGCGAACCCAATCGAGCGGGCTCCATTCCCTTCACTTTTTCAAGGGGGATGTTTGGAATATTGATATTCAAAATGTTATCTGATGGTAATGGATTATCCATCAGATGCACGAGTAGGTCGTTCACAACGGCGCTAGCTGTGTTATAAAAAAATGGCTCTTTCGAACCAGCCAAAGAAATAGCGATCGCTGGCAGCCCGAGGAAACGCCCTTCTATCGCCGCTGCAACCGTGCCAGAATAAAGCACGTCATCACCAAGATTCGCGCCGTGATTAATTCCAGAAATAACCATATCCGGCAGAAAATCTAATACGCCGTTTATAGCCAGATGTACGCAGTCTGCTGGTGTACCATTCACATAACCAAAACCATTGCTGGCGTAATTTACTGTAAGGGGTTTTCTTAGGGTCAGGGAGTTGCTGGCACCGCTTCTGTTATCCTCTGGGGCCATTACGACGACATCAGCAAATTTGCTCACAACTTTGTACAAAGCCATCAACCCAGGAGCTTGGTATCCATCATCATTGCTGAGCAGAATTTTCATGGCTGGGTTATACCTTGTCCGCCACCAAAAGTCACATGCAAATCACTAAAAGCCAGGTCCTCCTAGTCACAGATTGATCTCACTGCCATTCGGCCCATTGGAAATATGATCCACTTTTTCGCAGCTTTTAACGATCAAAAAACGTATCATACGTTAATCGAAAACGCACTTAGTAAAAATTCATCTTGACTCCGCTACGCTCATTCTTTAACTGGCTGGAACAACTGTATCCTTCTTTTCCAGAACAAATGCCAACTAAGCCACCCACAACCCTCAGTGGCTTCATTATTCACTACACAAAACCCTTCTCCCCGCTTATTGCGGTTAGCGCTTTGCTATCCATGCTTTTGGCGTTAACCGAGGTATACCTCTTTTCCTTTATAGGTAATCTGGTGGACTGGTTATCCAGTGCCCAGAAGGACACTTTTTGGGAAACTTATAAATATCGCCTTATCCTCATGGGCTCGGTTGCTCTGATACTGTTACCGGCGCTCAAGTTCTTTTACGAGTCAACAATCCATCAGGGGCTACTTGGAAATTTTGCCATGAGAACCCGTTGGCAAGCCCATCGCTATTTGCTAAATCAAAGTGTTGAGTTTTACCAAAACGACTTTGCCGGAAGGATCGCAGCTAAAATGATGCAAACCTCCCTCGGTGTGCGCGATGCGGTGATCAAAGTCACGGAAGTTATTCTCTACATTGGCGTTTATTTTGTGGGTGCCGTGATCATGTTCGCTGCCAGCGATATCAGACTCACCATCCCCATGATGTTTTGGTTACTCGGCTATCTCACTACCATGTGGGTGTTTATCCCCAAAATACGCCGTGTATCCATGGAACAAGCGGAGGCCCGGTCAATGGTAACGGGGCGAGTCGTAGACAGTTACACCAATATTACAACGGTGAAAATGTTCGCTCATTCAGATCATGAAAATATCTATGCAAGAAAAGGCATGGAAATCTTCCTCGACACCGTTTACCGACAGATGCGTTTAGTCACTACTTTGACATCAGTGCTCAGTTTGCTAAACGGATTACTTATTTTTTTAGTCGCAGCAACATCAATATGGCTTTGGCAATTAAGTCTGATTACCACCGGCGCTATCGCATTCGCCATCGGACTTGTGATGCGCCTCGAAGGTATGTCTCAAGCAATTCTCTGGGAGATTTCTGGCCTCTTCGAAAATATCGGTATCGTTCAGGACGGCATAGAAACCATCTCAAATGATATCGTTATCAAAGATCACCCGACCGCTGGCAAACTTGAAGTAAATACCGGAAAAATTAACTATGACGGCATCCACTTTAACTATGGCAAGATCAAATCCGATCTGGACACAGGCCGAGGAGTCGTAGAAGATCTTTCCCTAGAGATCGGTGGAGGTGAAAAAATTGGTATTGTTGGACGCTCAGGAGCAGGGAAATCCACGCTGGTTAATCTTTTACTTCGTTTCTATGATGTTGAAGCAGGAAAAATTCGAATCGATGATCACGACATCAGATCAGTTACTCAGGATAGTTTACGAGCGCAAATCGGCATGGTTAGTCAGGACACATCCCTGTTACACCGATCCGTGGTCGATAACATTCGATATGGACAGCAACATGCAACGATGGACGACGTTATCTCCGCGGCGAAACAAGCACATGCGCATGACTTCATCTTAGAATTGGAAGACCTGTCTGGCAACACTGGATATGATGCACATGTCGGGGAGCGAGGAGTGAAATTATCCGGTGGGCAACGCCAACGAATCGCTATTGCACGCATCCTTTTAAAAGATGCGCCTATTTTGGTGCTTGACGAAGCCACCAGTGCCTTAGATTCAGAAGTAGAGGCTGCCATTCAAGAGAGTCTTTACAGTCTTATGAAAGGAAAAACCGTTATTGCTATCGCCCATCGATTGTCCACAATTGCCGCAATGGACCGACTCGTTATTATGGACGACGGTGGAATCGTTGAGCAGGGTTCGCACCAAGAACTACTTAAGAGCAAAGGCCTTTATAGCGAACTATGGGCACGGCAATCGGGTGGGTTCCTTGTTTTGGGTGAATCGGATAATCAAGATTAGCAGACTCGGGTTCAGGCTATACCGGCAGCTTCTATCAAAGAACTGGAAAACAGTTTCGAAAAATGGACGTAATGTAAATTCAAGAAACCCCTAAATCTGTTGGTCAGGGAGGATCCACCGATTTGCAGCGCTGACCTCATGTAATTGAGCGATCGTATCGCTAGGGATAGCAATTTCGCACGTAACGTGATTGGCATAAGTTGTAGAAGTTCAGACTTGAGCTGACAGTTACCCGTTTATCAGTAGCTGTCTGTCAGATAGAGTTTAGTTTACAAACTTTTCTTTCCAGATCGCTTTACCGTCGATGAGTGTTTCCATCGGCGTTCT
>WLWV01000153.1 GCA_012103395.1 Gammaproteobacteria bacterium
CATTTCAGTTCGAAGCTGCAGGTGGAATTAGACCCGCTATCCGCAAACGATCTACACAATCACTATCCCTATCAGAACGAGAGACCATTTCGAGAGGCTTGATTCAAGGCCTGTCTTTACGTGGTATCGCCTCTCAGTTAAAGCGCTCTGCTTCCACAATTAGTCGTGAAGTATCACGCCACGGTGGGTATGATGATTATCGAGCAGTTGATGCAGATAAGGCTGCCTGGAAAAATGCATTGCGTCCCAAGCAATGTAAGTTAGCTCATCATCCAAAGTTAGTTGATATCATCTCCAAGAAGCTACGCCGACGATGGTCTCCTGAGCAAATATCAGGGTGGTTAACCAGGACTTATCCAACAGAAGAAAGTATGCATGTATCCCACGAAACAATTTACCGAAGCCTCTATATACAAGCTCGAGGTGTACTGAAGAAAGAACTACAGCAACATCTCAGAACAAAGCGAATAATGAGGCGTTCTAAAAACTTTAGTCTAAAACGAAACAGAAAGAATGGTATCAAAGAGGCGATATCGATAAGTGAACGTCCCGCAAGCGTTGAGGACCGAGCTATTCCTGGTCATTGGGAAGGAGATCTTATTGCGGGATCAAAAAACAGTTACATCGCCACACTGGTTGAAAGACATTCCCGTTTTGTGATGCTCGCGAAGGTAAAGAACAAAGACACGAAAAGCGTCATTGACGCATTAATAAAGCAATCAAAAAAACTGCCTGTTGACTTATACAAATCACTGACTTGGGATCGAGGCTACGAGCTGGCCGATCATCAGCGTTTTACAGTAGCTACCGATATCGACGTTTACTTCTGTGACCCTCACAGCCCTTGGCAACGCGGGTCAAATGAAAATACAAATAGACTATTGCGACAGTACTTTCCAAAAGGAACAGATTTATCGGTACACTCTCAAGCTAAGCTTGGAGCGGTGGCTCGTCAGTTAAATGAGCGCCCTCGAAAAACACTTGATTACGAAACACCAGCCGAGTGTTTCAATGCATGTGTTGCGCAGACCCGTTGAACTCACCATCACCGAGAGACAGAGGCAATTGGAGAGTTCAAGCAACTAGCATGGCAAGCCGCTCTCACGGAAGCTGGGAACGATCATGGTTTTGGAGTGTTGATCGATGAAAAATTAGGCCACGCTTCCCTGCACGAAGCCACTTCATCTCAGGCTTGGGTTGGCAGACCGATAGAAGCCTCCGGTGAATTTCCACTCGCTCTTGAAGCCCCGGGTGAAATCGTACAACACCTCGCAGACTGGCCCCTAACCCAGACATTGAAAGTCTTATGTCCTTATCAACTAGATGATGATGAGTCCATTCGTTTACATCACGACGATTTGATAATGAAAATTGATCGTGCATGCAAACACACCGGACATGAGTGGTTACTAGAAATTATCACCGCTCGGGGCGGTAATGCTCCCAAATTCGATCAAGTCACTGGCATCATGGATCACTTTTACGGACTTGGCGTGAAGCCGGTTTGGTGGTAGTTGGAACCGGGAATGAGCGACACTTACTGGCAGAATATCGGCGCCACATTGGATCGCCACGACCCCCACTGTCAGGGAGTCATCGTACTTGGTCTAAATGGAACAGTATCCTCCATTACTGAATCATTTCTCGTGGCAACCAAGCAACCTTGGGTTAAAGGCTTCGCAATTGGTAGGACGATTTTTTCGGAGCCCGCTACCCAATGGTTCGCCAGAGAAATTGACGACACCTCCGCTATGACACAAATGCGCAGGACTTATCGCAGCCTCATTGATGCATGGGATGCCGCTTGTGAGCAATCTCGAGGTGCATAGTCGTGAATAGTCCATTAGGAACATCGCCATTTAGGACTTTAAGCCGTTCTAAAAATTGCCTCAAAACTCAATTTGAGATTCTGGGTTCTTAGATCTCTGTGCATTATTGAAAACAAATCACTATGAAAACAATTCGTTTAACGGCAGCGCAAGCCTTGATTACCTTCCTAACTCAGCAGTTCACTCGCCTTGACGATGGCAGCGAACAACCCATTTTTGCCGGAGTCTGGGCGATTTTTGGCCACGGAAATGTGGCGGGCATCGGTGAAGCACTCTTCCAAGTGCAAGATCAACTGCCTACCTATCGGGGGCACAATGAGCAAAGCATGGCCCACGCAGCAATCGCCTTTTCCAAAGCTCGGCAGCGACAACAAATCATGGTTGCTACCTCATCCATTGGCCCCGGGGCGACCAATATGGTAACCGCCGCCGCCGTGGCTCACGTCAACCGACTGCCGCTCTTACTCATTCCGGGGGATGTTTTTGCATCAGGCTTACCGGATCCAGTGTTACAGCAAGCGGAAGATTTCAGCGATGGAAGCACCACTGTCAATGATGCTTTTCGTCCTGTCAGCCGATATTTCCATCGCATTACCCGACCCGAACAACTTATTCAAGCCTTGCCTAAAGCCATGGTCGCGATGACAGATCCCGCGTTATGCGGGCCTGCCACGATCAGTGTTTGTCAAGACGTGCAATCACTGGCTTTTGATTTTCCAGAAACAATGTTTGAAAAACGCGTCTGGGGATTGCGTCGACAGGGGCCGGACGCGCATGAACTGGCCCAAGTGCTGTCCGCTATTCAATCCGCTGAACGCCCCATCATCGTGGCTGGCGGTGGTGTTCGTTATTCACTGGCGGAAAACGCATTGATGGATTTCGCTGACAGACATCGAATCCCTGTGGTAGAAACCCAAGCAGGTAAATCTTCTCTGCCATCGGGTCATGCTTTTAATTTCGGCGCAGTGGGAGTGACCGGCACTTCCTGCGCAAACACGCTAGCAAAGCAGGCTGATTTAGTACTGGCAGTAGGCACTCGCTTACAGGATTTCATCTCCGGCTCCAACAGCCTGTTTACGGGACAAGTGGTGCAACTGAACGTCCAACCCATGGATTCCGTTAAATACCGTGCACTGCCCCTAGTGGCAGATGCGAGAATCGGGCTTCAATCGTTGTCGTCTCATTTAGCGGCATATCAGTCCAGCACTCATTGGTTAAGCGTCGCGCAACAAGCCAAAATAGAATGGGAGAAAATTCAACAAGCGGCGATTGCGTTCGAAAAAGAAACCACCATACCCAGCGATTCTCAAGTCGTTGCTGCGGTCAACGAATGTGCCTCAGACAATGCCATTGTCGTTGCAGCCGCAGGCAGCCTGCCGTCAGAACTGCATAAGCACTGGAACAGCTCCACCGTGGGTGGGTATCACCTCGAATACGGTTACTCATGCATGGGATATGAAATATCAGGTGGTGTTGGTGTGAAATTGGCAGAGCCTACTCGGGAAGTCATTGTCATGGTTGGAGACGGTTCCTATTTGATGATGAACTCTGACATTGCGACAGCAGTCAGTCTTGGACTTCAGATCACCATCGTTGTATTAGACAATCGGGGTTTTAGCTGCATTAATCGTCTGCAAATGGCAACGGGGGGTGCGAACTTTAATAACTTACTGCAAGACACGCATCACCAAGAGCTCGCAAAAATTAACTTTGCTGCCCACGCCGCTGCCATGGGAGCTAATGCGATCCATGTCAATAATATCGGAGAACTAAAATCAGCCTGTCTGGATGCTCAGCAGAGAGACGGCGTAAGCGTCGTCGTTATCGATACCGATCCGTTACACGCGACGAGTGGGAGTTGCTGGTGGGAAGTTGAGGTTCCTGAGGTATCACCGCGTAAAACAGTGACCGAAAAACACGAACAGGCAGTTGCCGCCCGTCAACAGGAGAGAGGTTATTAGTATGAGTAAATTATTGGTTAAACCGTCTAACGAGTCATTGGTTCATTGCATTACACCCAAGAGTGCGAACTGGAAATACGTTGGTTTCGAGCTACATGATCTGCTTTGCGGAAATAGAGTTACGTTACAGCAGCCCGGGAGGGAAGTTTGTCTAGTGATTCTCACTGGAGAAGCGACCATTTCAGTGGGAGGAAAAAGTTGGGAGCAAGTGGGAGGCCGAAAGTCGGTATTTGATAACCAAGCACCCGGAGCTATTTATATTCCCGCAGGAGAATCTGCTGAAGTATCTGCATTATCATCGGTAGAACTCGCCGTTTGCAGTGCGCCTGGAACAGGAGCCAGCGGCCCTGCTCGAGCCATAGATGCGAATAACATGCCGCAGGAAGTCAGGGGGAAAACAACGAACACTCGATATGTGCGCAACATTCTGCCAGAAACCGAGCCAGCAGATGGCTTGCTGGTCGTCGAGGTGATTACACCATCAGGCCACTGGTCCTCTTACCCCCCTCATAAGCATGATAGAAACGAGCTCCCCACCGAAAGTCTACTTGAAGAAACGTATTACCACCGATTGCAACCTTCAAGTGGGTATGTTCATCAGCGTGTGTACACTGATGACCGCAGTCTGGATGAAACCCTAAGCGCTGAGGACCGGGATGTGGTCCTCGTACCTCGAGGCTATCACCCTGTGGGGGTTCCACATGGCTATACCAATTATTACCTTAATGTGATGGCGGGCCCGGTCCGACAATGGCATTTCGCCAACGATCCAGCCCATGAATGGATGTTAAAAGAAACAGTATGAATACACTGAAACTTAAATTTGGCATGTCGCCCATTTCCTGGTCCAATGATGACTTGCCAGAGCTCGGTGGCGATACCCCCTTGGAAACCTGTCTGCGAGAAACCCGCCTTGCAGGATACAGCGGCACGGAGCTTGGAGGAAAATTCCCTCAGGACGAAGTCACACTCCGCCATGTGCTCAAAGAACATGACCTACAATTGGTATCCGGCTGGTATTCTGGATTGTTGCTGAACAACAGCGTGGAAGAAGAACTGGAGCGAGTTAAACCACAATTAGAATTGTATGGCGCGCTGGACGCGCCAGTATTAGTGTACGGAGAGACATTCAACACGGTACAGAATCGAAGACTCGATCCACTGAACAGAAAACCAATACTTCCAGAATCTGATTTCCCCGCTTACGGAGAGCGGCTCACTCGGCTAGCAGAATATTGTGAAAGCCAAGGAGTACCTCTGACGTTTCATCACCATATGGGTACCGGAGTTGAAACCGAGCGTGAACTGGATTTAACCATGATCAACACAGGGGAAGCCGTTGGATTACTCATCGATACTGGGCATTTGGTTTTCGGCGGTGGGGATATTCTCCAAGTTATCGAGAAATACGGTCACCGAGTCAATCACGTCCACGCAAAAGATATTCGCGCCGATATCTTGAAAACCGTCGATAAAGAACATGACTCTTTTCTAGACTGCGTATTGCGCGGTGTGTTTACTGTACCGGGAGATGGGATGATTGACTATTATGCGGTCATGCAAGCATTGGCAAATCATTCCTACCAAGGCTGGGTAATCGTCGAAGCAGAACAGGACCCCGCTAAGGCCGACCCTTACGAATACGCATGCATCGGGTATCAATCTTTGAAAAAGGCAGCATTAGCAGCCGGTTACTCGATTACTTCATAAATAACCATGATTAATTTAGCACTCTTTGGCGCTGGGCGAATTGGATCCATTCACGGTGATAACGTTCAAAGGCATCCCGATGCAAACCTCTTAGCATTGCACGATCCGTTTACCGATAACGCGAATCGCTTGGCTCAACAGTTGGGATGCTCTCAAATGACGCCTCAGCAAATTTTCGAAAGTAAAAGTATTGATGGCGTTCTAATTTGTTCCGCAACAGATACCCATGCGGACCTGATTGAGCGAGCGGTGGAGGCCGGAAAACACGTTTTTTGTGAGAAGCCAATTGATCTATCTCTTAGACGTGTTCAGCAGTGTGTCACGCAGGTTTCTGCGAGTGAGCTGAAAATCATGGTGGCGTTCAATCGGCGATTTGATCCAAATTTTCAAACGCTCCAACGACAAATCACGGCGGGAGAAATCGGAAAGATTGAACTCGTTAGCATCATTTCCAAAGACCCAAGTCCTCCACCTATTGACTACATAAATGTCTCTGGTGGACTGTTTCGAGACATGACGATTCATGACTTTGACATGGCTCGTTTTTTGCTAGGAGAAGATATCGTTAGCGTTAGCGCCATGGGCACCTGTCTTGTGGATTCCGCTATCGGCGAAGCAGGTGATATCGACACCGCCTCGGTTCTGCTGAGCACCACTAGCGGTAAGCTGGCGCAGATTTCCAATAGCCGTAGAGCGAGTTTCGGCTATGATCAACGAATCGAAGCACACGGTTCAAAGGGCATGCTCATTGCTCAAAACCTAAATGAAAACGCCGTGGTTAGCTACAATCAATCCGGCGTTCACAGCGCGAAGCCTTTGCGTTTCTTTCTTGAGCGTTACGAAGCCGCCTATCGTTCAGAACTTGACGCGTTTGTCCGAAGCCTCAATGGGGAAAACGTTGAAATACCCGGAATGGATGACGGTTTGAAAGCGCTACAGCTAGCGGAGGCTGCCCTACAATCATTGCAAGAAGGGAGAAATATCAACCCTGCAACGTTAGCCTAATAATACTGTCTACTGCCGTGGCTTCCCACTTTTTCTCCCCTGATGACATTAATCTCGCAGATTTCGACACACTGTGTGGGCAGACCACTCAGATTACAGATTACCCTTTTGCGAATGAAGTACAAAAAAATATTCTGGTTTACACAAGATCGCGTCTCATTCAAGCATTAAACCAAGCATCAACCACCACTGCGCTTAAATCTGAACTCGCAAAATGCTTAAAAGATGGCCCTGGTGTTTTCGCTATTAGTGGCGCATACCCAGACCATGCTGTGATTGACAAAACCACGCACGCATTCAGCGCTATCATCAAAACAGAGAAAACCGCGAAAAAAGGGGCAGGCGATCATTTCGGCGAGAACGAACGAATTTGGAATGCACACCAAAAAGTCTGCCTCTACGACCCTGATTTATACATTGAATATTACAGAAACCCCTTCATCGCATTAGCAAGCGAAGCTTGGTTAGGTCCGCACTATCAAGTAACGACCCAAGTTAACAACGTCAAGCCGGGCGCGAAAAGCCAGACATCCCATCGTGATTACCACTTGGGATTCCAATCAGATAAAATAGTCGCCCAGTATCCGTTACATGTAGAAGTTTAGACCAAATCTGACACCGTATTAAATCAACCCTCGCTTCGCTCGGATTGATTTAATACGGTGTCAGATTTGGTCTAAACTTCTACACGTTACACGCCCAGATAATGTCGCAGTATCTGACATTGCAGGGTGCGATTGCGCATTGTGATATGTCGCTAGAAACTGGCCCAACTCGTTTCCTACCCTATTCGCATCAGTATTCCCTAGGCTATCTGGCCCATCGACGACCTGAGTTTCGCACCTATTTTGATCGAAACCACACCCAGATCCCACTACGCAAAGGTGACATGCTCTTCTTCAATCCTGCCTTGTTTCATGGTGCAGGCAGTAATCATTCCAACCGGAATCGCTTAGCCAATTTGTTACAGATCTCATCCGCATTTGGTCGTTCCATGGAAACCCTTGATCGAATCAAAATGGTCGAAGCCATCTACCCGCCCATGGCAACCCTAGCGTCCTAGGGGACCTTATCGCCCGAGGAAATTAAACACGTGCTAGCCGCGACAGCAGAAAACTATTCGTTTCCGACCAATCTCGATTCAGATCCCCCCATCGCAGGCAACGCACCCACCACAACTTTTCAAATCGTCGAACAAGCCCTTCAATCCGGCCTCTCTTTGCCTCAACTGCAAGCCCAACTCCATCAATCCGTAGTTCGCCAACGCGCTTAGAATTACAGCCAACGCAACAACTCAGATAGAGCCTGTACGCGAATGAATGGCGTATTTCCTGAGTTCCCCCCCTTAATTGAGCACCACTCTCCACCACCTTTTACCCTCAGGTTTCCCCTAACGGGCACCCTTATTACGGCTTATCAGCGTTATCCACGTTGAGACCGGCGACTCAACTTAAAACAACGCAACAGATCTAAGATTGCACAATCAGCCGAATATACTGCTCAAGGCAAGTTTTACCCTTTTTTATATCGCTCAAAAAAATAGCTAATAATCAATCACTTAGAAGCCGAGTGATTTTTTTGGTTAAAACGTGAAATCAAGCTTAAATCGTTGTTGATAAAAGATTTTCTTTCTTTATACTTCAGTTCACTGCCGCACAGGCAGCTTAGAAATCAGAAGTTGTATTTAAGGCGTTGGTAGAGGGGTTCACTGCCGCACAGGCAGCTTGAGGAAAATTTAGAAACAAGTGCAGACCACAATTCGTAACGAAACAGTTTATTGATCACGCATTCAGGTGACTATCGTTGAAGCTTGAATTGTAGAAGTTCAGACTTGAGCTGACAGTTACCCGTTTATCAGTAGCTGTCTGTCAGATAGAGTTTAGTTTACAAACTTTTCTTTCCAGATCGCTTTACCGTCGATGAGTGTTTCCATCGGCGTT
>WLWV01000154.1 GCA_012103395.1 Gammaproteobacteria bacterium
GCTTGTCAGTGCCATCCTCGTCGAGATTGACGATGAATGGAGCAATGCCGACAAGCGATATATCGTGTGGAACGACGATAATGACTCAACCTAAATCAAAGTTACAGACGTAGGGTTGCACAATCTAAAAGGTTGATTGGCCCGATCTTGCATACCCAATAACGCAAGCCACTGATCTGCTATTTGGGATTGCTGGTCGCTGTATTTTTGATAGATGCCAATGCTGTCAAAAAAGCCAGACACGATCGCATTTTTTACTGAAACGCTAACGTTATATTCCCATTGTAATGCGCTGGAAACATAACCTAAATGCTGCTTAACATCCCAAATACTCTCGCCATTCCCTCGTTGCATACCGAACACGAAAATATCATTGATGTAGCACTGGGGATGGTCTCCTGTAATTAGGTTCAGCAAACAAGTTTTACCACTGCCATTTGGGCCCGTCAGCTGCCAGTGTTGACCCGGCTCGATGGTCCAACTAAGGTCCTTAAATATGGTGATATCCCCATAAACGACACATCCGTTTCTGATACGCACTAGCGGATCGGTTGGCGCTAGTACCGGCGCTCGTTGGCTTACGTCAGCTTCAGGTATTTGCAGATCCGTGGTTTTAAGATGAAGCAGCTGATGAAGCCCTGCCAACGCCTCATCATCATTGCGCTCAATTTGATGAGTCATTCGACCGTCCTCCATATAAGCCACATGGGTGGTGAATGATTGGATTTCGCCGAATCGGTTCAGTACAAAAACCATTTGCGTTGATTCCGATAATCTTCCTAGAAAACCGCTCAAGTATTCACAAGATGCAGTGTCCATCCCTTCAAACGGCTCATCCAAGATTAGGAGATCTGGGTTGCTTGTCAGCGCCCGTATTAGCATGAGCTTACGGGACTCACCGGACGAAAGTTTACGGAAACCCTGCGTTAACAATGGACCAAAATTGAACGCCTCAATAAGTTCTCGTTGCAACGCGGTGTTTTCGCAAGTTTCGTCCAACATCTCTTGAACGGGGGTGCCCTCAGGAATAACGTCAAGAAGATCAGCGTCATCCTTTTTTCGTTCAGCTTCAATTAGCATCGCCTGAGCTTCGAACGAAGCAATGGCTATTCGTTTGGGCAACCCATTCAATCTGCCCGAAGTGACACTCCCTTCCCCCATCAATACCGCTCCTAGCGCAGACTTGCCTGATCCATTCCCTCCGCAAACCACCCAATGTTGGTGTGGTTGAATTGTCCAATTGATCTCCTGCAATTGAAAGTGTTGCTCAAATTGAACCGTCAGGTTTTCAAGTTTTATGGCTGTCATGGAGTTAAGAAAGTTAAATACGAAAAGTCAAAAGCGAAAGATCAAAAAAAGAAAGATCAAAAGCGTGGCGGATTATCCCTCAACCACCGGTTCAGTGTAAAAAGTTTATCCACGAAGAGAACGACATTGCCGCACACATTCCCAAAATGCATTCAAAAGCGGATCGTCAAGGTGTTCATGCATTGCACAAAGACCTAGCTGAAATGCAGGCAAGTCATTAAGCCACGGCAAAATTCTAACATTCTGCCGTTGGGGGCTGTGTTCGATTACCAACTCCGGCACCAACGCAATCCCAAAGCCTAGGCTAACCATCGAAACCACCGCCTCATGGCCTGCAACCTGTGCGTAAATAAGCGGCTTACATTTAAACAATTGTAATTGCTGCAACAGGCGCTCTCTCGCTAATCCCCGCTCAGCTAGCACAATTGGAACCTTGCTCCAATCGGGGTCGGACCCATCAGTCTGACACTGATCCAAGATGCGGGTGGATGCACTCGGCATGTTTGGCCCGATTAGTTTAAGCGGTGTCGTTCGTAGGGGAAGAAAGGACAGCTTGTCTGGAAAATCATCCGGCATAGCGACAATAGCGCTGTCCTCTCTGCCACCGAGCACGCGTTCAATACCGTCGGCCTGGTCTCCGGTGCGCAGCTTTATTTCAATCCCAGGATAGCTTTCGCGCATGGTTGGGAGTATTTGATTCAGTATACTGTAGCTCGCGGTGACCGAGCCAAATACACTAACCTCACCACTTAATTCCGCTTCACTTTGGGAGAAATCTCTACGAAGCTGCTGCCAATCATCCACTACCTTGCGAGCATAGTCCTGAAAATGTCGCCCCGCAGGAGTTAGACATACTCGTCGATTGTCCCGCTGCAAGAGTTTTTGCTCTACAGCCTGCTCCAGTCGTTGAATCAATCGGCTTACCGCCGACGGACTAAGATTACATTCCTCAGCGGTTTGCCCAAAGTGTAGGGTTTCGCTGAGCTTTAAAAATACCTGACAGGCTCTGACATCCATTTTTTCGATTATTACTTATCTTTTATTGCATTCTGTGCAACATAACATATCATTTATTTCAATATTCGCAACCTAAAAAGGCGATATGATTCATCACTATTTTTGAAAACCACTTTCTGAGAGCAACCTCATGCGTGAAAACTACTTTAATACTCTACCTCTTAGGGTCCAACTAGAAGAACTGGGAAAATGCCGTTTCATGGAGCCCAGTGAATTCGCCGAAGGCGTTGATTACATTCGTGATAAAAAAATTGTCATTGTAGGTTGTGGTGCTCAAGGGCTGAACCAAGGTCTGAATTTGCGGGACTCGGGCCTGAACGTTAGCTACACCTTGCGCGCTGAAGCCATTGCAGAGAAACGACAGTCTTGGAAAAATGCCACCGAAAACGGGTTCACCGTCGGCACCTATGAAGAGCTGATTCCAGACGCTGATATCGTCATGAACCTGACACCAGACAAACAACATACTCCAGTGGTCAGCGCCATCATGCCACTAATGAAAGCAGGCTCCACACTGGACTACGCTCATGGCTTCAATTTAGTTGAGGAAGGCATGAAAGTTAATCCCGCAATTACTGTGATCATGATGTGCCCTAAATGCCCGGGCTCTGAAGTACGTGCAGAGTATGTTCGTGGTTTTGGTGTGCCTACTTTGATTGCTGTACACAGAGAAAACGATCCAAATTCTGACGGCCTGAAAATTGCAAAGGCACTGGCTGTGGGAACAGGCGGGCATCGGGCAGGCGTACTTCAATCGTCGCCGGTTGCGGAAGTCAAATCAGATTTGATGGGGGAACAAACCATCTTATGCGGTGTTTTACAAACCGGGTCCATTTTGTGTTTTAACAAGATGGTTGAAGAAGGCATTGATCCTGCCTATGCTGCTAAGCTTGTTCAATTCGGCTGGGAAACCATTACCGAAGCGCTTAAACACGGTGGCGTTACCAATATGATGGACCGCCTCGATAACCCGGCGAAAGTACGCGCCTTTGAACTTTCAGAGCAACTAAAGAACCTACTTCGACCCTTATTTCAAAAACACCAAGACGATATTATGTCCGGCAATTTTTCCAGTACGATGATGGCAGACTGGGACAAAGACGATGCCGACCTGCTACGTTGGCGCGCTGCGACAGCCGACACTGCTTTTGAAAATCAGGAATGCACAACAGAGGAACTTTCCGAGCAAGAGTATTTCGACAATGGTATCTTGATGGTGGCCTTCGTTCGTGCGGGGGTAGAGCTTGCTTACGAGACGATGGTTGAGGCCGGTATTATCGAGGAATCTGCGTACTATGAGTCGCTCCATGAAACACCACTAATCGCTAACTTGGTTGCTCGCAAAAAACTCTATGAAATGAATGTCGTGATTTCCGATACGGCAGAATACGGCTGCTACTTGTTTGATCATACAGCGCGTCCATTTCTAGAGAAAGAGTTCATGCCGTCTATTAAGTCTGATGTTATCGGTAAAGGCTTAGTCACTAAAGACAGTGGCGTCGACAACCGTCAACTTGTACAAATTAACGACGCACTTCGTAATCACTCCGTAGAAGTTGTTGGTAAAAAACTTCGTGGCTATATGACAGGAATGAAGGCCATCGTTTAACTTAATCTGTGTTTAAGAGGATAAAGGCAATTTCGGGGACAGTATATCTATTAAGAGAACGTTATCCTGCTCTTCGGGGTACAAAGAAATAGATTCCTGTGTGATAGCTCCGAGATTGCTAACGTATTAAGTATTTACTCAACTTCGGGCCAGAGTGCGCAAAAGACATGCACTCCGGCCCCGGATTTCCAGCGATGCTTTAGTCCGTTCATGGTTGAATGATAGGACCGAAAATCAATAGTCCGCTCCTTAACATCGTATATAAATCTTTTAGTCCAACAATCCGTTTTATCGAACTGGTAACTACAGAGGGAATGTGCGTTAATGTAGAGGGAAGGTTTCTTATTCTGGTACACGAATACTCACCGCTGTCTTCACCTTAACAATTCAATAACGGAGAATCTCATGCGCACATCCTTTGTATCCCTTAGCTTCGCAGTACTGCTTGTAATAACAGGTTGTAGTGATAACCACACTACTTCCTCAGGCTCAGGCTCGAATATGGATATCAATCTGGGTCGATCCGATTTATCTGTCCCAACCGCTGAAGGTGGAATGATCTATGTCTCCTACGAGGGCAGCGGCACCGCGGGCAACCCGGTTGTCCTTGAGGTCAAAATTCGAGATGCAAATAACACCCCCCTACCCGGAACGGTGCATTGGCAGGATAACACTGATGATCGTGTCTTTAACGGAACCGTATTAACCCACGTTTATGAGGTGCCGGGTGAATACAGGATTGCCATCGTACCTGATGGCGGAGAAAAAGTGGTTGTGACACCCGGCGGCTCGAACTTTTCTATCTCTTCGTCGACAACAGAAGCCACACCTGCGGCTAATGCGACCACACTTTCTGGTTGCTCACGAGTTTTCCCGAATACCGATTCAATTTCGGCGGCATCTACCAAAACTGTCTCAACGTTCCTTGGTAGCGGGAGTCACGAACTGATCTACAGCATTTTGTGCGGAAGCACAGCAGTAGTTACCAGCGCTCCGGTCTCGACTACTCTCCCCGAAGTAGAATTCGTGCTGGGAGGGCCTGCAGATTCTAAAACACCGGGGTGTAGTGCCTCGGACGGCACTTTTAGTATTAAAGCCGAGTCATCCACGACAGGCGAGATCGCTATGTGCACATGGACAATCATTGATCCTCTTTAAGATCGGTTTGAACGGATGCCTCATGGCTTTGCACGCAGACCCCCAACCCTGGTGCATTCGTTCAAAAATCGGCCGTTAGTGCTGTCATTGGGTTGAAGTTTCAACTTCATTCATCAACGCCATGAATCGCATCTTATACCGACACATAAAAACGGCCTTCGCCACGGTCAGTCATGGCGAAGGTCCCTATATTCTTGATAAAAACGACAAGCAATACCTAGACGCCTCTCGTCGTGTCTGGGGCACAATGACCCTCGTGGCGGGAAATGCCGGGATACCCAATTAAAAGGACGTTACCTTTCTCTTCGAACATCAGAAAGCAGGCTCCTGTGTGATGGCTTCGAGATTTCTAACGAACTTAGTCGTAACACAACTTTAGTCTGGAGTGATCTTTTGGACATACTCTATTGAAGATAAATAAAGAACGCCTAGGGCTAATGGGTAGACTATCCCCAGATTCATTACATCGGTTTGTCCCGCTAAAATTACTAACTGATTGACAACTGGCATCGTATAATAGGTCGAGCGGTCTAAGTAGTGTGCCGCGAATAACTAAGTGTTAGGGCCGACGAGTAATGACTGAAGAGCAAAAACGGAATCTGGAACAAAAACTCTGGAATATTGCCAACGAACTGCGGGGTAAGATGAATGCCGATGAGTTCCGGGATTATTGCTTAGGGTTTATCTTTTTCAAATACCTCTCCGAGAAATTACACCACTACGCCAATACCATGCTCGCGGAGGATGGGATCGATTTCATGGACATCGACGAGGGCAGCGACGACGGTCAGCAAATGCTCCAAGCGATCAAGGAAGAATCAATTGAGGAACTCGGTTATTTTCTCGCCCCATCGGAACTATTTTCTAGCATTGCCAAGCGGGGCGCGCATAAGACAGAAAACACTAACGAAGTGGCTAGGGAAGACGATGACGCTGACGATGAACTGATCATCGATAACTTCATCCTCGACGATCTGACCCAAGTATTAAACAGCATAGAGCGCTCCACCATGGGGGCGGAGAGCGAAGACGACTTCGATCACCTATTCGAAGACCTTGATCTTGGCTCCACCAAACTTGGGCGCACCGAACAAGCTAAAAACGCACTCATCGCTAAAATTCTCGCCCACCTCGACAACATCGATTTCGGCCTTAACGACAGCGAAAGCGATGTACTCGGCGATGCTTATGAATACCTGATCGGCCAATTCGCCAGCGGAGCCGGGAAAAAAGCCGGGGAGTTTTATACCCCCCAACAGGTCTCCAGCATTCTCGCGCAAATCGTCACCACCGGGAAAACCCGGTTGAAAAACGTTTATGACCCCACCTGCGGATCCGGTTCGTTATTGCTTCGGGTGGCGAAAGAGGTGGAGCACGTGGAAGATTTCTATGGCCAGGAAATGAATCGCACCACCTATAACCTGGCGCGCATGAACATGATTCTCCACGGGGTTCATTATCGAAACTTCGACCTCAAACAGGAAGACACCCTAGAGCGCCCTCAGCACATCGATAAAAAATTCGAAGCCGTGGTGGCGAATCCGCCGTTCTCCGCCAACTGGAGCGCCAACAAGCTCTTCGAATCCGACGACCGCTTCGCCCAATACGGCAAACTCGCCCCGGGCTCCAAGGCGGATTTCGCCTTTGTTCAACACATGCTCTACCAGCTCGACGAAAACGGCACCATGGCGGTGGTCCTACCCCACGGGGTTTTGTTTCGCGGCGCCGCCGAAGGCCATATCCGCCGCTATCTCATCGAAGAACAAAACTGGCTCGACGCCGTGATCGGCCTACCCGCCAACATCTTCTACGGCACCAGTATCCCGACCTGTATTCTGGTCTTCAAAAAATGCCGGGAACACCCAAACGACATCCTGTTCATCGACGCCAGCGCCCATTTTGAAAAAGCCAAAAACCAAAACCACCTGAAACCTCAACACATCCAAAAAATCGTCACCACTTATCGCGAACGCCTATCCGAGGACAAATACAGCCACCTCGCGACGTTAAAGGAAATCGCCGACAACGAATACAACCTTAACATTCCCCGTTATGTGGATACCTTCGAAGAAGAGGAACCCATTGATCTGGCCAAAGTGGTCGCGGAGCTTAAACAAATTGATGAAGACATGGTCGACATCGACAACACCATTCGCGGGTTTTGTGATGAATTGGGCATCGAGGCACCGGTGTAATGGGGGAGGAAAAGAAGAGGATGGTGCCGGCGTTGAGGTTTCTGGAGTTTTGCGGAGGCTGGCAGCTAGGAGCGTTAGGAAAGTTAGTTAAAACACTGAATGCGGGGGTGAGTGTCAATTCTGGAGACGCTCCTGCATTGAATATTGATGAGGTTGGTGTCTTGAAAACGAGCTGTGTCTCTTCTGGCACCTTTAACCCTTGTGAAAACAAAATTGTATCTGATCCATACGAAGTTAGTAGGTTGAAACAACCTGTAAAGGCAGGAACTATTATCATTAGTAGAATGAATACACCATTTCTCGTGGGTGCAAACGCATTTGTTAGAGAAGATTATCCTCAGCTATTCTTGCCCGATCGATTGTGGGCAGCAACGATCAAAAATGAATACGACTCATGTTGGCTGGGGTTTTTGACCACAACCAACAAGGTGAGAACCATTTTTTCAAGTCGCGCTACTGGAACCAGCGGATCTATGAAAAATATATCGAAACAAGATGTTTTGACTGCCCTCATCCATTATCCAGTCAAAAAAGAACAAAAAAAATCGCCAGCTTCCTCACCGCCGTTGACGAAAAACTGGACCACCTACGCCGCAAACGGGACGCCCTTGAAACCTACAAACGCGGCATCATGCAAAAACTCTTCTCCCAGGAAATCCGCTTCACCCGGGACGATGGTTCGGCGTTCCCGGATTGGGAGGTAAAAGAACTGATAAAGGTCCTTGACCCGATCTTTAGGGAAATTAGAAAGCCGATCACCAATTATCTTGCCATAGGAGTGAGAAGCCACATGCGAGGCACCTTCCAAAAAACCGACTCCGAACCAGATAAGATTGCCATGGATAAACTCTACGTTGTGAGAAATGGCGATTTAGTCGTAAATATTACATTTGCCTGGGAAGGTGCAATCGCTATCGTCAATCAAGACGACGACGGGGGATGGTAGTGTACCCTGAGGTCTGTAATTTATTTCTTTAGCGATGTTCGTTTGGCTTAGGCGAAGTGAGCGTAGCGAACGAAGCCAAAGCCGGTTTTTCAGGCTTTAGTATTGAATGTTGAGCCATC
>WLWV01000155.1 GCA_012103395.1 Gammaproteobacteria bacterium
GCTTGTCAGTGCCATCCTCGTCGAGATTGACGATGAATGGAGCAATGCCGACAAGCGATATATCGTGTGGAACGACGATAATGACTCAACCTAAATCAAAGTTACAGACGTAGGGTTGCACAATCTCCAAATCACCCCGATACGAGCGAGAAGCTGAACAATTGACTTGCTCTGTATGTCAGCTCGTTCTACTCTTAGGCGCCCGATTTCTCCGGCTAGGAAAAAGTGTTTTTCAGCGTCTGATTTAGGCTGATCAGCTTGATCAAGCTCGGCCATCGCTTCCGACGATTGACCTGAAACACGTTTGATGCGGCGCTCAATGGCTGCGGATTGTGACGTTAGTACGCCTAACTGCTCTTGATACTTTGCAGTTTCCCCCTGGAGTCCCTTGTCAGACAAACGATCCCTAAAAAGCGAAATCCATTTGCTTGCGGCCAGTACTTCCATATGGTCTGCAAAAATTTCATGGGCTGTATCTGCTAAAACTTGTGGTTTTTCTTCTTGCAGTACGATGGGAGGAGGAGTCAATCGTCTGTTGGTTTTTGCTTCATGCTGAGAGAGTATCTCTGCTGACTTCTCAGGGGTAAATGCGGCGAGGGCCGTGACCCAAGCATCTTCTTCAATTATTTTCATTTCCTCCTTTTCTCTTTGGAGCAAAGGAGTCAGTTCGTTAATGGCTGCTTTTTCTTCTTCTATCAGTTCGATAATTCGATAAACCAATTCTTCCTGATTGATAATGTTGACTTGTTTCTGCTCGAGCTCGATCAACTCTTGATAATACACCTTAAGTACATTAGTCATGTGTTCCGCTCGGGAAGAGGGGACATAACCAAGCAGCCATTCTTTGCGAGAGCTTTCAGTTTCTAGTCGACGACTGGCATTCTGTTCTAGAGATGCCTTTTCAATCGCAGAGACAGATTCGGATCCTGCATTCAATTCGGACTGTAGTTTACTTAGATCCTTAATAACATCAAGACGTTTCCCCATGGTTCCGATGTTCGCATCCATTAGGGTACGAATGTTTAATGTGGTTTCATGGGGCGCTGATAATAACGATCTCTGTCGATTTAGGATGTCTATTTGGTGAGACAGATCGGATAGCTCGGCTTCAAGTTCTTGGATATTGCCCTGATTTAACGCCTCGGTAATCCCGAAAGGAATATCTTCCTCTTCCAATTGGCGACGGCCAATTCTAGTTTTTAGCTCAATCGCATTCGCATATTGCTTTTGAGACAAGAAGCGACTTTCACTAATTGTTTTAGCGTAAATCTCAATGCGAGATTTCAGTTCATCTAAATCAGCAACAAGCTCAGCTCGCTTTTCAGACTTGGTCTCGATGACTTGAGAACGGGTAGTGAGTAGAGTTTGATATCTTGCGGTATCTTTGGTTGCGTTCTCTACATTCGCGATTGTACTTTTGACATCTTGAGCGGCGACACCATCATCGGCTTGTGTTGGTAGCTCTAGCTCCGTGAACGAATACAATTTTCAATATAGCCTGTTGTTCCGACGCATGGTCCTGTTGAGTGCTACGTAGTAGAGGGTCCAACAGTGATTCAAATTCGGCCTGTCTGACTACCGCTTGTTCCTGCGCGATAGTCATTGCATCATTGGCTTCTTTAATGGCGTCGACATTACTTGTCTGCTTTTCGGTAGTTTGCGTAAAACGGGCGACCACCTCTGCTGCTGGTAAGTCGCTGATTTCGGCGCTCCATTGCTTGGCCTGATTGGCCAATTCAACTGCAATGCCGAGCTTAACCAATCGTTGCTGTGCTTCTTGTCTGTCATTACTAGATTTAGAAATTTCCTCGGAAATCTCCTCTATTTTGATATCTGCTAGCTTAGTTCCATTAGCCGCATTTTCCATTGCTGTTTCCGCTGCCTTTTTAGTTTCTGCAAGCGCGTCAATATTAATGTTAGGGCTTAATGATTGATCGATTTCTCCAGAGTCAATCTTATTGGCAATAATTGTGGCAGGAACCTGCATTTTAAAAACATGGTCATTTAACACCGCAGCATCGCCTTGAAAAATGCTACTTTGTTTTCCAAGATTGCTATATGAGGTACGTAACGATCGTAGCAATCCGATGTTACTATTTTGATAGTCCGCAAATGCCTCAATTTTTACGAGTAGCTGTTCAAGCTCATCAGCATTCGTGGTGTTGCCACTAGCAAGCGTCACGTCTGGCTTTTCAAGCTCAGTGATGTCTTTTTCGATTAAATCTATTTTTCGACTGCTTCGATTGTATCGATTTGCTGATATTTGAAAGGTGCCTCTTAGGCCAATCATTTCCCCTTGCATTTGCTCAAGCGTTCTAAGCAATGTTTCAGTTTCATATTCGGCAAACTCTTGGAGAAGACGCTCACGTTTGAGTGCTTCAGATAGACGGTTTTTTGCGATGTTATCGGCTGTTTGAAACTCGGGTGACTTGGCAACTAATGCATCACGCGCAGCGGTAATTTCTTCGAGATCTTGTTGTGCAGAGAGCGTCTGTATTTGAAGTTCCGCTCCACCTGTTTCCACATAGGCCAATTGATCCTGAATATTTGTTACTCCCAGTTCAACAGGTACTTGCCCTTGGTTCAACGTCCCATCTGCAAGTCTAAGCCCGATTTCTAGCAAGGGAAGTTGGAGTGAATTGATGGTGTCTCTTAAGGATAAAAGAGAGGACCGAGTTTGTGTCAACTGAGCAACATGCATTTGCATTAAGTCATACTCAGCCTGGGTAAGTTTAGTTTTCGCTAAGTGATTATCTAGAGCTTCTTTAGCTGTGTCTGCCTGGGTCTTCGTTTGCTCAATGGACAAGTCGGTTTGCGCTGCAGCACTAGCGCCAAAGGCGATGCCGTCGATGGCATGGCCTATGATGTAAGACGATCTCTCTTCTCGGGCTTTGTCTAACAAAAAGGCAGTTTT
Organism: Gammaproteobacteria bacterium; assembly: GCA_012103395.1. Taxonomy (GTDB): domain Bacteria; phylum Pseudomonadota; class Gammaproteobacteria; order Arenicellales; family Poriferihabitantaceae; genus WLWV01. Next base: position 2,915 of record WLWV01000155.1, read on the forward strand.
CGCTAGCCCTCTCGTTTCGCTAAGAAATAGGTTGTACGCTTCTAGGTAAGTATCATTAGTTCGACTAATCAGATCTTCATTTGTGAAGGTGTTATAAGAGGGTGCGGTTACCTCGGCCTCTGGCGCAGTTTCAGTTTCCGATGAGAGTGAATATGTTGGAAGAAAGAGAACCCCTATTGTTGACAAACCCAATAATGTTTTTTTCATTATTTGGATAAAATCAGCGGAAGGCGTTTTATCCCGATGTGTCGCGTTATTAATCACTGATAGCTCCGTTTGTATGGAAAAAGTAGATAGTAAATGGAATGACTGAGCAAATTTGAGCTGCCTTTAGTCGGCATGCGCTGATTTAAAAACACTTTAGAACATACTCTGATTAATTTTTAAATACAAGCACGTAAGAGTAACCGGTAGCCAATTTTCGATAGCATTATGATGCGGTGTAAAAACTTCCGATTCAGGTGATTTTTTCCAAGAAAGTATGGCGGTCAATTCAAAGTTAGAGTTCCCTGTTTGTCACGATGTTCCGAAGGTCTCTTGGGAACTCCGAGAATTTCTGCTGCCCCGCTCTGCTGAATGCTTTGGGCTGGCTAGTTTTAAAACCATGATGACTGTATTTATGCGGCGGAATAACCGCCGTCGGCCATGTAGATACCCCCAGTGCAATATGCCGATGCGTCTGAAGCTAAGTACACCGCCAGACCTGCAATGTCGTCGGGGTCACCGGCGCGTTTTAGCGGTATTTTGCTTAGAAAACGATCGAGAATATCTTGGTTCTTCCAAAGCGCTTCGCTGAATTTTGTTTTCACGAGGCCAGGACAAATTGAGTTTACCCGGATGCTGTCTGCTCCCCAATCCTGGGCCATGGCCTTGGTCATGCTATTGATTGCTGCTTTACTGACACTGTAAATACCGATAAATTCTTCCGGGGTGATGCCCCCGATGGAGCTGATATTGATAATAGAACCGCCACCTCTTTGCTTCAAAATGGGATAAGCCGCTTTACATAATTCAAACGGGCCTTTCAAATTAACATCAATGATCTTATCAAACGCATTTTCCTGGGTATGGTGTATGGGGCCAAATACAGGATTGGCGCCGGCATTATTGATCACGATGTCCAGACCACCGTATACGTCACAGGTGCTTTGTACTAAGTGATGAATGTCTTCGATCTTTCCCATGTTCGCCGCGATTCCAGTTGCTTCTAGGCCGTCCTTTCGAAATGTGTCAGCGATGGCACTTACCGCATCCTGCTTTCGACTACTTACTACCACTTTTGCACCGAATTCAGCTAAACCACGGGCCATTGATTCACCGATGCCTTTGCTAGCGCCCGTGATGAGTGCGACCTTACCATCTAGGTTGAAAAGAGTTTTAATGCGATTCTCTGAGGACATATTGGGCCTATTCGGGGAAATAAGAATGAGCGGTATGCTCCTGTCTATAAGCAGTCCGCCGGGGGGAAGGTATTTGGGTATTGGGAGTCAACTTGATGTATGTCTGACCAACGAAGTTATGCAGAACCTCGGTGAGATGATGAGTTCGATCAAATGCCAATATCAAGGCTCGGCGCCAATAAGGAATCCGCACCGCTAACCTGACTGATCAAAGACAAGTTATCTGTTCTTTTTAGCCAAGCTAGCTGACCATCCTGCCAATAGACTTCGTCGTCTATAATGATCGTAGGATTAAAGACGGACCACGCTAGCTCTCCTGGAGGGTGATCTCCGCAGGTGTGAAAATGAAGATACCGAGGGCTGGCAAAGGATATGGCGCCCCACTTTTCAAGATCTCGGTCCACGTTACCTTTAAAATGTGCATGGGGGTTGATACCTGCATGCCAAGAGTGGATACGATTGCGATTGGTGTTTAGTGCTCGTGAGACAAAATCATAGTATTCGGAGACTTTTGCTGCTGAGGGTTCATTGCCTTTGAATGCAGTTAAGTAGCCATCTTTTACTTCTGCAAACACAACGCCATCAAAATGGAGTGTGGAGGGGTCTACTTTTGCTGCTGCTCCGGGTATTAACCAACGTGATAGTGCAACCGTTCCGGTGGCAGTGTAACAGGGGACGGGTCTGAACGTGGTGATTGGAAAAAGGGCCATAGTGAATTCACCGCTTTCATTCTTCCCTGTTTCGCCCGGATCGCTTTCGTGATAATCCCAGCAAAAAGTGCCACTAATGTCAGTGCCTTTGTCGCAGGTGATTCGCCATTTATGAGCAGCTAACAATTCCGATTCAAGCTTGTTTAGCAAATTGGTCATCAATTGATAACAAACACCGGAAAAAGGTGAAGACAACGAATCAGGTTGGTAGGTATAGGAAATGGTGGTAGACCCTTTGTTGGTCATTGGTGTGAACCGTGCATAGTCTCCAAGTCGACTAAAAAACAAAGTGTGATCGGATTGCTCCATGGCTTCGGTCAAATTTGCTGGAAAGTCCGATGGATCAATGATTAACTCCGGACGTTGGGTTGAGACTATACCGCCCATGTCGCGGATTCGGCTGGCGACTATGTCCCCCACGCGATCATCATAAAAGTCTTCTGACTCGGGTTCGAGTACAACCAATACTCGATCTCCAGGTTGAACATGCATGCATTTTTTAAGTAGATTATTGATACCAGAATGCATGTTTTCAGTGTTCATGTTTTCACTCATCTTTAGTTCTATGTCCTTAAAATCTGCTATTCGCTTTGCCACATTACCGGAAATGACGCATGCTCCATCGCGTCTCCGGGGGTTAGATTAACTTCCGGGTAAGGTGGAGAAGTCTGCCACGGACGAATGGCGAATCGAGCATCATCACCCAACCAACGAGTAGAAAAACCTCTTCGTCGAGATTTTAAGCCGATGGTGGCGGGTGCGCCGTGAATGGTTCGCATATGAAACACGATGCAGTCGCCTGGCTCAAGATCCCATGAGAGAATGTGGTTGTCAGAGCGGTGGCCATCGATATCTGGAATAGTATCAAAGCCTGTGACTCCTTCCCCGTAATTTTCATGGTTCAAGAACAACCGCGGATAGTACATTTTTCCCGATGCATGTGACCCTGCGACAAACTCTGGACATGCTGATTGTGGCACTGGATCAAGGGGAAACCAGATTGAACAGAGTTGATTGCCGTTCACGCCGTAGTAGGGCAGGTCATGGTGCCATGGCGTGACCTCCTTGGTTCCAGGTTCTTTAACCAATACGTGTTCATGATAAATTCGGGCGCTGGTTGATGCAGTAAGTCTAGCCGCGATTTCAGCAGCAGGAGAATTTGTCACGAAATCCCGATATTCATCAATACGATTCCAGTTACAATAATCATCATAAAAGCCACCGGGCCCACCTTCGCTGGTATAGACCGAGTGAGATGGGCCTGGATTAGCAAAGTTTTTTTCTAATCCGAGAGCAAGTGTTTCAATCCATTGATGACTAAATAGCCCACGCAAGCAGACTGCGCCATCGCGCTTAAAAGACGCAATTTCGTCAGTGGAAACAAGGGTGTCATTCATCTTGGTAGGTGTTTTTTAGCTAAAATTGATCGGTCATTAGTTTTTTCAGTGGCTCCCATATGTGTTCTTACGCTGTGTACCCTAAAAGCCCCTGCTCTATCAAAAAACCTTCGTTTAATAAAGAAACTTAATCTTCAGTGCCGGTTCTTCCCCAGAACAGTTGCCGAACTGATTCACTGTTTTGCTGATTCGGTGTTTCACTGTAGCAAAGCACCGGCACTAGCCGGGGTTTAGGGCCCCGAACTTTAGTGACTCGATGGATTGTTTGATGACCACCGAATATCAATAGTGCTCCTGGTGAAAAAGGAAGTTCTACAACTCGGCCCCTATCCCCATCAAGAATTCCAGTCATCAGGGCGGTTCCGAACGAATGGGGCATATTCAAAACTCCCGCCAATGCTGGGTGGTTGTAGCATTAAAGTGACGGTGAACTCTGATTCATCAAAATGCCAACCATGTTCGCCACCATCGGCAAACACATTAATTGAGCAGGCGCCTAATGGATCTGCAAATCGATACAACGATGTTTTACCTAATACTTGACCAATAAAGTCTTTCAGAGGATCCCAAAGATAGAGTGCTTTTAGCAAGGAGTTGCCTTCGATTCGATCATAGGGTACCGACCCCACGAAGGTCTGCTCGTGCCGTCGTTCTATGCTGCCTTCAGCCGCGGTTGAACCCATGTCACTGAGATAAGCATTGTGTGTGTTTTTACAAAAATAAGCATGCTTAGAGGCTTTGTTTGCTTCGGTAACCAATGTTTCCAAAGCATCGGCCTGAATAAACGACGGTAATATGCAAAGCCCCGTTCGCTCATAGTCACGTTTGCATTGCTTAGCGAAAGCGATGCCCGAAGCAGACCCTAGGGTGTCAATGGGGTAACGTTGTAGATTTACTAACTGAGCAGGGTTGTCCAGTATATTCATGTGGTTAGTGAATGGTGTTTTCAATTTTTGGGTTGTGAGAATGAAGTCGATCAGTTAATCACCAAGCAATTATTGGGTCAGACAGAAAGACTACGCTAAAAGGCTACCACGTGATCAGGCCAGGTGTAAGATGGTCAATGCGATTCAGATAAACGATATTACTGGAACGGTTTTCGATGTCAATTCTTGAGATAGACGTATTATGTGATACCCAATTGGCTTCCCAATGACTGGAATAGTTTTGTGGCTTTCTTGGGATACTGAATAACGAGTTGATGCATTGGTCAATGTAATCACCATGCACGACAATGGCCACATTCTCGTCGGTGTGTTGATGCTCTTCTATGATACTTCGCAGTGATATTTCCGCTCGTTGTATGAACTGTGCGTCGGTTTCCAAGGGCCTGTTCCACCAACCTTTTTCATCTACCCATTGTGGGAGTATCAATGCGGGAAAGCGATTCTCAAAATAGGATCTTCCCGGGCCCGCGACACCTGTTGCATTACCCGTTGCATCAACTTCATATAACCCCTTGCGTTCGAAAATATCATCCCTCGCTTTGAGTACGATGTGGCAGGACTGCGCGATGTAATTCGCTGTCAGTATTGAACGAGTCATCAAGCTGCAATAGAGATGAGAGATACCAAAGTCGAATGATTTGGTATCTCTCCTAGGATGTTGGCGGGGCTCGTTGCCTGAGGTGGCGAGAAACTGCCCTAGTTTTTCGCTTTGTGCGTGACCAACATCAGTGATTTCTGGATCTGGCGTACGGCCATTATTACTTTCGTCGCTCGATAGGAGAGCATTGTTGGCTGATTCTGCATGTCGAATGAGATAGAGTTTCATGGGAACTGATTAGTGATTGCGGTAGTGTAATCTGAGGTCTGTAATTTAGCTTTCTATTGCAGCTTCGCTATTGGCTTTGGCGGAGTGAACGTAGAGAGCGAAGCCAAAGCCTGTTTTTCAGGCTTTAGTATTGAATGTTGAGCCATC
>WLWV01000156.1 GCA_012103395.1 Gammaproteobacteria bacterium
GGCTTGTCAGTGCCATTCTCGTCGAGATTGACGATGAATGGAGCAATGCCGACAAGCGATATATCGTGTGGAACGACAATAATGACTCAAACTAAACCGAAGTTACAGACGTAGGGTTGCACAATCTCTTTTAATCGCAAATACGGCTGTCTAAGTCTCGCAGGATCACTTAGATCAGCGTATGGCTGTAACGCATCGGTTAGTTATTGTGATAATGGAAGGGAGCCTTATTGTTGATTTTCTCCTTCCTTAACAACGCCCTCTTGATAGCAAATCATAGCGCCAACACGGCTATCGTTTAGCTCCGCGATTGTCGCATTAGCGATACTCAAGCTATTTGCCGTATCAGCTAAATATCTTGCGCCAGACTTCTCTATCGATTCTCCGTTATCGGCTAGCTCTTTCCATATGGCACACCATACGCCGCCAGATGACTCCGATATCAATGAAACTAGAAAGCTGGAATCATGACTACTCGCCGGAAGGAAAACATTCATACCCTCTCACTCAAAGTAGTCAGCGCTTTGATGAAATCAGTTGCCCCGAATTTCTTTACTCACCGAGTGCACTGTATCAACTAGGGTTTTAACTCTGGCGGGTTCGATTTGTGGATGAATTCCATGCCCTAGATTGAATATATGTCCATTAGCAGTCCCCATCTCGTGCAGGATTCTCGTTGCTTCAGTTTGCACTTTTGTATCCGAAGCATACAGCACCGTTGGATCCATGTTGCCTTGGAGCGCAACCCTGTCACCAATTCGTTGGTACGCATCAGATAACGGAGTTGTCCAATCTAGACCAACGGCATCACATCCTGTATCCGCGATTTTCTCTAGCCATTGGCCGCCGCCTTTAGTGAAGAGCGTGATAGGGATATCTCTACTCACCTCATCAGCTTTCAACGCTTCAACAATTTGTGCCATATAGCTCAATGAGAAATCAACATAATCCGGTGTGGAAAGTACTCCACCCCAAGTATCAAACAACATCAGAGATTGAACACCGGCAGCAGCTTGAGCTTTTAAATAATTGACAACGGCGTCCGTGTTTTTCTGCAGTAGTGAATGAGCAACACGGGGCTGATCATGCATCATACCCTTAACCAGACGAAAATCCTTGCTGCCACCACCTTCCACCATATAGGTTGCCAAGGTCCATGGACTACCGGAAAAACCAATCAATGGCACAGCACCATCAAGCTCCCGCCGAATCATTTTTACGGCATCAGTAACGTAAGCAAGATCGCTGGAAACATCAATTTCCGGCAACTTCTCTACGTCAGCCGCAGCCCGAAGTGGTTTGGAAAAACGCGGCCCTACCCCTTCATTCAACGTCAACCCCAAGCCCATGGCGTCAGGGATGGTAAGAATATCGGAGAATAAGATGGCAGCATCAAGCTCAAAGCGCCTCAATGGTTGAAGCGTGACTTCGCAAGCTAGCTCTGGCGTCTTACACAGCGTAAGGAAATCACCCGCTTTGGTTCTGGTTTCCCGATACTCCGGTAAATAACGTCCCGCTTGGCGCATAATCCAAACAGGCGTACAGTCCACAGATTCTCGGCGTAAAGCTCTCAGTAATCGATCGTTTTTCAGGGTCATTTAGTTACAACACAAGCGGCATTGGTTAAATGCTAGATGATAACTGAAATCTCATCCATCGTACTAATGGATATCAAAAACAGAGAAGAACTACCAAATGAAAATACGCAACTTCTGCGTTCTTTAGTTTCGTAAATACCGATCTACCGATTCAGCACATTGACGACCCTCTTGGATTGCCCAAACCACCAATGATTGGCCACGGCGCATATCTCCTGCCGAAAAAACACCCTGCATACTGGTCTGATACGCGCTTTCTCCTTCGGTCGGTGCACTCACGTTTCCCCTAACATCTTTTTCCACGCCCAGTTCTTCCAAAAGATCTTCATGCACCGGATGCACAAATCCCATTGCTAAAGTTACTAGGTCAGCTTTAAGCTCAAACTCAGATCCTTCGATCTCCTTCATCATCCATTTTCCATCCACATTAGTCCAAGCGACCTTAATGCATTCAACCCCTCGTACATTACCATTACCATCGTCAACGAATGCCTTTGTCATGACGTCCCACATACGATCACAGCCTTCTTCCTGCGAAGATGACGTTCGCATTTTGTGAGGCCAGTTCGGCCACGTCAGTGCCTTGTCTTCTTTTTCAGGTGGTTGGGAGAGAATTTCAATTTGGGTCACTGATTGAGCTCTTTGTCTTAGCGAAGTACCAATACAATCCGATCCCGTATCTCCACCCCCGATAACCACCACATGTTTGCTCTCGGCTGAGATAAATTCATCATCAGGAACTGAGTTCGTTTGGACCCTCCGGGTATTGCTGCGCAGAAAATCCATGGCAAAGTGAACACCGTCAAGGGAACGCCCAGGCACCGGGAGGTCCCTTGGTTTTTCAGAACCACCGGCGAGAACCACAGCATCAAAGTTCTTCAACAACCACTCCACAGAGATATCGACTCCAACGTGGGTTCCGCTATGGAATTTGACACCTTCCGCTTTCATTTGTGCCATTCGGCGATCGATAATTTTTTTGTCTAATTTAAAGTCCGGAATGCCATATCTAAGCAGCCCTCCGCTACGTGGCTGTTTTTCATATAAAGAAACAGTATGCCCAGCCCGAGCGAGCTGTTGTGCACATGCCAAACCAGACGGTCCAGATCCGATCACGGCGGCTTTTTTACCGCTTCGATGCTTAGGGATTTGTGGTTGAATCCAGCCTTCTTTCCATGCCCTTTCAACAATACTGTGCTCTATCGTCTTGATAGTTACTGGCTGATCATCAATGTTCAATGTACAGGAAGCTTCACACGGAGCCGGGCAAATTCTCCCAGTAAACTCAGGAAAGTTATTAGTGGAATGGAGTACCGCACTTGCCGTTTTCCAGTCATCTTGATACACCAAATCATTCCAATCCGGAATAATATTGTTCACCGGGCAACCGGTGTGGCAAAAAGGGATACCACAATCCATACAACGAGCCCCTTGTGCCCTTATCTCTTCATTAGACAAGGGAATCGTAAACTCATTGAAGTGGACAGTTCGATTTTCTACCGTTTCATAAACACGGTCTTTACGCTCAGTCTCAATAAATCCGGTCACCTTACCCATGAATCACCTCATTGTTTTCCTGATTACGTTGGGGCGTATCGGGTTCTATTTCCGCACTCTCGCTCAGTTGCAGCAATGCATTGCGATAGTCCATTGGCATAACCTTAATAAATCGGGGCCGGTACGTAGACCAATCATCTAAAATTGTTTTCGCAATTCGACTATTGGTATGGTGGTGATGACGCTCTATATAGTGTTTCAGCCTAGTCTCATCAAAGGCACGCATGTCTGTCAGATCAACGACTCCTTCGTCAACTTCAACGGACTCCAAGTCCACCATATTCATATTACATCGACTCGAGAACTCGCCGTCTTCATCCAACACATACGCGATGCCCCCCGACATTCCGGCCGCAAAATTTCTGCCAGTAGAACCAAGACAGATGACTATACCGCCTGTCATATATTCACAACCATGATCACCAACTCCCTCGACCACCGCCACCGCCCCTGAGTTTCTAACACAAAATCGTTCACCCGCGACACCACTAAAATAGGCCTCACCGGAAATTGCCCCATACATCACTGTATTTCCTATGATGATATTCTCCCGTGGGTCATCGATGCCGCTATTGCTCGCCGGATAGACAGCAATCCTTCCACCTGATAGCCCTTTACCAACATAATCATTGGCTTCACCTTCCAGCGAAACAGAGACACCTTTTGCCAACCAAGCCCCAAACGACTGCCCTGCTGTACCATTCACTTTAATTCGAATGGTGTCATCGGGCAATCCTGCATGCCCATATCTTCTAGCGACTTCTCCAGATAACATTGCGCCAAAAGTACGATTAGCATTGGTGATTGATGCATTGATCTGCACCGGACTCGCAGAATCTAGTGCCTGTCGTGCCTCCTCGATCATAGCGTGGTCAAGCGCCTTTTCTAAACCGTGATCTTGGACCTGGGTCTGACGAATATCCACTCCATCACCCGCCTCGGGTTTCGCCAGCACTGCCGAGAAATCTAATCCCTGAGCTTTCCATTGATCAATGGCTTCTCGGGTCCTTAAGCGGTCAGCCTGGCCAATCATTTCGTTGACAGTCCTAAAGCCCATCTTCGCCATAATGCTTCTCAACTCTTCCGCAACAAAAAAGAAATAGTTAATGACATGTTCGGGTTGACCGGTGAATTTTTTCCGTAATTCGGGGTCTTGGGTCGCAACGCCAACGGGGCAAGTATTGAGGTGGCATTTTCTCATCATGATGCAGCCTTGAACGATCAAAGGCGCAGAGGCAAAGCCGAATTCGTCTGCACCCAATAATGCTCCAATCGCAACGTCTCTACCTGTTCTTAGTCCACCATCGACTTGCACAGAAATTCGCCCACGTAAATTATTCAGCACCAGTGTCTGATGAGTTTCAGCAAGGCCAATTTCCCATGGGGAACCCGCGTGTTTAATCGACGTCAATGGGCTTGCTCCAGTACCCCCGTCGTACCCCGAAATCGTGACATGGTCAGCATGTGCTTTGGAGACACCAGCGGCTACTGTACCAACCCCCACTTCGGAAACCAGTTTCACTGAAATACGTGCCGATGGATTGACGTTTTTCAGGTCGTGAATCAACTGAGCTAAATCCTCGATGGAATAAATATCATGATGTGGCGGTGGAGAGATCAATCCCACCCCAGGTGTTGAATGACGGACCGAGGCAATCTGCTTACTAACTTTGTGTCCCGGCAGCTGCCCACCTTCACCCGGTTTGGCACCTTGGGCCATTTTTATTTGCAGATCGTCCGCATTCACAAGATATTCTGTGGTCACACCAAAACGCCCTGATGCTACCTGTTTGATTGCTGAGCGTTGCGGATTTTGTGAGCCATCCGCTAACGGTTTAAATCGAGCCTGTTCTTCACCCCCCTCACCCGTATTGGAACGACCACCAATTCGATTCATCGCTACAGCTAAGGTGGAATGCGCTTCTTGAGAAATAGATCCAAAAGACATGGCTCCTGTAGAAAAACGTTTCATTATTTCCGCAGCAGATTCAACTTCTTCCAGTGGAATTGCCGTTTCTGCCCAATCGAATTCAAACAGCCCTCGTAAATTGAGTAACTGTTTATCCTGTTCATCAATCAGCCGCGAGAACTCTCCGAACGTTTTGCTATTGTTTGCTCTGGTAGCATGTTGAAGCTTGCTAATTGTCTCTGGATTCCAGACATGGGTTTCACCCTGCAAACGATACGCATAGTCACCACCAGCATCCAACAGATCGCGATACAAGGGACTGTTTCCAAAAGCGTTGTTGTGCCAATCGAAAGCATCTCTTGCAATCTCAGTTAGCGCTAGTCCACCGATTTTTGAGGTGGTACCCGTGAAATATGCATCCACGAACTGTTCGGATAATCCCACGCAATCAAAAATCTGTGCACCACAATAAGATTGATAAGTGGAGATTCCCATCTTGGACATCACCTTTTTCAGCCCCTTATTGACTGCTTTAATGTACCGTGCTTGGGCTTCCTCAAAATCAATTTCCTCATCCAGTCCGCGAATCAGTGAATTCACGCTATCGAAAGCCAGATAGGGGTTAATGGCTTCTGCGCCATAACCTGCCAAAGTGGCGAAGTGGTGAACTTCCAAGCAAGCGCCAGTTTCTATAACCAAACCGGACTCGGTTCGCAATCCTTTTTTGATTAGATGATGATGAACAGCAGACGTTGCTAATAACGCAGGAATGGCGATGTTGTCGATATCCATTCTACGATCAGACAAAATCAAAATATTGAAACCACGCTGCAACACCGCTCGTTCTGCTTTTTGACATAACCCTTCAATAGCGTCAGCCATGCCATCAACACCGTGCTCAGCGGGATAACACATATTCAACGTATTGGTTCGGAACGCGCCACTAGTGTGGTCTTCAATTTGACGCACTCGTTCCAACTCATTGTTAGTTAAAACAGGCTGAGGCACTGTTAACCTCATTTCCTGCCCACCATCACTTAATCCAAAAAGATTGGGACGTGGCCCAATCAGTGATAATAGTGACATTACCAACTCTTCTCTCATCGGATCGATCGGCGGGTTGGTCACTTGAGCAAAATTTTGCTTAAAGTAGTGAGACAGATGCTTTGCACGGCTAGATAATACTGCCGGAGGGACATCTGTCCCCATGGACCCCGTCGCCTCAGCTCCAAGAACGACCATCGGCTTTAGGAGGAAAGTTAAATCCTCCCTGGTGTATCCAAACGCTTGCTGGGTTCGTAACAGCGTTTCTGGATCCGGTGACATCGCACCGACAGCTAATCGCAACGAACTCAGTTCAATTTGGGTGTTATTGAGCCATTCCTGATAGTTTTTTGCTTTAGATAACTCACTCTTGATTTCTTCATCATCAATAATTCGTCCTTCTTCAATATCGATCAGAAACATTTTCCCAGGTTGAAGTCGCCATTTTTTCTTAATGTTCTCTTCAGGAATATTAAGCACTCCCATCTCCGACGCCATCAACACCATATCGTCGTTGGTGATTAAGTATCTAGCGGGTCTTAGACCATTGCGATCCAAGGTGGCGCCAATCTGCTTCCCATCAGTAAATGCAACGGCAGCTGGGCCATCCCAAGGCTCCATTAGCGCCGCGTGGTATTCATAGAAGGCTCTACGCTCTGGGTCCATTAAGGGATTACCCGACCATGCTTCAGGAATCAGCATCATCATTGCATGCGCTAGGGAGTAACCGCCAGCCACCAACAACTCCAATGCGTTATCAAACGCCGCAGAATCGGATTGCCCTTCTGAGATAAGCGGCCAGACTTTGTCCAGATCACTTCCCAAAACATCCGAAAACATCGTGCTCTTTCGAGCTGCCATCCAGTTAATATTGCCCCTTAGCGTATTGATCTCCCCATTATGGGCAATCATTCTGAATGGGTGCGCCAACTCCCAAGTAGGAAACGTATTAGTCGAAAATCGCTGATGCACCAACGCCATGGCAGACTCCACGTCGGGATCCAGTAAATCGGGGTAATAGTCTCCAACTTGGCCCGCCAATAGCATCCCTTTGTAGTTCACTATCCTTGATGACATGGTGGGAATATAAAAGTCTTCCTTTCCCTCAATATCAGACCCACTGATTCGTCTTTCTATCTGTTTGCGAATCACAAACAACTTTCTTTCAAAACGATCCTGATCAGCAAGTCCCTCACCTGCTCCGATAAAAACCTGCCAAATGGCCGGTTCCGTTGGTAACACGCTATAGCTAAGGTTTTCATTATTAACTGGGATCCGTCTCCAACCAATAACATGTTGTTCCTCCCCTAAAATATATCGCTCTATTACTCCTTTTACTTCAGCCCTCGCCGCTTTGTCCTTAGGCATAAAAACCATTCCAACCGCGTATTCACCTAGTTTTGGAAGTTCAATGTCCAGCACTTTTCTGAAAAACCGATCTGGAATCTGCAGCAAAATTCCTGCTCCATCGCCCGCCATGGGGTCGGCACCAACGGCTCCCCGGTGCGTTAGGTTTTTTAGTATCTCTAATCCATTAGCAACGATCTGGTGACTCTGGATGCCCTTAATATTCGCAACAAAACCCACACCACATGCATCATGTTCATGTTTTGGATCATACAGACCTAATTTGGGATGATGTGGCACAGCATTTTCCTCCGTCAAAAATGGGCATAGGGAGACAGTTTTACTCATTCAAACTCAAAGAAACTTTTCCTTAAGCCATGACCAATTAGTTTAAGCTCAAACTCGTACAGAAACTTCTTGAGAAAATAAAACTGAAAGCCTCTGTTGAATACTTGATCTACAGATAAAAAAGCCCGCTAGTCAAAAATTGAGCTAGCGAGCCACTAGAATCTAGTAAAACGCTGAATTATAGTATTAAGTAGAACAATGGTCCAGAGCATCAACATACTACCAAACTATAATCAAGACTAATTGGTACTCTATCTACCAATAACAATGCTAGCGTTTGCAAATCGGCCTCGCAGAATCTGACCATCATTTGGCATCCTAGACATTAGGCTTAACCTCATCAATGGCATCTTCACAACGACATCATAAGGATTGTGCAACCCTACGTCTGTAACTTCGGTTTAGTTTGAGTCATTATTGTCGTTCCACACGATATATCGCTTGTCGGCATTGCTCCATTCATCGTCAATCTCGACGAGGATGGCACTGACAAG
>WLWV01000157.1 GCA_012103395.1 Gammaproteobacteria bacterium
ATGGAAACACTCATCGACGGTAAAGCGATCTGGAAAGAAAAGTTTGTAAACTAAACTCTATCTGACAGACAGCTACTGATAAACGGGTAACTGTCAGCTCAAGTCTGAACTTCTACAATTAATGTAATATGGAATTTGTGAAATTGAATTTGAATCTAATTAGGTTGATGGTTGTTTTTTTTCTGATGTTCAGTCTAAGCTATCCAAAGATAGGCGCAGCGGATGACAGTGGTAGCATTCGGGTCTATAAATTGACCAAGAAAGGACAGTTAAAAAAACGGGACTGGACAAAAAAAGTGACGCATGATGTTTGTTTTAACTTCAAAAAAGCGCAGAAGGGGCATCGTTTTGCGCAAACCCGCTATCAGTATTGTACGTTGTTCGCTAGCCCAAACTGTGACGAAAACAATTCAATAACCAGCATGTGGGGGGGAGATAAGTACCGAGTCAGTGGTCTTATCCTGGATGTGACTCAACCTCAGACTAAGTTGTATCGGGGAACAAAGTGGGTGCTGCATCCCAGCGAGAACATCTCGTTTGAATCAATGAGGTGCCATTAGTAGCATCGTCAACTTACGCGCTACGCCGCCTGCATAAAGACTACGCTAAAAATTGAGATTGTGTATCGACAACATGTTTAGGCGAGCATGATTAGGGTGGAGAAGCGATCGGCATAGAGACAGAGACAGCAACGCCGGACACCTCTTCTCTATTCTCAGCCCAAGTTTTCCCTTGATGATATTCGGCGATCAAACGAACAACGAACAAGCCCAGTCCGAGATGAGAATATTTGGCATTGGTTTTGCCATAGGACACCATTGGGTCGAACATTTTGTCGCTGATGTTTTCCGATAGCTTCTGACCTTCGTTGAGCACGACAACATTGACCATGTCCACTTCTTGAGTAATACGAACGATAATGGGGCAGTCTGCTAGACTAAATTGGACCGCATTGTCGATCAGTTTATCGAGCATCTGTGCTAGGTGATCCGGGCTGCCCTCAATGAATACGTCACTGGTATCTAGCTCCAATAAAAACTGCTGGTTTGGAAAACTGGTTCGGTAACCATCCACAAACTCTGAAACCAGCGAGGGAAAGTTGATGTGCTCTTTGACTTCTCCTCTCATGGCCTCTTCTAGGTTGGCCGCTTCTGTCAGATTGGTAAGAATGGAGCGTAAGCGATTGACACCATTTTGTGCCCGTAGCATGTATTTGTTATTTTGAACTCCTGGAACGTCAGTTTGTAGTATTTGCAATGAAGAGCTGACCACGTTCAGTGGATTGTTCATTTCATGAGCTAACGTGTCCGGCATTTCTTCTAGGTAGCGAGTATAGCCAGAAAGGCGTTTGAGCATACTGGTGATACTCCTACCCAGATCGCCGAGTTCATCAGCAGGATAAGTTCTGCTCGGTATTTGATCTTCAAGCACCCGACCCTCTGAGGTGATCGAACGCTCTGTGGTGTTGTATAAACGCCCAATACGGGCAGTGAGGCGCCAGGCAAAAGCGAACAATGCAAGAAGAACGAAGACGAATACCAAAATAGTGACCAACGTTAAGCTGCGTAGCAGCTGATACTGCAAGGCAAGAATAGCGTGACTACTTTGCTCCACAATCACCGCTCCCATAATTTCATCGCCGGACTTGATCGGGTATCCGGCAACGATAATTTGGGCCTTATTATCCAAGGAGGGTCTTTGTGCAACTTTTGGTGTTCCTTTTAGAATGGCTGTGAATATTTTGTCGGGCCGGTGGGTAATATCCTCAGAGATGTCAGTGAAACGTTCTGGCGGACGTTTTAACAATGCATCGACATGTCCTCTGAATGCACGATAGGTTTCTGAAAACCAACTGACAGGTTCGTCCGCCTGAGAGTTCTGAGTGGGTGGTGCGGCGGAAAGCCCCCCCACGACAGTTCTAACCCGTTGCTGATTATCCAGAACCCATATCCTTGATTGAGGTCGATCAAGGCCTTTTAGTATTTTTGTTAATTCAGGGGAATCCAATAAAATCTGTGCAGGTTCTCCACTTGAGACTTGGGGTGACGTGCCAACAATATGATGAATTTCTCTGTTTTCCTCATCATCAACGTCCACGGCGAAAAAACCAATTCGAGTGCCTGCACCGATGACATCCCTTGGAAGGCGCAGTTCGATGTGATAGCCAATGTCAGTCTCTGCCATCTCGGCCATAAACTCCGTTACAGGTTCTCCGTTGAGAGGTAACTTCCATTGATCATCAACCAAGTAGATACTCATCCTGCCAGGGGCCCTGGCGACCATCAGATAGTGTTTAAGTGTGTTATCAGAGAGCTGAAGCAGCATTCTAATCTGATCGCTGGTATCCAGCTGCCGCCGTTCAAGGTCCCGATATAGTAACTTAGAGTCATTGACTTCAAACATCGCATACAGATAGTTTTCATAATATCCAAGCAAGTGTTTAAGCGAAAACGACGAGGGGTTGTAGTCCGATTCGCAGCTTAGGTTTACCGGGCCAGTATGGTAGGAGGTGAATGATTCTAGTGATTGCCAATCTGATAATTGACCATCCAATTGAATGAGATTTTGCAGTTCATGGGCAAAAATATCATTTTCTTCTCCCAGAACTTCCGGTACTCCGGTGGCCGGATTGAACAATTCAGAGCGGTCATTAAGTACGGTGGCGATGCCATTGGCAGTTAACAACAAGGCGTTCTGTTGTCCCTGAACCAAAAAGCTCTTCATTTCTAGAACATAGTGATAGCCCATCCATGGAATGGTCAATAGGGCGATGACAATGCACATCAGCTTTGTTCGGATGCTGAGTGTGCGTAATCGTTTAAGCATGGGCTAGGGTGCTCAAATTCAGAAGGATGTCGTTAAACCACGGGGCTCCATGAGAATCGGAGGCATGGCATTTTGAGTCGACATGATGAAATAACCGTACTCTGCTTGGCCCGGGGGTGGAGTTAGTCTGGCTCCCATCGATAGCCTACGCCAAACACAGTTTGAATCATTGAAAAACTGGCATCGACTTCTTTGAATTTCTTTCTGATTCTTCGAACATACCCGTTAATCGTGTTCTTTTCGACATAGCTCTGTCGAGTCGTTTGCATTAACACGTCATAGGTTTTTACATGTCCAGGATTTCGGGCTAGGGCTTCTATCAGCCAGAACTCGGTCAGTGTTAAGCTGAGCAGATGCCCTTTCCAGCTAATTGACATACTGTTTTGGTCAATTGCCAGATTCCCCAATACGAGTGCAGCGGATGTCTTGGCTTCTGTTTTCATGGACGAAGCGATGCGAAATAATGAGGAAACTCGGACCGCCAGAAATTGCAAATTAACGGGCTTGGTAATGTAGTCCCATGCATCGAGTCTCAGTCCTGAAACCCGATCAATATCACTGTCTCTCGCGGTTAGGAAAATGATGGGCATGTGAGGGCTTTGCTGGCGCAAATCACGGCAAAGATCGAATCCGCCGTCTATTTCATCCTCAAGCATAATATCCAGAATTGCCAGATCAGGCAGTGCTCTTTCAAATCCGTCGAGAGCATCCTTTTTATTAGCATAAGTATTAACCGCGTATCCTTGGCCTCTCAATGCGTCGGCATAGTTATCCCTTTGGTCTGCATCGTCTTCTACTATTGCAATTGTTCTGGACATATTCTCGAAAGTCACTCTGATTTAACTGAAGGTATCATGTTTGTCAGTTGGGTATAAGCGATTCATTGAATTCCACATGCAATCACCCGTATAACTGCCATAACAATACCATTAGTTTTGCCCATAGATACCATTCTCAGAGGATGTAATGAGTTCATAGGCAATCTGCATAAGCTTAAGTTGCTGATGGCCACTTTGGTCACTACCATATTCATCTGTTGAGGAAACTGCACATGGGACAAAAAGTTTTTATACCAATTACTGACGAAGTACTCTACGAATATCCTGAGCTAATTACTTCGCCGTTGCGCCCTTATCAGATCGATAGCCCTTGCTTTCACTGGATGGCAACCATCGAAGATAAAGATGGCAAGATTGAGAAGAAATTTGATCATCGAATGTCGACGGCGAATCCAAGTGACCAAAACGATCAAAGCGTCTCCAGATTCGCATAGGCATAAATTAGCCACTTGGTTCCAGCATCCGAGAAGTTGACCTGGATTCGGGCATGTTCACCTTGCCCTTCCAGGCCAACCACCATTCCTTCCCCAAATTTTTGATGTCTGACATGAGTGCCTGGCTGTAGTTTAGCAAGTGGGCCGTCATCCGTTTTTATCTGTGATTTAAATAGAGGTCGACTGATACTAGTGGATCGAATGTTTTCGATATATTCAGTGGGCACTTCGGTTAGAAATCGTGAAGCCTGTGGATAATGTTCCCTTCCATATAGGCGCCTTATTTCTGCGTAACAGATATACAATTGCTGCATTGCACGAGTCATACCGACATAGCATAGGCGCCTTTCTTCTTCGAGCCTGCCAGACTCCTCGAGTGAACGTTGATGAGGAAACAGTCCTTCTTCCATGCCGCATAAAAATACCAATGGAAATTCCAGCCCCTTGGCTGAATGTAAACTCATGAGCTGAACACAGTCTTCCCATTCTTCAGCTTGTCCTTCGCCTGCCTCCAGTGCAGCATTGGATAAAAACAAGGACAAGTCGTCTAACTCCTCTTCTTCGTCTGGGACAAAATTTCTGGCGGCACTTACCAATTCTTCAAGGTTCTCTACCCGGCCTTGGGCTCGTTCGCCTTTCTCTTTTTGATAGTGCTCAAGCAATCCGCTGGTTTTGAGTACATGATCGGTGATTTCTGCCAGCTCCAGAGGTTGCGTGTCAGAACTCATTTGGCTGATAAGTTCAATGAAACGGATCACTGCAGTTAGCGCACGTGGAGGAAGGGATTCTTCTTTAATGACTTTATTAGTTGCTTGCCACATTGAGATTTCATCCGTTCTGGCAATGCCGCGGATGGTTTCCAATGTTTTATTGCCAATGCCCCGGGTTGGGAGGTTCACAATTCGCTCAAATGCAGGGTCAGAATTGTGATTTGATATTAGTCGCAAATAGGCTAATGCATCTTTAATTTCAGCCCGCTCGAAAAAGCGCAGTCCCCCATATACCCGATATGGCATGCCGTGGGACAGTAATTGTTCCTCAAATACTCGGGATTGGGCATTGGAGCGATATAAAATGGCAACTTCATCCCGTCGATTGCCTTTTTCAACCCAGCCCTGTATCTGGTCAACCGCAAAACGTGCTTCGTCCACTTCATTGACCGCGGCATATAACCGAATTGGTAGGCCTTCAGATTCTTCGGTCCAAAGGTTTTTCCCCATTCGGTCTGAGTTGTTGGAAATAACCGCATTAGCAGCATTCAGTATATTGCCAGTGGAACGATAGTTTTGTTCTAACCGAATAACCTGGGAGCCAGGAAAATCCTTTTCGAAGCTTAAAAGATTTTCTACTTTAGCGCCGCGCCAACCGTAAATTGATTGATCATCATCGCCTACAGCGAACAGGCTATTGTGCTTATTTGTCAGCAAACGGAGCCATTGATACTGGATCGTGTTAGTGTCCTGAAATTCGTCAACGAGTACATGTTGAAATCGCTGCTGATAGGTTTCCCTTAATGGCTGATTGCTTTTAAACAGTTCCAGCGACCGAAGCAGAATTTCAGCAAAGTCAACCAGCCCAAAACGCTGGCATAATGTTTCGTAACTGGCATAGACCTTGTAGAGCGTTTGTTGTTGTAAATCATTGCCTTCGGGCAAGTGATGGGGGCGCCGGCCTTCTTCTTTGTGGCCATTGATCATCCATTGAATTTGTCTGGGAGGCCAATAGGCTTCATCAAGATCTAACTCACGTAAAACACGGCGAATCAAACGATATTGGTCATCGCTATCGAGTATTTCGAAACTCTGTGGAAGACCTGCTTCTTCAAAGTGCATCCTCAATAAACGATGACATAAGCCATGAAAGGTTCCCATCCACATACCGCTTGATGGCATATCAAGTAATTCAGAAATTCGCCCACGCATTTCCCGAGCTGCCTTATTGGTGAATGTGACTGAAAGGATGGAAAACGGTGAAACCTGATGTCCCTCAATCAACCACGCTATGCGATGAATTAAAACTCGGGTTTTTCCACTGCCAGCGCCAGCAAGCACTAATAGTGGGCCAGGCTCCGCTGCAACGGCTTCCCGCTGAGCATCGTTAAGAGGGTCAAAAATATGTGAAACATCCATGGTTTTTATTGTACTCGGGAACGGATGATGCACAAAGGAATAATCCAGTTTCCATGGGTCTGAATTGCCATATTTATTTTAGAATCGGGGTCGTAAAGGCTAATGCTCCGAGTTACTAGCCGTTTTGAGGGGTGAGACTTTTAGATTTACTTATAGCAGAGACAAAAATTAGGAAGGTCATTGGGAACACCAGAGTGGTCTAATCACGTGACAGCAACTGGTCCTATGTTCATAGGAGATCAAAATAGTAAGGTGTGAACCATACAAACAACAGTTTTTCGAAATTGCTGGCATTTAAGAGAAATGCCAAAAAAAAGAAAATTAGGCAATAAGAAACTTTATGTCGTTCGGTATTAATTCAACGGGCTGTGAATGGGTGCCCGTTGTGTTTGTGATGATGCAAGTCGTTTTCGCTGACTTAAGTTAGCATTGATAAAATGTGAACAGACAGATACGGTAACAGTGAATGCACGATTATCAGAATCGAAAGTAACCTTTTTAGTTCGCGGACAGGAAAAAATAATGAATAGAGCCTTAGATTCAGATTCACAGGACACGAATGTGTCCGAGGTGATCAATAGTGATAAAACTCACGTATGGCATCACTTAAGCCAGCATAAGCCCCTGGAAACTTCCGACCCTATGATGATCGTTGAAGGTAAAGGTATGAGGGTGACAGATATCAAAGGAAAGGAATATCTTGACGCTGTGTCTGGCGGAGTGTGGACCGTTAATGTTGGTTATGGTCGTGAGAGCATTGCCAATGCGGTGCGGGACCAGTTGGTAAAAATGTGTTATTTCGCAAACTCAGCAGGAAATATTCCGGGTGCTCAGTTCGCGGAGAAATTAGTCGAAAAAATGCCTGGGATGGGGCGGGTTTATTATTCGAACTCTGGTTCTGAAGCCAATGAAAAAGCATTTAAACTGGTACGCCAGCTGGCGTCGATTAAAAATGGTGGCAAGAAGCATAAAGTTATCTTCCGAGACCGTGATTACCACGGAACCACCATTACCGCACTCAGTGCGACTGGTCAGGCCCAACGTAAAGATCAGTACGGGCCATTTACTCCTGGTTTCGTGGAGTTTCCTCATTGCTTAGCTTATCGTTCGGCGAATGGTGATCACCCAGATTTTGGTGTTCAGTCGGCGAAAGAGCTGGAGAAAACTATTTTGCGTGAAGGGCCTGATACCGTTGGTGCGGTGATTCTTGAGCCAATTACTGCAGGTGGCGGTGTGATTACTCCTCCAGAGGGGTATTTCGAGACCATTCAAGAAATTTGCACGAAATACGGCGTATTGATCCATATTGATGAAGTGGTCTGTGGTATGGGTCGTACGGGAAAATGGTTTGGCTATCAGCACTATGGCGTAAAACCGGATATCGTGACCATGGCGAAAGGTGTTGCGAGTGGGTATGCCGCGATCTCTGTGATGGCGACGACCGAAAACCTCTTCAGCGAGTTTCTTGCTGATCCTAGCGATAAGATGCATTACTTTCGTGATATCAGTACGTTTGGTGGTTGTGCAGGAGGTCCGGCGGCCGCGCTCGAAAATATGCGAATTATCGAACAGGAAAACCTGCTCGATAACGTCAATAAGATGGGTGACTATCTGATGGATCAGCTGCTGGAACTTCAACAGAAGCATCCGATGATCGGTGATGTCCGAGGAAAGGGTTTGTTCGTTGGTCTTGAACTGGTTAAGGATCGCCAAACCAAGGAACCGGTGGATGAGTCTGTGGTTGCTGGTATTGCGGGAGATTGTTTGAAACAAGGCGTGATGATTGGACGTACAAATCGCAGTTTTGCAGAGCACAATAATACCATTTGTCTGAGCCCTGCTTTGATCTGTACCAAGGGAGATCTGGATGAAATCGTGCGTTCTATTGATATCGCAATAACGAAGGTAGTGTACCCTGAGGTCTGTAATTTATTTCTTTAGCGATGTTCGTTTGGCTTAGGCGAAGTGAGCGTAGCGAACGAAGCCAAAGCCGGTTTTTCAGGCTTTAGTATTGAATGTTGAGCCATCA
>WLWV01000158.1 GCA_012103395.1 Gammaproteobacteria bacterium
TGATGGCTCAACATTCAACACCTAATCCAGAAAAACCGGCTTTGGCTTCGTTCGCTACGCTCACTTCGCCTAAGCCAAACGAACATCGCTAAAGAAATAAATTACAGACCTCAGGGTACACTACCTTAACACCCGCTATCAACAGCTTTGGGTACACAGTGATTGGACTCGCCAAAATGCGTTGACAGGGGGCGTCGAAGAAAACCGCATTCGAGTCGTGCCCCATGGGGTCAACACCGACATATTTACTCCCAAAGGCGAGCAATACAATTTACCCACCAATAAGCGAGTTCGTTTTTTATTTGTCGGGGGCGCCGCAGTCCGCAAAGGCATTGACATTTTGCTGAAAGCTTATATATCCGCCTTTGGCCCAGACGACGATGTCAGCCTGGTAATAAAGGACTCGAGTACGAATGTTTTTTACAAAGACAACCGCTACCGAAATGAGATTGTGAAAATCGCCCATGATCCAACGCTTCCTGAAATTATCCACCTAGATGAACATCTGTCCAGCGAAGAACTGGCGGCATTATACCGAACGTGCACAATCGGAGTCTGGCCTTATCGCGGCGAAGGTTTCCTTATGCCAGCGCTTGAATGCGAAGCCTGTGGCACTCCCACTATGCTACCAAATATTGGCCCAACACGAGACTTCTCCACCTCGAGAACCTCATTTCTTGTACCCGCCGTCGACGTCAAATTGCCCATCCATCAATTTTTCACCATGAGGTTGGGATTTGAGATCGACGTAGCATCAATCAGACTGTGCGAAATCAAACCCAAGGTATTGGCTAAAGCCATGAGACAGGCCTTCGAGGCGAATCAGGAAACACTGCAAGCAAAGCGTGCCGCGAGCATTGTCATGGCTCATGGCCGCTTCAATTGGTCCCATACTATCGATCTAGTGGAAAAACACATTAGCGAGCTAATCCACTAACAAATTCAACTAACAAAGCCTACTTTTACATGCCGAGGCTGTAGGTATCGGTTTCTGATTTAAAGCTTTGGAGCATCGATCATCAAGTAACCCGTCTTGTGGACGGGAATAGCGAATGGTTACTCTCCAACTTTCGGGAAAAACACGAGGTGATCCATGTCCAGTTTTACGCCAATTTTCTCTCCGACTTTGTGGTTGTGATGGCTGGGCGCTAGGCACAGCACATCCGCCCCTCCTGGGAAAGTTAGGTTGTAGAGGTGATCGGCGCCACGAAATGACTTGGTTTCAATGATTGCTTTGACAGGGCTGAAGTCATCATGAAGCACGTCATCGGGACGAACGAGTAGGTCAACTTCTGTGCCAATGGTTGGTACATGATCCATTTCTCCCCGTATCAGTCCAAGGGGTGTTTCCAGCTCCCTATCATTCAGCACCTTTCCGGTGATGAACACACCTTGACCAATGAAGTCCGCCACGAACCGATCTGCCGGCTTGTGATAGAGATTGAATGCGCTATCCCATTGACGCAGACGACCATGATTGAGCACGCCAATAGCGTCTGCGAAAGTGAATGCTTCGTGTTGATCATGGGTAACCAATAATGCAGTTACGCCATCTTGGACGAGAATATTACGGACCTCCAAGGAAAGCTGCTCTCTTCTCTCGGTATCCTGTCCGCTAAAGGGTTCATCCAATA
Source organism: Gammaproteobacteria bacterium (assembly GCA_012103395.1). Lineage (GTDB taxonomy): Bacteria > Pseudomonadota > Gammaproteobacteria > Arenicellales > Poriferihabitantaceae > WLWV01. The sequence goes on from WLWV01000158.1 coordinate 1,635, forward strand.
ATAGTAGATCTGGCCGCGGGGCCATGGCCCGCACAAGGGCAACTCGCTGCTGCTGCCCACCGGATAGCTCATGGGGATAACTCTTTAGATACCCTCCCAAGCCAATCAATTCAAGCAGTGACTTGACTCGGGCGATTCGCTTTGACGCAGACAGATGGCGGATTCCAAATTCAACATTGCCTTCCACCGTCAAGTGTGGAAATAGCGCCAAATCCTGAAAGACCATACCAATTTTTCGGTGCTCTGGCGGTATGGCTTGAGATTGATCCGAGATTAGTTGATCGCGAATGTAAATACTGCCTTCTCTTGGCTTTTCAAAGCCGGCAATGGTTCGCAATAAGGTGGTTTTTCCACAACCACTGGGGCCAAGTAGACTGCCAATTTGGCCTGTTTTGAGGCTTAGGTTGATGTTGTTTACAACGGGATATCCGGCTAAATCAACACAAAGGTCGGTGATTCTTAGGTGTTCACTCATGGGAATTAGCTACCAGCACGGGAACGGCTAATGGCACTACTGAGTAAAACCACGGGGATAATTCCAACGGCGACAATGGCCAGTGCAGCGGTTGAAGAGTCCGCCAGTCGTTCGTCAGATGCCAGTTCATAAGCACGAACTGCCAGCGTATTGAAGTTAAATGGCCGTAACATAAGGGTGGCAGGCAGCTCTTTTAAAACGTCGACAAATACTATCACTATCGCTGTAAGCAGGCTACCTTTCATGATTGGTAAATGGACTCGCTGCATTACCTGTCCCCGGGATAACCCCATCGAACGGGCAGAATCGTCCATGGAAGGTTTAATTTTTCCAAGACCCGCTTCAACCGTTTGTAAAGACACCGCCAGAAAACGGACCGTGTAGGCAAACAACAAAATGAACACCGTACCCGTTAGCAGCAATCCAGTTTGAATGCCAAAGTGATCACTCATCCAATCATTCATTAGATTGTCCATTGCGCCGAAAGGGATAAGAACCCCGATCGCGATGACGGTACTTGGGATCGCATACCCCATTGAAGCAAGTCTAGTGCAGAAGGTCATAGCGATAGATGGATTGGTACGATTGCGATAGCCAATGGACAATGCCGGAATCAAAACAAGAATCGCGGCGGCACCAGCAAGCATGAAACTGTTTATCGCAAGCTCAATAAATCGATCATCCAACATCTCTTGATAGGTAGCAAACGCCCACAGTATTAACTGCGATACCGGAATTAGAAACCCGAATAGTAGCGGTAAAAAACAAGCCAGTGTCGCCAGCCAAGCTTTTCCGGGCGATAACTGCGCTTCTGGTAGACGCCGAAATTGATTGGTTGTGTGATGAAAACGAGCACGGCGCCGGGACCAGCGCTCCATCAACACCAGGACAAATACAAACAACATCAGTAAGGCAGCAAGTTGGGATGCTGCAACAGCGTCATACATCCCAAACCAAGTGCGAAAAATACCCGTGGTGAAAGTACTTACTCCAAAGTACTGCACAGTGCCAAAGTCTGCTAGTGTTTCCATTAACGCCAAAGACAAGCCAGCAACGATCGCTGGGCGGGCGAGCGGCAGCCCGACTTGGAGAAAACTGCCCCATGCTCCACAGCCTAATGTCCGGCTGGCTTCTAGCACGCAAACCGATTGATTGATAAACGCCGCTCGCGCAAGCAGATACACGTACGGATAAAGCACGAGCGACAGCATTGCGATCGCTCCGCCGATAGATCGAATTTCTGGAAACCAATATTCACCATATTTCAGGCCAAAGGCATCACGAATTCCCTCTTGCACCGGACCACTCGCATCAAGCATGCCGGTATAGGTGTACGCAATGATGTATGCAGGCATCGCCAATGGAAGCAGCAGCGCCCAAATTAACAGACGTCTGCCAGGAAACTGGTACATGCTGGTGAGCCATGCCGTTATTGTCCCCATACTAGTCACCCCAAACGCAACCCCGATCATCAACCACAACGAGTTTTGAATATAGTCAGGAAGTACCGTGTCGACAAGATGGCCCCAGTTTTCGCTGGGTGGCTGAAAAAGATACGCACAGATGGTAATGATCGGCATGAGGATGGTGAACGTAAAAAACACATTCATCACCGTCCACGGGCTAAAGGCGCGTAGCTTCTGTGGTTTTTTGCTGTTTGTGATAGCAGCAGTGTTCATCGTTTTCCTTAGGAATGCCTTCCTGAGCAGGAGAACATCAGGCAGGGCAAAATTCATTATCAATCGCGCTGGAAGACGAAAATCAGATCGCCGATACCAGCTTGCGAATTATGCCCAGCCCCCTATATCTTGTATACCGTTTTTAACTGCGAATATCACCCGTAGCTACCGCCAGCCGGCTCGATCCATTAGTTGCAAAGCCGCTTTATTATTTTCACCCAACACCGTCAAATCCAACGTATCAGCAGTGAAATCACCGAAGGACTGTAGTGTTTCTGAAATTTGAGAGTTTGGGGTTACCGGGTATTCATTATTCACCTCGGCATACCAACTTTGCGACTCCGCTTTCACAAGGAACTCAAGTAATGCCTGTGCTGCCTCGGGGTGTTTAGCGTGCTTAGTGATCCCAGCACCACTCACATTCACATGCGCCCCTCGGCCTTCTTGATTAGGCCAGAAAATCCCGACTTTCCCCGCAACCGCCAGATCTTTCGGCTTATCGCTATTAATAAGCCGACCATAATAATAGCTGTTAGCAACCGCCACATCGCATTGTCCAGCGGCAACGGCACGAATCTGGTCCGTGTCTCCACCGCCGGGACTACGAGCAAAGTTGGCGACTAGCCCATTGGCCCACTTTTCGGTTTCTTCCAAACCAAGATGCTCGATCATGGATGCCACTAGGGATTGATTGTAGACATTACTGGAAGAACGAATACAAAACCGGCCACGCCATTTTTCATCGGTAAGCGCTTCGTAGGTAGACAACTCCGACGGATCAACTCGGTCTTTCCCATAGAAAATAACCCGCGCTCGCTGGGAAATCCCAAACCAATAATTGTCTTTATCCTGAAGATGCACCGGAACCATTTTCTCCAATATGGCATTGTCAACTTGTTGCAGGATACCCGCGGACTTTGCTCTATGTAGACGCCCCACATCAGAGGTAATCAGCACATCCGCCGGGGTGGCTTCGCCTTCAATCTCAATTCGTTTTAGTAAGCCATCAGCCTTTCCAGTCACAAGCTGGAAGTTAATGCCTGTCTCAGACTGGAACCGCTCCAACAAAGGTAGTATCAATGCCTCTTTACGCGCTGAATAGATATTTACCAGATTATCTTCAGCGGCATAAACAAAGGACTGAGTGAGAAAAATGATAAGACCTAAAATGGGGCTAAATCTAAGTGAGTGTTTAAAATTACCAATCATGTTCACTGTTTTCGTTCTATTTGGACAAGTTGATTATTTATTAATATCAAACGCCAAGCGCGATGTAGGACAACCACATCTGGCGTCTTTGTTTGATTTTTACTACTTGATTTTCAATCTTATCAAAACGCAATTACGAATACAAATAATAATCATTCCTATTTAGAAATATTTCTTCCCAAAAATGACAACGCCATCTTACCCATCCAAGACCATCACGGTATTAAGGACTAGGGCATCTCTCGGGAAGAAATGGCGACGGATGCAAAAAGAGCGCTAAGTAATTAATATCTTACAAAATGAGAAATCCGCCCTTGCTTTTTGCTATTGCTTTTTGCGGACGTACAAAACCAGAGAGTGATCTTCCAGTTCGTAGCCATGTTGTTCCGCAATCTGTCTTTGTTTCTCCTCAATGGAATCATCGCTAAACTCAATAATTTCTCCCGTATCAATACACACCATGTGATCATGGTGGGCTCCTTTTGATAGCTCGAACACGGAGTGTCCTGTCTCAAAGTTATGCCGGTCAACGAGCCCGGCGGTTTCAAACTGCGTCAACACACGGTAAACCGTCGCAAGACCAACGTCATCTCCCGCTTCAAGCAGCTTCTTATACACATCCTCAGCACTCAAATGCCTCGCTCCTTTGGCAGAATCCTCTAGAATCCTGAGAATCTTGACCCGAGGCAACGTCACTTTAAGGCCCGCTGTTTTTAACTCTTCGTTTTCTGGTCGCATGGGTCGTAGGGTATTTAAAAGGGCATTAGAATTGCCCGAAATCATTCTTTTCACTTCACCACCTGCCACCAAGACACGCCGTGAATCAAACATCCCCATAGTATAGATTATATCGAGAAGCTTATTCGGTCCGTGGCCTAATTTACTGTGCAGAGTCACTGCTTCTTGTTACATTACCCGCCTAATAATAGGGTCAACTTAAGGTTTACGTTCCATGACGAATATTTTCCCTGCTACCGATTTCCTCCTAGAGAAACGATTTTATAAAGAGGTCGTGGATAACATACCTGAGTCCATGTACCCTAAATCAGAAAGCGATGCTTACGAAGTGCAGCGCCAAATTGTTTCGCACCTACTGTTTCATAATCAGTCTTCCGTTTGCGGTTACAAACTGGCTTGTACTAATGATTCAGCAAAAAACGCATTGGGTGTGGACGGTCCTTTTTCTGGCTGTATGCTAAGTCATTCTACTTATTCAAATGGGAGATCGTTGGTGGCGGAAGATTTCGTGCTTCGGATCGTCGAGCAGGAGTTCGCTTTTATGCTGGATCAAGATGTTCCGTTTCCGGGAACGCCCTATACAGCAGAAACTGTCAAGCCATTCATTGGCGCACTAATTCCCGCTATCGAAGTTGTTGACCATCGTTACACCGACTTTACTAAGGTGGGCAAGGCGGCGCTGATTGCAGACAATGCGATACATGGTGTGAGCATCCTTGGGGAACGCAACAACGACTGGAAACACTTGGACTTATCAACTTGCCGCACCCAACTATTCGTCAATGACAAACTGGCTGCCAACGGCTCCGGTGAAAACGTATTGGGCAATCCGCTAAATGCCGTTTCGTGGATAACGAATCACTTGCAGTCCAGGGGAATTGAGCTCAAAGCGGGTAATTTCATCACCACAGGAACCACTTGCGATGTCTACCTAGCCAGCGCCGGCGATCAGATCAAGGCTGATTTTGGTGAGCTTGGGTCGGTTTCTACGTCTTTCGAATAGTACGGTAAAACAGGGAGTGAACGACACAGAATACCCAAGCATGAATGACAACAAGGACGAGGGTTTATTAGCCAAGAGACGACGCATTCTTGGCGGTGTGATCGCACTGACTTCTGCGGTCACTTTTGCGCTCAACATGTCATTCGCAAGCATCAGTTATCAACACGGCGCGAATATCCATGCGCTTAACATTTCACGGGCGAGTGCTTTTCTTTTCTCTTTACTGCTGGTCATCGCCATTAAACGACCCACGCTAGCCATGCCGGGTAGCGCCCGACGTTTGGCGCTGATTATGGGGGCACTACTTTGTGCCTTAATGTACGCCTTACTTGGCGCAGTGCAGACCATTCCTGTGGCGATCGCGGTATTGATTTTCTACACCTACCCCATTTTAATTGCGATCTATCGCTGGATTCGAAAAGAAGATCTATTCTCTATTCAAGCGTTGTTGTTAATGATCATCGCCTTTGGGGGATTAATCGTTGTTCTCATTAACACACCGTTCAGACTGGAGCCCGAAGGCACGCTTTTTGCCGTAGCCGCTGCGGTCATCATGTCCTTAATGCTGGTGGTCAGTGAGCGAAACCTAGTGCAATACAATACCTTCGTGGTGATGGCGCAATCACTGGCCATGGTCACTTTTATCCTATTAGTGTTACGTCTCACACTGGTTGAATACCAATGGCCTACATCAACCACAGGCTGGCTCGCCATCACGGGCAGCACGATTTTCTATGTAATCGCCACCTTTACACTATTCAAAGCCGTGAGCTTGATCGGACCATTGCGCACCGCCATTATCGACAATACTGCGCCGGTTTGGGCAATGGTATTTGGCTATCTCCTCTTACAACAGGAACTCACACTCCTCCAGCTAATCGGTGCCGCCACCGTAATCAGCTCGGTAATGCTGCTGCAAAAAGCACGTTAGGAATTCGCTGTTTGCTAGGGGAGAGGCACATCAAACGGGCAGGGAATTCGGTTGGCCGCTGTTAATGTAGTAATTCTCACGTACCAATTTTGATGCTCATTGCTATCAATGCCATTTCCAGTCAAGTTTGGGATTCAAGACCTAACCCTATTGACGCACCTCTTACTCGATAATTTGATGGTTTTTAAAGAGTAAAGCCCTACGATGAAGGATGTCTTTGGAAAATTGATTACTATGATCCGACCAAACGATCTGGTTCTGAAGACCCGGATGGCCAAAACAGGACCATGCGAGTTACGACAATCATCCACGCGGCAGAATACTGACGGTTAATCTTAAAGGGCAAACAATTATCTAAACGGCTATAATTATTTATCTATTGGGTCAATCCCAACAAAGGTACAATTCGTCACTAAACCCAGAAAGCATAGGAAATGGTAGTGTAATCTGAGGTCTGTAATTTAGCTTTCTATTGCAGCTTCGCTATTGGCTTTGGCTTCGTTCGCTACGCTCACTTCGCCTAAGCCAAACGAACATCGCTAAAGAAATAAATTACAGACCT
>WLWV01000159.1 GCA_012103395.1 Gammaproteobacteria bacterium
GCTTGTCAGTGCCATTCTCGTTGAGATTGACGATGAATGGAGCAATGCCGACAAGCGATATATCGTGTGGAACGACAATAATGACTCAAACTAAACCGAAGTTACAGACGTAGGGTTGCACAATCTACTAGTTCAGAGTTCTAGCCAAAGCTGCGCTATTTTGAACCACCAACAAGACTGGTTGTGCAATAATCTCAGCATAATTTTCTCGTACTTCCTTAGTCTATCTGCAGAAATTCCGCCATATGCCAACCAAACCCTCCCAATCATCCACGTTAATAGTGTCCCTAAAGTCATCTTGGGCACTGCTACTCGGATTTGGAATACTCATGTTGGGCGACGGCCTTCAGGGAACGTTGCTCGCAGTTAGAGCAGACCAAGAAGGATTCCCAACCACGGTAACCGGCCTCATCATGTCTTCTTTTTACGTCGGGTTTCTCTCTGGGTCTGTGCTCACACCTAAAGTCATGGTTCAGGTAGGGCATATTCGTACCTTTGCTGCGCTGGCGGCGCTCGCTTCAGCAACTATATTAGTGCATGCGGTATTTGTGCAAATATCAGTTTGGATTGGGCTTCGCTTGATTAGCGGATTCTGCTTTGCTGGATTGTATGTTGTGGCCGAAAGCTGGCTAAATGATCGAGCAACCAACCGTACTCGCGGACAATTACTTTCAATGTATATGGTCGTGACTTACGCCGGGGTGGGAGTGGGTCAGTTATTTCTAAATCTCGCTGACCCAAGAGGCTATCCCTTATTTGTCCTTACTTCGGTGCTGATTTCATTGGCGGTAGTACCTTTACTTCTCTCTGCCAATAAAACACCAAAATTTGAAGAGTCGATCAGTATCAGCCTAAAAGACCTGTATCGTATATCCCCACTTGGGATCGTCGGTATGTTCATGGTAGGACTGGTTACGGCCACATTCTTTGCTTTAGGACCGGTTTATGGGCAGCGCCTTGGCCTAGACCTGAAAAGTATTTCCTATTTTATGGCGTCAGCAGTCATCGGAACGGTCATATTGCAGTGGCCAATCGGAGCGCTCTCGGACCGATACGACAGACGGATAGTATTGACCATAACCACCCTCTTGACGGCGTTGGCTGCATTTACCTGCGTGCCAGCTTCCCTACAACAAAATTCGATGCTCATACTTTATCTTTCTGTGAGTCTCTTTGCCGGCCTAGCATTGCCACTTTATTCCGTTTGTATCGCTTATACAAACGACCACCTCACACCAAATCAGATGATATCCGCGAGCGGGGCCTTGGTATTAGTGGGTGGGTTAGGGGCGGTTATTGGGCCTATACTCGTTGCGATCGTGATGGACCAATTTGGAAACAATGGCTTTTTCTGGAGCATGGGAACTGTTCATTTAGTAACCGGCTTATTCGCGTTCTATCGAATGACTAAACGCGCTTCCACACCATTGGGGAAACAAGGACTTACAACACCGACGGCAATGCATTCTTCAAGCTCCGCCATAGAATCAATACAAAAACGAGCTAAGGACGAAGCCACACCAGATTAACCCGAATTCAGATCAACTTGATGGGGAAACAGTTCGCTATCTCCCGGGAAAAATCACATTCTTCTCGGGAGAGTACGTCACATGAGTTAACTTTTTTCTATTAGTGTCTTGATATAATGAATTCTCGCTGCCACGTCTTCTTCTAATGCGCGAATTTCCTCTAGAACCAGTTTTTGGTTCTCTTTAGCGTCTCCCCGTGAATCCATCAAACTCTCCAATTCAGTCACCGCATGTCTGAATTCAGCAGAACTCTCGTACAAAACACCTGTTTGTCGCGTTCCACTGTCCACTAGCGTCGACTTCTTCAACCGAGGGAAGCGATATTTTCGGCTAACAGGAAGGATAGAGCCTTTTTTGCGGTCGTAAATAATCCTCAGAACATCCGTGTTCTCAGTCATATAAATCGCGTATCGCGCTATTTGTTCTGGGTTTTGTACACCCATCGAACTTAGCGCAGGAAACTTACTCATGATTTATCCCAATTGGAGCTAATTGACACGACGTTATTCGACTCACTTGCGCTAAGCGCTGCGTTGGTCGATTCTTCAACATCATTGAGTTCAGTCAGTTTCAAATGACAGGAAATCTGATGGCCGTTATTCAATTCGATGATAGGCGCATTTTTAACATTGCAAGTACCTTCAATGGCATTAGGACATCGATTGTAAAATGGACAGCCGATCGAGGTAATCTCAACTCCCTTCGAAATGCCCACTGCCATTTCCCGTTTTTCCATGGTTTCTTCCAACCAACCGAGCCTTAACTCTGGTACAGAACTAATGAGAAGTCGCGTATAAGGATGAAAAGGAGGTGTTAGTACTTCATCAGTAGGACCTTGCTCAACGACTCGACCAGCGTAAAGAACAACAATCGTATCCGCAAAAGATGCCACAGTGGACAAATCGTGACTAATAAAGACAAATGACACTCCAGTCTTATCTCGAAGTGACGTGAGCAATTTGATCACATTCGCCCCAACGATAGAGTCCAACGCAGACGTCACCTCATCACAGAGCATAACTTCTGGTGACGCTGCCAATGAACGTGCTAAATTAATTCTCTGTTTTTGGCCGCCAGACAATTCCATGGGATAACGACTAGCAAAATCCGCAGGAAGTTCTACCATATCAAGAATTTCCGACACTTTTCGATGTTTTTCGCTTCCTTTCATTCCGTGATAAAACTCCAGAGGTCGACCGATGATATCGCCAATCAGCTGTTTAGGGTTGAGAGCAGTGTCCGCCATTTGAAAGACGAACTGAACTTTCTGTAACTCTTCTAACGAACGATCATGTAAGCTGCCTTGAAGCTTATCACCCTCCAGTTTTACGTCGCCTTTAGCCTGAGGAAGCAGCCCAGCCATAACACGGGCCAGTGTTGATTTACCACAACCAGATTCGCCAATAACGCCCATTACTTGGCCATTTTTGACCTTGATATTAACGTCCCTAAGTATCGTTACCTTAGGTTCTCCGTTAACAACACCTCCATATCCTGCTGTCATTTTAGACACTTCAACCGCAGGAATGTCACGATCATGTTCTCCTGAAACCTCAACCCCCTGGCCAGCACCTGGTTTAGGCCTAACGGCATCCATCAATCGACGAGTATATGCGTGAGTCGGAGAGTTTATAATTTGATCTGCAGGACCTTGTTCCATAATTTCACCACTATAAAGCACCACAATATAATCAGCGATTTGTGCGACCACAGCAAGATCATGGGTGACATAAATTGCGGCTGCGTTTTCTTCACGGATAACTTTCTTAAAGGCTTTGAGTACTTCGATTTGCGTTGTTACATCTAATGCAGTTGTGGGCTCATCCAAAACCATTAAATCCGGTCGTCCGCATAAAGCCATAGCAGCCATTAAGCGTTGCAATTGTCCGCCAGAAACCTGGTGTGGGTATCGATGACCGATGCGATCTGGATCGGGCAATTCCAATGCGCGATATAGTTCCTCAGCGCGTTTGGTCGCTTCTTCTTGGGACAAGATGCCGTGTAAAACCGCCGATTCGGTAACCTGCTCACCGATGGTAATAGCGGGATTAAACGTTGCTGCAGCGCTTTGTGCAAGATAGGCGACATTAGAACCTCGGATTTCGCGCTGCCTTAAAGGCGCCATGCTCAGGACATCTTCACCGTTTAGTAATACCTCTCCACCAGCGAAATGTAACCCGGGTTTCGTATAGGCTAAAGATGATAGGGAAATAGTGGTCTTTCCTGAACCAGATTCACCAATCAAAGCAACGACTTGACCTTTAAAGATATCAAACGAGACACCTTTTACAATCGGAATTTCCTTCCCCTCATCACTACGGGCACTAATCTTTAGATTTTTAACTTCGAGTAATTTATCCATTGTTTTATACCATTTTCTTAGCAAGACTACCGCCAGACTTCGCAGAAATATCATCGACAATCAGATTGATCGAGATCGTGAAAGTAGCGATCGCACACGCTGGCCAAATCGACGCATAAGATCCATAAGTCAACCCTTGAAGATTTTCACGAACCATACTACCCCAATCCGATGCGGGGGGTTGAATCCCTAGTCCCAAGAAACTCAAACTAGAGATAAAAAGCACAACAAATACTAATCTGAGTCCAAAGTCCGTCGCTAACGGCATCGCGGCATTGGGTAAAACCTCTGATTTAATAATCCACCAAAGTCCCTCGCCTCGAGCCTTCGCGGCCTCAACATAATCCTGAACCATAATATCCTGTCCGAGTGCTCTGGCGATTCGAAAGACACTGGTTGCATAAATTATCGCTGAAATACCAATCAAAATGGAGATAGACGAACCTAATGCGGCGATGGCTATGAGACCTAACATAATAGATGGCAATGCCAGAATCGAGTCATTAATCCGGCTAATACACATGTCTATCCATCCCCCCTTTACCGCTGCTGCAATCCCAAGTGTGATTCCAATACAGTAGGCTAGCAGTGTTGCGAGAATAGAGATTCCTATGGTGTTTCTTGCCCCAAATATAATTCTCGATAGCGTATCTCTGCCAAGATAATCTGTTCCAAGATAAAAATTGTCGTAGGCATCAAGAAAGCCGTCTTCTCCTTCCATATCCATTTCATGATACGGTGCGATTGAGGGCCCTATCACGATAATGATCATCCAGAACACCACCACTGCGACAGCAATTTTACCAACCCAGGAAAGTTTGATGCGACGCTTGGGAGGCGCATCAGGCAACTCATCAAAGGTATCCAGCTTCGCTAGGACTTCTTCTTCTCTCGTATTATTTTCAGTCATAATGATTACCTTTCTCTAATCTATTTCGGATGGCGCAGACGAGGGTTTGAAAGAATTGACGCTACATCAGCGATCAAGATCAAAACTACATAAGTGGCACAAAAAATCATTGCGCATGCTTGAACTAAAGGTAGATCTCGCGTTTGCACACCATCAATCATAAGCTTCGCAAGCCCAGGATAAGCAAAAATAGTTTCAACAATGACCACTCCGCTAACCAAGTAGGCTAAATTGAGCGCGATAACATTCACTATTGGCCCAATGGCATTCAGCAGAGCATGACGCAAAATAATCCTCCTCCTCGGTACGCCTTTCAGAATAGCCATTTCAATATACGGAGAACTCATCACGTTCAAAATCCCCGCTCTGGTCATCCTGATCATTTGAGCCGAAACGACAATAACTAAGGTGAGTAAGGGCATGGCAAGTGCTTTCATCAATTGCCAACCCGTTTCATCACCGCTCATGTATGCGATAGCAGGCAACCAGTGCAGCTCCACTGCTAAAACTAATACCAAAATCGTCGCAATGAAGAACTCTGGTACTGAAATCGTACTAAGTGTACCGAAGGTAATCACTCGATCTAGCCACGTACCAGGATGCATGGCAGCCCAAAGTCCCAACGCTACGGAAAGAGGAATGGAAATGAGCGACACAATCCCAGCCATCATCATTGTATTTCCTAGTCGGCCACTAGTCAGGCTGACAATACTAGCACCGCCCGCTTTTGATGTTCCTAAATCACCACTGGCCATGTCGCCGAGCCAAATAAAATATCGAATATAACCAGGCTGATCCAGTCCGAGTTCTGATCGAAGCTGGGCCAGTGTTGCAGGCGTCGCACTTTGACCCAAAATGATTTGTGCCACATCGCCGGGTAACACACTGGTTCCAATAAAGACAATAATTGACACCACTATAAGGGTCGCGAACCCAATACCAATGCGCCGCAAAACCATTTGAGTCATCATATGAGACTTCCTCTCGTAAACAATTAGTACAGATATATATAGCGAAATGCTAAAAATGATTACTCACAATACCACAAAAACAAACTTATCTGAAAACCGGTCAGATGCAGTCAGCCGGCCAATTCTGTGGCAAGGTTAATTGAAAACCGATAGGAACCAGTGAGTATCAGGGGAACGGACGGAAAACTTCATTACCAAACGGTAGAAACAAAAAAGGCCTGCATTAAAAATGCAGGCCTTAATCGTTAACTAGAAATTACGCAAGCCAAACCAACTCCGGCCATTCACAAGCACCCAACTGTCCAAGAGGAACAGAGGGCATACCCATGATATTGCTGCTAATACCATCATTGATGTTTGAGAAAGCAGGAATAACCATTCCGCTTTCATTGTGAATCAATGTTTGCATTTCGCAGTACATAGCATGACGTTTATCTGGATCAATTTCAGAAAGCGACAGCCTAAGCAACTCACCCATGCGGTCATTGTTCCAGTAAGTGTCATTCCATGCAGCACCCGGTGCAAATTGGATTGCCATTTGTGAATTTGCAGTTGGACGCATGTTCCATGTAACAACGTTCACTGGCTCATTCATCCAAACAGCGCCCCAATACCCATCGGTAGGAACTTTTTTAACCTGAAGATCGAAACCAATTTTCGCACAGTTTGCTTGGGCGAGAAGAACGGCATCTTGAACACCTGAAACCACAGGGGCGGAGAAAATTTCAGCGCCACTGATACCGGCTTTCTTGAAATGAAATTTTGCTTTATCAGGGTCGAACTCACGCTGAGCCAGTTCAGAACAGAAGTCAGGGCCGTGGGCAGACATAACAGGCGTGTCATTTCCTACAGAACCTTTTCCTTTCAGAATTTTCTTAACGATACGTTCCCGATCTTGGATGTATTGCATACCTTTAACAAAATCAGCGTTTTCCCCTGGCGCTGTATTTTTTAAACAGCAGATGCCCATTTGAAGTGCCGCAGGCGTGGACAACAAAGTCACACCTTCAGCTTCCTCAACTTGGCGAAATGCTTTGGGGTCAATTACGGTAGCCATTTGGATATCACCAGAAATGAGCGCATTTACTCGGGCAACCGGATCGGTAATACCAGTAATCTCAATGGTATCAAGGTTTGCGCCTTCTGCCCAGTAATCTTCATTACGAGTATGAACAGATTTCACGCCTGGCTCAAACGAATCCATCTTGAACGGGCCCGTACCATTGCCTTCGCCGGTGCTGCCATTCTTAATGATTTTGTTTTGGAACAATCCCAACAATGTGGGTAAATCAGCATTTGATGAATGCAGAATAGCTTTCACCTCGTGTTGACCAACTTTTTTCCACTCTTTAACCGAAGACATAACCGACTTGATTACTGAAGTAGAATCTTCTCCAAGGTGACGACTCATAGAGTAAACAACATCATCAGCTGTCATCGGAGATCCATCATGAAAGCTAACACCCTTACGGATTTTAAAAGTCCACTCAGAAGCATCGGAGTTAGGTTCAAATGTTTCAGCCAACTCCGCTTGAGGAACAAGTTCGTTAGAATGGCGAATCAAACTGTTGTAGGTTGCCCGACCACGAGTATAGTCGATGGTAGAGGTAAACAGCCTTGGGTCTAACTGGTCATCAGGGCCGTGGAGGTTAGATGCCATTCGAATGGAGCCCCCTTTCTTGGGAGTAGAAGCCATGGCTTCACCGCTTTTGGTAAATAGGCTATTTGCGGTAGCAGCAGTAACACCCGTGGCCATCATTATCTTGAGGATTTCACGGCGTGAGAAACCTTTTTTCACCGCATTTTCAACGAGCGACCGATCCGACGGATCAAGATCGCTTAACGTTATATCACCAGATTGTGGCCTAAATTTATCTTTCATTTATATACTCCAATAGTTTTATAGTTTTATTTCGTTTGTATCCGCAATCCAAACAACTCGATTGTGTTACTCCACCATATAAAATACAAATTCCAAAGTTACAGCCTAATGATATCAGTGAATTAAGCGATAAAAAAACTCCGCTCCAAAATAAGCAAAGCTATCAACTCATTTAAGCCAGATCCAGCATAGAACCAAAAGCAGGTCTCGTATCTAAACTCTGAATACAATTCATCACGTCAAAAAGCTGTATACCCAGTTCACTATAGCACAACCCATATTTTTTTCAAAAATAGGATTTTACAGTTACTAGTGATCTTAGAAGATTAAAAAGTAACTGGAGAGTAAGTAGAATTCAGTTGACGCATGTATACACATAACAGGCTACTGAGAACAAACCGTTGATACCAACTCAAGCAGATTGTGCAACCCTACGTCTGTAACTTCGGTTTAGTTTGAGTCATTATTGTCGTTCCACACGATATATCGCTTGTCGGCATTGCTCCATTCATCGTCAATCTCAACGAGAATGGCACTGACAAG
>WLWV01000160.1 GCA_012103395.1 Gammaproteobacteria bacterium
GGCTCAACATTCAATACTAAAGCCTGAAAAACCGGCTTTGGCTTCGCTCTCTACGTTCACTCCGCCAAAGCCAATAGCGAAGCTGCAATAGAAAGCTAAATTACAGACCTCAGATTACACTACCGTGTCACCACCAAGGAAATGGTTTGCCGTAAGATTAGTTTCAATTGTCATGATGCTACTTATATTATGCCGTTTTCGATCATAAAGTTGCTAACGAAGGTCCTAAGAAGGCAACGAAGAATGGCAAACCATTCACTTAGTCATGCCCATGATAGCTATTGAGGCTAGAGACGGGTAAACGAAGTATTGCGGCAACGACGCCTAGTGAGCCTTTGAAGATATCATGATCGATTATGATTTTTGCAGAAGTTCCTTGGTATTATCTTTACAATATTCGCCAAGTCCAGTCTTTGGTGCGAAATAGGCCACAGACCTATCTAATCTCAGGGCCGAATCCAAAAACCTAATCCAAGACATGAAATCTGAACTCGATATACCGATGCTTGAAAGAATCAGTGACTATGTTTTCTTTCATGCCGACAATCAACCTACCCGTGAGGCACTAGTACACAAGGGTGCTCGATATAATTACGCCGAACTGGCAAATGAGGTGAAACAGGTTTCCAGAGCGTTACTGGCTAGTGGTGTTAATGCAGGTGACCGCATTGCGCTACTTGGGCCGCCCAGTCCTGAGTTCTTTATCGTCATGATGGCCACTGTGGATATTGGTGCAATTTGGATGGGCATGCATCCACGTTACAAACTGGCTGAATTCCAGCATGTCGTGAGCACTGCGCAACCTAAGTTGATATTTGCGTTCAGCGAAATTGATGATCGTTGTTATGATGTCGAGCTGGCTGCCCTGAAAACTGAATATCAGTGTATTCAGGAAATTGTGATATTTAATCAAATCCCGAACAGAGATTGGTATCTCTTATGACGATTTCCTCGCCTCTTCGCGTAGCACTTCCGATGAGCAATGGCATCGCGCCAGAGAAATCCCCCAACCAGACGATCCAGCTGTCATAATTTTCACGTCAGGTACCACTGGCCGCCCAAAAGGAGCGATGAATACCCATTTCGGTTTGGTTCATTGCGCTCACATTGAGTTTAGTCGGTGGCCTAGTGAAAAAATGCGTGTATTACAAAATATGCCCATCAATCACATCGCAAACATTGGCATGATGTCAAGTTATGCCCTTGTTGCTGGGGGAACGTTGATTTTCATGGACTGCTTCGATGCTGGAGAGATTTTAAAAGTAATTGAAACAGAAAAAATCACCTTCTGGTTACAAGCCCCGGCGATGTTTCATTTGGTCATTAACCACCCTGAATTCAATCGATCGGATTTATCCTCACTGGAATACATTGTGTGGGGTGGTGGACCAATGCCTGAGCACATGGTCAGATTTCTTAGTACCTTGGGAGCGAAACTGGCGATGGCTTACGGAATGACAGAACTCACGGCTTATGCATCATATTCTGATGCCAATGCTTCCCACGAAGTATTGGCGAATACCATTGGCAGGCCAGAACCACGATATGACCTCAGACTGATGAAAGCAGACGGAAGAATTGCGGAGATTGGAGAGCCCGGAGAAATCCAAGCAAAAGGACGATGGCTAATGAACGGTTATTTCAATGAGCCGGAAGCGACCGCCGAGTCCTTTACCGCTGATGGTTGGTTCAAGACTGGGGATATTGCTCAACTCAGATCAGATGGCAACTGGCATCTGGTCGGAAGAACTAAAGAAATGTATAAATCCGGTGGGTTTAACATTTATCCTAGAGAAATCGAAATTGTGATCGAAGAGCACCCCGGGGTTGCAATGACCGCCGTGCTCGCAACTTTTGACCCCATTTACAATGAAGTCGGTTATGCATTTGTTCAACTTCAAGAGAATGCGGATGTCGATGAAGCAGAATTGAAGCACTGGTGCCGTGAGCGGCTAGCTAACTACAAGGTGCCTAAAAACTTCGAAATCATTAACGAATTACCCAAACTACCCATTGGTAAAATTGACAAACAATCGTTAAAACACAAGCTGGAAAAAGCAAGAGCTTCGAGTTCCTAACGGTTTTTCTGTTTCAGATGATAGGATATTCCAGCTAAGATCTTATAAAGTGATGGCACGCGCTCCAAATATACTCGTTTTTGGAGCGCGCTAAACCACCGGGAAGAAAAACCTAAAACAACGATGAGTTCAACCAAATGTGCGTGGCTACACTCGCCGCGTACCCTAAAAAGATCACGGGTGTCCATTTCAAATGACCAAAGAAAGTGTAGTTACCTTTGGACTGCCCCATTAGTGCGACTCCGGCCGCAGAGCCAACGGACAACATACTGCCTCCAACCCCAGCTGTTAGTGTGACGAGCAGCCAATGCCCAAGGGACATGTCAGGGTTCATCGTCAATACCGCAAACATCACTGGAATGTTGTCGACAATGGCAGACATAAAGCCCACACTAATGTTTGCTGCCATTGGCCCCCATACGTTGTACATGATGTCAGAAGTGAAAGCCAAGTAACCAATGTGCCCTAACCCTCCCACGCACATTACAACGCCGTAGAAAAATAGTAGCGTATCCCATTCGGCTCTGGAGACATTCAAGAACACATTAAAGGGTTGAATATCCCCGGTTTTCAAAAAGCTATCAATATCTTCCTTAGCGATATCGTACTTTTTTGAGATATAGGCTTCGCTGAAAGTTTTCTTAAGATAAAAACCGAACAGCTGCAAATACCCGAGTCCGAGAAACATGCCCATAACTGGAGGCAAGTGAAGAAAATTATGGAAGCTCACGGCGGTAGCAATAGTGACAAGGAAGAGCACTACAATCACCCAGGCATGCCGCTTAAGCCTTATCTCTTCGGTCACACTGGAGGACTTAGCATTATCGACCGCAAAACTCATAAACACCGCGGGAATAATCCAGTTGACGATAGATGGAATAATGAGATCAAAGAACTGCCAAAAAGACACGACTCCCTTTTGCCAAACCATCAACGTTGTGATATCACCAAATGGGCTAAATGCACCACCAGCATTAGCGGCAACAACAATGTTAATACATCCAATGGAGATGAATTTGCGATCAGTTCCGCCCACCGCCATCACCACCGCACACATAACTAGCGCTGTGGTGAGATTGTCAGCGATGGGTGATAAACAAAATGAAATTAGGCCTGTTAACCAGAAAATTCCCCGTAGGCTAAATTGCTTACGAACTAACCAAACCCTCAGATAGGTGAATATCCTACGTTCTTCCATGGCATTAACATAAGTCATTGCAACCAGCAAAAATAACATCAATTCAGCATATTCGAGGAGATTGTGTCGAGCCAAATTCTCCACAACACCTGACAATCCATTTTGACCATAAGCCCAAGCCACCAACGCCCAAATAAATCCCGCTGCGACAATAACAGGCTTCGACTTCGACAGATGGGTGTACTCTTCGAGCATGACAAAGATGTAAGCAATCACAAAAATAATCAACGCAGCGATGCCTACCCAGTGATCAGTGAGACTAAACCCCTCTGGAACCACAGTACTGCCTTCAGCATATGATAATGCAGGAAAGACCATGAAGAGCAGTGCCCCTATGGTGATAGATTTGATCCAATGGACTGAATCGAGGAAGTGTTTTCTTGAAGTCATGTATATCAACATTTTGCAGAAGTGGAACGAGCACAGAATAGCCATTGTGCGAGTAGTAGTCAGAGTGAAAAACTCCCTGAGTGACAAAAACGATATGGTGCATTGCTCAACGCTGCGCCACAATTTGTCGTACACCAAACAGCAGATCAGTGTACAACTTAATAAAACTTGAAATCTAGTCTACCATGTTTAGAGGGTATTTCAATTGGATTGTTGCGTCCACCAACGCTTAGGGTTTACGATTAAAGTAGTTAGCGGACGAACTGAGAGATACCTGTTCTAGCGCCTCCTCTGAATTACGGCGTTCGCGAATAACAAGACGGCACCTGAACAGATGACACCTGAACATCGGTCAAGCCTAGCATTAAAAGATTATGAACCAAATACTTTATGGAACGAAGGTCGGCATTGTAATCTAGCGTAGTATTCTACAAGAATCGGGTATTCCTTAAGAAGCCCTGTGTAAGCGGCCCAATTGCAAGAGTATCCCAATGCGATGTCCGCTCCGGAGAAATGCTGGCCCAGCACATAATGTTTGTCTTGCAGAAAATCAGATAACACTTGTCCTCTTGCACGAAACTGTTTCTCTGCACGCTGAGCAATCTGGGGAACACGCTCCTCCTCTGACAGGTGCATCGTATGTTTCATAAAGTCGAACAAATGAGGATCTAGCTCGGCGGATGAAAAAACACACCACTGATAGTAAATCCCCCGTTCTGCCGTGCCGATGGGCGGGGCCAGTTTGGCATGGGGATATTCATCCAAAACTTGTAACAAAATCGCGACCGACTCGTACATGGTATAAGTATCGGTTTGATACACAGGAACCAGCCCGAGTGGGTGGATGCGTTTGTGTTGTTCTGACTGTTGCTCTGATTTAAAAAAATCGACGAAGGAACTGGTATAGTCAATTCCGAGCTCTTCAAGCGCCCACTTCACTCTATTCGATCGCGTGGGTGGAAATTCATATAGGGTTGGCATAAGACTTCGATATACTAAGCAGTACTAAATAGCTCGACATAGTAGCTAAGCAGTGAAAATTCGTTGTTAAGAATTGACCTAAAGTATGCGTTTAATTAGGCATAAAGCTGACCTTTTTTGCCGATTACTTATCTGGTTTTTTGTCTGGTTTCATCTTCGCTCGTTAACGCGGCCATTAGCGAGAAAGAGAGCCTATTTAGCACCTGGAAATCACACAAGTCAACTATACTTAAAAGCCCTATTTTTCATCTTTCTCATATTTGTCCCTAATCACTCAAATTATTGATTTGGGTTGATAGAATGAACGGCTTTTTCGTACCAAATCTTCGCAATAGGATGACTATTACGCGTTCATCTCAACTCGACTCGTCTAGACTTTTGCAGAGGTTCCCTAGGACAAATGACGACAAATAGTCAGCTTTACGGAATCTGTTGATTCCAATTCTTTGGACTAGAGTGAGTCCTAATTACTGGCTTCGTTGAGCGCTTTCCCCTAAGGCTTCACGCTTTGAGCCATCGTTCTCGCCTCGATGAACGCCTCTGCTGAAAGAATCACATCCCGTTCTGAAGTCATCCAAGAACAAATGCTAATACGAATAACTGACTGCTGTTTCCACACTGAACCGCTACACCAGCACACCCCACTCTTTTGAAGATACTCAAGGGTTCGTTGGGTTTCGTCGTTTGAAGCACCCGCTATCAAAACTTGATTGAAGGTGACATCATTCATAATCTTAAACCCTGCGTCGCGAAGTAAATTCGCAAACAATTTCGCCCGAGCACACAACTGGTCCACTAACGATTCGATGCCATTTCGGCCTAATGTCCTAAGTACGGCCCACAGCTCAACTGCCCGGGCTCGCCTAGACATTTCCGTGGTATACAACATCCCATCGCGGTTTTCGCTCCACTGGATATAGCTACCAGAAGCGTGCAAGGACGAAATCAACGAACTACGATTGCGACATAACACAATCCCGCAGTCGTAGGGAACGTTTAGTGTTTTATGCGCATCCACAGACCAAGAATTTGCTTGCTCTGCTCCGTCGAAAAGATGATAGGTTGATTTTGAAGCACCGGCCCAAAGACCGAATGCCCCATCGATATGCACCCAAGCACCTGCGGAGTTGGCTCGTGCGCAAATCGCTTTCATGTCATCAAAGCTACCGCTATTTACCTCACCAGCACCTGCCACAACTAACGTAAAAGAATTAAACTCAGGCAGAGCTTCAATTTTCATGCGGCCCTGGTCATCGCAGGGAACCTTGAACACTTTACGACGACCCAATCCGATTAATGAAAGTGCTTTAAGGACCGTGGCATGAGCATGCTCGCTGATAACAACGTTGAGTTCCGGCGCTCCCATAAGCCCATTCTCACTGACGTTCCAGCCCTGTTTTTCTAATAGATGATTTCGACCTGCTACCAATCCACAAATTAGCGCAGTAGATGTACCGCTGACTAACCCCATCGCAGAATCTTTAGGCAGACGAAATAAATCGACCAACCATTTTTCACAAATAGCCTCCAACTTTGAAACCACCGGTGACATAGCGTAGAGTGCGGCATTTTGATCCCAAGTATCAGCTAGCCATCGAGCCGCCAACCCTGCAGGATGCGCCCCACCATTGACAAAACCAAAATATCGTCCGCCAGTTTGGGCGACCGTGGCAGGGGATCCTTGTCGATGTAGCAAGGCAAGCGTCTCTGTAGCTGGGTAGCCTTCCAAGGACAACGGAACATCTAACCCATCGAGGTTCCAAATTGCCTCCTCGGACGGATAAACCATCCTACCTGGCATCGAATCAATGTACTCTTTTGAATACTGTAAAGCCTGTTCAAGGAGCGTTTTTAGATCGGGTTCTTCCATACGAAATTCCGTCAGTTAGTCTAAAATTCACAAGGATTGAAAGGAACCTGCTTTCCCATTAATTGACATGTAGGTAAGAGGTGTCGAATTAGGGGTTAAATATAATCCAGTAACAATCCTGCTTGGAGAGTGGGCAATATCTGAAAATATGAGGATACTACCCCGTTCGTCGCTTGCGATCATTTAATTTTTTCGGGAAAATACGGCCCTAAGAAATTTCATACAAATAACTAATGACTCTTTTTGAACAGCAACTCAATAAAGCAAGAAACTCAACGGGCTTTATCGCCGCACTAGACCAAAGTGGCGGAAGCACACCCAAGGCTTTGGGGCTTTATGGTATCTCAGAAAATCAATATTCTGGTGAAGAGGAAATGTTTGCGACCGTGCATACCATGCGCACCCGAATCATGACTAATCCCGCATTCACTGGTGATCAAATTCTCGGTGCTATTCTGTTCGAAAATACCATGGATAGAACCGTGGAAGGTATGCCTACCTCACAATACCTGTGGGAGCGCAAACAAGTCCTGCCTTTTTTGAAAATTGATAAAGGCCTTGCTGATGAAAAAGACGGCGTTCAAGTTATGAAATCCATGCCGGAACTAGACGTATTGCTAGAAAAAGCAAATCAAAATGGTATTTTTGGTACCAAAATGCGATCTGTAATTAAGTTTGCTAATGAAGCAGGTATTAATTCGATTGTTGAGCAACAATTCGAGATTGGAAAACGAATTTGTGCTTCTGGATTAGTTCCAATCATTGAACCAGAAGTGGATATCAATTCTGCCGAAAAAGAACAGTCTGAGCATTTTCTCAGAAGTCAGCTAATCAAGCATTTAGATTTGTTATCAAAAGATCAACAAATCATATTGAAACTGACCCTGCCAGAAACCAATAACTTTTACCAACAGTGTATAGCCCATCCAAATGTTGTTAGGGTGGTCGCGTTGTCTGGCGGGTATGACAGAGAGATGGCAAATCAAAAATTGTCTGAGAATAACGGCATGATAGCGAGTTTTTCCAGAGCGTTAACCGAGGGATTAAACGCCCATCAAACGGAGGCGGAGTTTACCGCTCTACTCGGCAGTACGATCAATGAAATAGTAGCGGCCTCTGCGACCTAGTACTTTCGAACTTCGTACCATAGGGCTGCACTGATTGGGGTTCTATGTCATCGGTTTAGTCGTCAGCGTTAGCGCTTATAACTAATTCTGACCGATACCTCTGCCCGTTAGACTAAACGGGGTGCTTGGGTTGATGACATTTCTAGTTTTAGGATTTGCCCTCACGAAATACCACTCTCGATACACAATCCAGAGCATCGGTCTCTCTCGTCATCTCCAACCCTAAGATAAGCGGCAAAATACCTATTTTCTTACCGGTATCATCAATAATCACTATATGTTTCAAACTACCCAAACAACAGCCAGTTCATCACCAGTCACTTCTTGCTCATTTATCAGACGACTAGGCGCTATCATTTATGATGCAATTTTGCTGTTTTGTATCATATTCGTGATTGTGCAACCCTACGTCTGTAACTTCGGTTTAGTTTGAGTCATTATTGTCGTTCCACACGATATATCGCTTGTCGGCATTGCTCCATTCATCGTCAATCTCAACGAGAATGGCACTGACAAGCC
>WLWV01000161.1 GCA_012103395.1 Gammaproteobacteria bacterium
GGCTTGTCAGTGCCATTCTCGTCGAGATTGACGATGAATGGAGCAATGCCGACAAGCGATATATCGTGTGGAACGACAATAATGACTCAAACTAAACCGAAGTTACAGACGTAGGGTTGCACAATCTTGAAACACCAAGGGGACATTTACGAATGAGCGCGTCGATAACAATTGGGCAACATCTCGTTGCGCCTCACATGGCGGAGTTTAGCAGCCAGTATCCAGAAATTGATATTGAACTAAATCTCACCAATCGACGAGTGGATATCATTGGAGAGGGCTTTGACGTTGTTATCCGTGTCGGCAGTCTGCACGACTCCACGCTTGTGAGTAAATACCTAGGGTCGGACAATGCACAGTTATTCGCATCATCGGCTTATCTTAAACACTCCGGCACTCCCACCAGCATTGAGGATCTAGAGAAACATCGATTGATTACCATGAGTGACTCACCCCAATCACATCAATGGATATTCACAGATTCACAAGGCCACAGCATCAGTACCCCTGTTCAGGCTTTTGCTGCCATTAACGATCTTACGGCTATTCAACGAATGGTCATGGACGGAATGGGCATCGCCTTTCTTCCTAGGTATTTTGACAGTGAAGAGAATAAACTTGTTAGAATCTTTGATGAATGGCAGTCCCCTAATTTCGACTACCATGCTCTTTATCCAAGCCACAGAGGTATGACTTTAAAGTTGAGGGTATGGCTTGACTTCCTCTGCGAAAAGTTTGCGCAATTCAGACAAATGAAATAGCGGCTTCGCTCCACAGCGTGAAAGTGCAACCAAACCATCAGACTAATTACTTCTCATACTCCATTTGGTACCTACCCAAGTGGCTAGATTTCATTAGAGACCAAATCGCAAATCACAATAGCGCGTCTTCAAAAGGGAAGCGCGTCATCATTTCATACCCGCTTTCAGTGACCAAAACCTGCTCTTCCAACTTCACACCATCTCGTTCCCCTACCGCTCCCATATAACTCTCAATGCAGATCACCATCCCTGCTTCCAACACACCGTCATAGACACAATCGCCTCTAAACGAAGGCCTGACAAAAGGGTATTCATCACACATACCCACACCATGAAAAATACAGGAATACGCATTTTTCTGAAATTCTTCAGGAACGACATAGGCATTTTTCTGAAGATCAGAAAAAGACGTTCCTGCTTTTATCAACGTTAAGTTGTGATCCACTTCAGCCTTCGCTAATTGATACAATTGCTTTTGCCGGGCGGTAGGTTTAGCCGGACCACAGTGGAATGTTCGAGATAAATCCGCGAAATAGCCATGTGGCCCAACCATGTCAGTGTCGAATCCAACCAAATCTCCTGATTCAATTTTCCTCTTAGATGCACTTTGTAACCATGGATTGATACGTGGCCCTGACGCCAACATATGTCCTTCATGCCACCCACCGCGGTTAGCAAGATTGGTGTAATTGAGCACTCCCCAAAGCTGAAGCTCAGTCACTCCTGGTTTCATTATTTCCCGCATTTTTGCGGCACCATGCTCCGCCACTGCGACGGCCCACCGGATGCATTCAACCTCATCATTCGACTTAATTATCTTGGCCCTTTCCGTAATATTTACCCCATCGACCACCTCCAGCCCTCTTTCCATTAGTGCCTGAGTAACCGTAGGGTTCACGTATTCAACGGCCACCCGCCGATTGTTCGTTCCAATTTCATCAAGAAATTCAACGACATCGTTTGCTAGAATTTTGGCCCACTTTTGTAAATCATTTCCTGCGTCGAAGAAGCTAATTGGTCTCCCTTGGCGCACATCACTGATCTTAATCTCGGAATCATAGCCATTGTGTAAAACAACCGGTCCATCCGACGGAAAGAACAAATATGTAGAAGGGATATGCGATTGGAAAAGTGCATAATTTTGGTAATCAATAGCATAACGCAGGCTCATTGGGTTCACCATTAGACACATAGCGACATCCGCACGTATCAATTCCTTTTTCAGACGATCAATTCGGTATTGATGCATCCGTTTAAAGTTGATATCCGGTTTCGATTGTAACTGACACAAATCACTCCAGTTTTCATCGAGAATTATTTGGTCTGGGGAGGTCATGACTGTCCTAAATTAGGATTGAGGAATGAATCGTTAAAAAGCACATACCTAGCTCGATCAATGTTTAAGGCAGCGCGCTGCAATTGACTACCTAGCCAATCAACGCCCGTTCATGGACTGCCATGCCATCTGGATAGCACATATCTGATCGCGCAGATCGGGTCCAAATGTGTGATTCAATCCGATACCAGTCTGGATTATCAAACGTACCACCGGCCATCGCTCTCAGTCCGGGGCGCATTTCCAGTGTCCAACTCAGAGTTGTACTGCAATGGTGGCAGAATTCGTTTCGTATCCATCTTCCGCTCGTATCTGAAGCGAACTCATAAACGGACATTTCTCCTTGGATAAATTCGACATCTTTCTCTTCAAAATAAACCCCCACGCCATAAGGCGCGCCAGTCCGTAATTTGCAGGTTACGCAATGGCATGCCATTGCTCTAATTGGGCGATCGGTGGTGCGATAGCGTACTGCTCCGCATTGACAGCCCCCTTGTTCGTACTTAATGGATGTTGTCATGTCTGCAAACTTATACTCGTAAATACAACCAAGAAAATGCGCCTGTCATGGAAGATCACCGAAGTAAACGTGATTAGCTTTCAGGGCTTGAAAAGGTAGAGGCTAACTCCCCCAGTGTGATGGGTTTGATCGGGGGGCGTGCCCGATAACGACCAATGTCAGCAACCGACCGATTAAGCTCATGAGCCATGATTTGCTCAACGGTACTGGAACACATCCGTCCTTGGCAGGGGCCCATTCCACACCGGGTAAAAGCCTTTGCCTGATTCGGTCCCATGCATCCTTGTTTTGTAATTCCCCGAATTGTGCCCGCAGTGACTTCTTCGCAACGACAAACAACAACCTCATCAGGTGGGTTAAGATATGTTACAGGCACCCTAAATACGACATTTAGCAATGGGCGAATCGCTTGATGGCGCCGTCTGGAGAGCCGTGACAAGAATGACAGACGACCAAGCTGAACGCCGCTGATTTTCCTCAGCTCCCGGGCTAAACGTAAGCCAGCTGTCTTACCGCTCAGTGCCGCTGATTTCGCACCCTCTATGCCAGATACATCTCCGACAATGGAAATATGGTTCTGCGAACTTTTCCCCCATTTGTCTACCACTGGCACCCAACACTGCTGTGGACCATGCCATTGAATTCGACACCCCGCCGCTTCGGCAATATGTAGCCCCGGAATAACTCCCTGATGCAGTAACAATGTATCAGCACGGATCTGATAATGTTCACCGTTGCACTTGAATGAAACAGACTCAAATTGCTGATTTCCTACAGCCTTCAAGTGTGTAACCGAGCGGTGGATAGGAACATCCGAGAATCTGGCATTGAGCATCAGATACAAACCTTTGAATAAGTATTCTCCCGCCACCAATGCTTTCAGTAAGTGTATGGACGTTGACCACCAAGGAGATGGCATAGCAGTGTCAACAATTGCCTCAACTTTGACCCCTGCACGACGATACTGATAAGCAAGCAGCCAAAGTAAGGGCCCTGCTCCTGCTAGGACGGTACTTTTTGGTAATATGGACGCAGATTTCAATAGAATTTGGCCAGCACCCAAACTCATTACGCCAGGTAAGTGCCAACCGGAAATCGGCATCGGTCGTTCCTGGCAACCCGTAGCAATCACCACTTTTTTAGCGCGAATTTTGTAGCTCAAACCTGACTTTGATACTCCAATCTCGTTATCTGAATTCAAATACCAGACTTTTGCTTTGGGATAATACTCAATTAGGCCTTTATCAATGAAATTTCGAAACGTAGTGAGAATCTTTTTTCCAGCCGCGTAGTCCCTACCGAGTAAACGAGTTAGCTTAGAAGCATTCGTTTCGAGATTTCGGTATATCTGACCGCCTGGGCGAGAAGACTCATCAAACATCACCACGTTCACTCCATACTCCGCCAACGTATTTGCGACCGATATCCCCCCTGCTCCTGCGCCAATTATGACAACATCGTAGTGCGCTTTGACTTCTGGCTCGGGTAGGTCTGTGCTCATAACTCTTCCTCAGCGCCAATGGATGAACTCGTTGTTGATTCAATCACCACCTGCATTCCTGGATAAACTTCAATTTGGCACGCGCGTTGGTTTCGCTCTCCATCAATTTCCACCAGACATTCAAAGCAAACCCCCATCATACAATAGGGTCCTCTTGGAGACTGACTGACCGGTGACTCCCGAAAAACAGCGTTCTCAAGATACAACAAAGCGGCAGCAACAGATATTGCAGATGGAACAGACATCTGGCTCTGATTGATTGAAATTTCAATCAAGTCAACAGGCTCATCAACCAAAGAAGGGCTAATTAATTGGAACATCAAAACGATCCCCAGAGAAGTCAGAAATAAGTGGATGCGTTTCCTCCCCGACAATCCAGTCGGCGATAAATCCGGCATGTAACGCAGCAAGACTGACACCACTATGGCAGCTAAGCGCAAAAGCCCCCGGGTGCTGCTCTGAATGGTGATATACAGGGAGACCATCTGGGGTCATTACTCGAAGTGCGCCCCAGGCTCGATTCAATTTTACTGAACTCAGGTGTGGAAAAATGGTTACCGCACGTCTGGCCATCTTTGCCATGACATCCAAAGTTGTTCCATCGTTTAAACCGACCACTTCATGGGAGTCACCAATTTGTAAACTACCTTCATCTGTTTGTCGGATCTGAAGGCTTGGGTGCGTCAGAAAAGGGGCAACTCTTTCACTGACCAGAAGCTGGCCTCTTACAGAATGGATAGGGATAAACATGTCAAGGTCCCGAGTCAACCTTTGATTATCAAGTCCACCACATAAAACGACTTTTTCTGAATGATAGACAGCATTACTTGTGGAGATATCGAAACCCCGCTTTAGCGCTCTGATTGAAATTGCTTTTGTTTCGGGTAGATAGACTCCGCCTAGGCTCTGTGTCCAATTTTGTAAGCCTCGCAACAAATACAGCGGGTTAAGATGTCCATCGTGGGGGGAATAGCTCGCCCCGACCACTTCATCAGAAATTGGCGGCATCAACTGCTTTAGCTCAACATAGTCCAACATTTGATATTTGAATTCACCATGCGTATGACGACTCACCGCAGCCATTTCCACCAAACGTTCGTCCCATTCTTCCTCTGTCAGACAAAAATCGAAACCTCCATTCTGGCTCAGACCAACATTGATACCCGTGGCTTCTTTCAACCCTTGTTCAAAGAGGGAATAATGCTTAGAAGCCAAGCCGCTCCATTTTGCGTAAGGAGCATAATCTGCTCCTTTTCCCTGCACCCAAACCAAACCGAAATTTCCCCGAGAAGCTCGATAATCTCGATCCCCTCCATCCAATATCGCGACCGAGAGGCCCTTTCTGGCAATACCACAGGCCACCGCCGAGCCTACCAGCCCTCCTCCAATGACAATGGTATCAAAACTCTTTTTCACGAGACTATTGAACTTGGGTTTGTAAACATTATTATTTAGATTTATATCAGTTTTCAAAGCCTGAAGTGCCAAATACTTTATCTTGCATCGAATCAGAGCTCAAGGTAATTAGTATAAATTGACTTATAAACGGTATCAACGGATTTGTTTTCGGAAAACGCTGTATCGTCATAGCATTTTATTTTTTCACATAGGGTTCGGTTGGCAAATCCCTTTCCACCCATTCACTATATCCGCCGCTCATGTGTGCGACGTCAATACCAATATCTAGCAATGCCTTAGCTGCAAGCGCGGATCTCCATCCCCGATTACAATGCAAAACAACCTCATTTGCATCTTCGAAATAGGGTTTAAAATAAGGGCTATCTGGATGCATCCAAAACTCAAGCATTCCCCTTGGTATATGCTTCGACCCGGGAATTCGTCCTTCCCTTTCCAACTCCCTCACATCCCGAATATCCACCAACAAAACGCCCTCTCGTGACAAATGTTCATTCACCTCCCCAGGAGACAGTGTTGTAACCGCATCGTCGGCACGGGAAATCATGGTGTCAAAACTCACGGCAGGTGGTTTCATCGTCATTACTATTTCTCTCAAATCTCGTTCGTCTTTCGTTGGCTAAATAGGCAATTTGTGATAATGCGCCGATTCGTCATACCAGAAGATTGACACCCCTATAACATCAAATAGGCACTATTAACCATTACATAGATACCGGATTCCACAACAAGCATGAATGGTCAATACATTAGGGTGTCAGAGGCCAACTCTTTCGTAATTATTCTATCCGATTAGTGCTTCAATAACATTAGCAATCTGCTTAAGTTAAAACCAGAGAGAGACTCGACAACACCTGGAAGTACCACATATCTAGCTCCCCTACATGCAGATGAAGTACCTGTGCACCCATCCGCCAGCATCTTGGTTCTGTACTGCCAAAAGCTGGCCGAAAATGATGTCTATCAATCCACTGGATCTCGGGGTGTTTTACTAATGAGAGAAATAAACTAGTCGGGTTTCGTTCTCATACTCTCGGACCGTTGAGCCACAAGATTCTCGTGATAAAGTGATGACACCTATTCACCAGCGTCATAGGGTAAATTGAATCGGCATACACTTTACGTTCCCTTGAAGAAATTCATTGATTTAGTCTTTGCATAAAAGCTGCTAAAATTTTCTTTCCATATAATCGATTAATTCCATGAACGCGTCAAAATTCGACATTGATAAAATCGACCACAGACTCTCTAGCCTGTACTCAACTCATCTGGACAAGAAAGCAAAGTATAACCAATGGGCAGACAGCTATGATTCAGATTTAGTCAATGACTTAGACTATGTAGCCCATCTCACTTCTTCGAAGGCTTTTTCTGCAATTGTCACCGACAAGAAATCTAGGGTTCTAGATGTCGCTTGTGGCACAGGGCTAGTGGGTATCGAGCTTCAAAAATTGGGGTATCAACACATTGATGGAACAGATTTTTCATCAGAAATGATACGGGTATCCAGAGACAAAGATGTGTATGGAAATTTATTTCAGCACGACTTTACGACTCCATTGAATCAGCCGTTTCAATACGACGCACTAATTTGCGTGGGGTTATTCGCGTTCTCTGTACCCCCAATTACCAATATGATTTACGTCATTAATGCAGTAAAGCCCGGGGGCATCTGTATTATTACAGTCAATAGCGCTGCGTGGAGGGAATTAAATCTTGAGAGTGCCGTCAATGCACAAGCCCAAGAACATAATTTCACTATCCAGAGTATTACTCAAGCGGATTACATACGAGGTGAAGGCATTGATTGCCGAATCCTCGTAATACGCTCAGACCAACAACCAGAGTAAGTATCGAGAGCATTATCTCACCAGCACAAAAGCGCCCAGAAAAGCTTTATCACAAAGATGACAACCGCACTATTTTTGTACAGAATGTCTCCATCAATTGGGTCGAGTCAAGGGTTGAAATCGGTTAGGTTAGGACACGGGATAAATCCTCACGATGCCTTATGGAAGCCGGGGAATCGAAAATCCCTTCTATACTTTTCGGTAACGACAAGACCGCCTACTTTCTCTCTATTTTGACTGGACTCAAACTGATAGATTATGAATTGCTTAAAGGTTCCTGGGGAAGGTATCTCGGTCCACTACCTTCCTCAGATTTACAATCACCTGGATTGTAAAGTGTGCATTTTTTTAGCGACAAGCATCCACACCCAATGCACCCAGATAACTGATCCCTCATCTTTTGTAAACGATCGATACGGTCATTTAGCTGATGCCGCCAATCTGTGGATAACCTCTCCCAATCTTTCTTTGTCGGAGTGTGATTATTGGGAAACGATTCAAATGCACGACCTATCTCAACCAAGCTCAAACCCAATGTCTGACCAATGCGGATAATGGAGATTTTTCGCAGCATTGCTCTGTGATAACGACGCTGATTACCTGAACCTCTGATTGAATAGATGAGCCCCTTAGAGGTAGTGTACCCTGAGGTCTGTAATTTATTTCTTTAGCGATGTTCGTTTGGCTTAGGCGAAGTGAGCGTAGCGAACGAAGCCAAAGCCGGTTTTTCTGGATTAGGTGTTGAATGTTGAGCCATCA
>WLWV01000162.1 GCA_012103395.1 Gammaproteobacteria bacterium
CTTGTCAGTGCCATTCTCGTTGAGATTGACGATGAATGGAGCAATGCCGACAAGCGATATATCGTGTGGAACGACAATAATGACTCAAACTAAACCGAAGTTACAGACGTAGGGTTGCACAATCAACCTATTACAACCTAACCCAAGACATGGCCCTGCGCTGGGAGGTTGTTACCGAGCGTTTTGCGCCGAAAACGCTGGCGGAAGACGAGCTATTTGATGGCAGCCCCGACACAATCACCAGCTTAGCAGGCGATATTGAATTGGAAGATATTACAGTGCGAGATGAAGAAGGCCATATCGTGTTGGAAGACATTAATTTGACTATCCCCCGAGGTGCCCGCGTTGCGGTGCAGACCAGCAGCGAAGTAGTGGCAGCGGCGTTCGGTGATGTACTGACCCGGGAAGTACTCCCTTCCCGAGGGACGATTCGAATTGCGGGACAGAAAATAAACGAGCTACATCAGGTCGTTATTGCCAATCGCATCGGATATGCTCATTCCAATGCGCATATTTTCCAGGGAACGTTGGGGGAAAATTTGCTTATGCCGTTTAAGCATGAACCTGCGTCTGACATAGAAACCACCGACGATATGACCCGCCGTCAAAAAGAGTCCGCCCGTGCGGGTAATAGTGTGGATCCATTTGACGTTAGCTGGGTGGCACCAAAAATGGAAGGGTTTAGTTCCTCAGACGATATTCACCAGTGGTGGTTTCAGTTGATCGAAGCTATGGGAGCGGATGACATTTTAGTTCGTCGCGCATTACGTACTCGTCTCAACCCAGGTGCTCATCCTGAACTTGAAAAAGCCATTGTCGCGTTGCGGCCAGAAATTGCTAAACGCTTGGGTGAAGCGGCGGTGGATGACATCGTCCATGTATTTCACCCGGAAAAATTCAACGTGGTGTCACCATTGGGCAGCAACTTACTTTATGCCCATCCGACCCGGGTGCTGACACAAGAGAGCCTTTCAAAGGAACCCAATTTCGTGCGTATGTTAAAGACCGCTGGGATTGAGGGAGAAATTGCACAGATGTCCGCTAGTTTGATTGAAGGACTCACCACGACATTTGGTACTGACGGCACACAACATCCCCTATTTCGCCGTTTAAACATGTCCGACGAGCTTTATCATCGCCTTGGCAATATTCTCGCGAAGCGGCGAGAGGTCGGTGACGCCGCATTACCCACTGAAGACTTTGCACTGATGTTAACGGTTCCCTTCGCGTTTTCTGCCGAGCAGATGGGTCCGATATTTAGTGAGGAATTCAAAGAACGTGTCTTAGCGATTCGCAAGAAGAGCTCCACACAAATGGTGAAGGAGTTAGACGGATTATTCGAGACCTTTGATCTGCAACACTATATTCCCGCTATGACGGTTCTTGGTAACGCCATTTTTGGCCGTATCTCAAGCATGGCTGGTGCTCGGGAAAAACTGATAGAAGATGTGATTGTTGACGTACTAAATGAGCATGGTTTGAGGCGTTTAGCTGCGCAATCGATCTATGGCTTAGTGACGACTCATGGAGGAGAAAACCTACCCACGGTTGTGAGAGAACGTGCCGCCTTTAGTCGAGCGGGAATTAAAAAACCCGACATACTTATCTTCAACAACGCATTAGCCAGTCACGACAAAGATGCACGTGCTTTGACCAGAGGCCGAATTAGTCGGCTAATGCCAGACGCAACAAAAGTTTTCATCGAAAGCCAGTTTTATGACCCAGCTAGCTATGATTTACACGTCGAAATTGTAGATGGACGAATCGATGGGGAAGCCTCATCCTCAGAGCCTCAAGACGCGGATGCGCGCCAGGATTTGAACAGGAAGCTACAAATGGTGGCCCAAGCAGAGCTGTTCTCAAGCCTTGATCGCAAACAACAACGACTTCTCGCCTTTAGTAGCCAATGGTATAAAGCGAAAGAGGGGCAGACGATCTTCGCAGTCGGGGAAGAAGCGGATGCTGCCTATCTTTGCGTTAAGGGCTTGTCCGGGTTATTCTGGCCGGAGCCCAAAGGAAACAGTCGTCTAATCACCGAAATAGCACCGGGGCGACTGATTGGCGATCTAGCGGTGATTGTAAACGACAAGCGACAATTGAATTTGATTGCGATAGAAGACAGTGTCTTTCTGCGAATTGGCGCCACCGAGCTACTAGCTGTTATTGAAAACGATCCGATGGTTGCCGCAAGCTTACTTCGCTCAGTTTCAGGCCACCTGACGAATGCGGCAGAAAACATCCGAGCTATTCGAACCTTTGCCGCAGAGCGAGGCGTGGATTTCTCTGAATTCCAGATAACCAGCCCAGATTAGAACAAAATACTTGAGCAAAGTCAGAACCAGAGCACAATGGGACATTCTAATCTCCCTCAATGAGCAATCTCGATTTAGGGCTGATTCAGTTCGATACCCATGAAGAAGACCGATAAGAAAATTGAAAACTCAATAAGAGAATCTCTCACAGGGGTTTGTGAAATAGCGGTGAATGAGTTTGTCGGATTTAAATGGATCACCCATTTTGTAGACTACAACCATTTCCCTCAATCACTTTGCGTTGTCTGCGTATTCGATACGAACGAATCGCTAGCAAGTATCTTGAGCAGCTCCAGAGGTGCATATTTGTCTCAACTGATAAAAAACGAACTCAGTACCGCGGGCGTCCAGATCAACGACACACTACGACATGTGAGTTTTGACACTGAGGAAATGTGTGAAAAAGAGAATGGTGGAAAATGGAATAAGCGTTTTAATCAAACCATCAGACTGTCAGCCCATCAAAGATCATCAAACTGTCGGTTTTTAGTTCATTGAACGTGCAATGTAATTTACACTGAGTTCCGGTGACACTGTGCCCCTACGATTCGCCATTGAGCCATTGAGGGTCGACATATTGACTGACTCAAAAGCGATTAAGAGAACAGTCATTGCCCACACAGAAAAATAATCCCGATGACAGGTAACCATCCCTCTTCATCGGACCATTTAAACTAACACTCTTTGGTCGTATCCCAACTGTGTCGCCGAAAGTTGTGTGGGAAATTCGCCACCGGAAAAGCAGAAACGCTGGGATGATTATAAAAGCTTGAAGACGAGAATACTGTACCATTTAATTTACATCACCTCTTGCATGGTCTATTGTTAAGCGCTGACAAATTGAGGAGGAGAACAATGACCGAAATCCTAGCCACGTTATGCGCCGGTACATTTTTTGGTGCCGCCGTTTACATAAACCTGGCTCAACATCCAGCCACAATGGAAACCGGAGGAGCATTTGCTAGTAAGTTCTTCCCACCGATGTACTCAAAAGCGTCGGCATTACAAATTGCTCTTGCGATTTTTGGTACCGTATTAGGAGTGATTTCTTGGCTTCTTTCTGATAATGCATACTGGCTTATCGGTGCTGTTTTTCTTGTGTCAGTCATCCCAATCACTCTGTTATTCATCAAACAAATAAACGACCAATTGTTACACCCAACGCGCCAACTTGAACCCGAAGAAGTAATCGCGCTACTTAAACAATGGAATCCTAGGCATTGGATTAGAAGTGGAGTTAGTTTTATCGCTTTTGTCTGCTACCTATTAGCAATCGCGGGATAGGTCGAGCTTCACATGGTCATTAGATTTCCCCGCTTTGTCTACCAAGTACCAGTGTTCGCTGAAGAAGGCCAAACTAAGTCTTTGATATAGTAAGTCTTTGATAGAGATGAAGAAAACGGGTAATGCAAGGAATCTCTCACTGAGATCTGTGAAGCAACGTTTAGTAAGCCTGCCGAATTCAGTGAAAAATCTGTTTTATGGATCAAAATGTATCCCCCAGTCGCTTTAAGACAAAACACGATAAAGCGGATCTGTATCAACCTATAAAAAAGAGGTTACGCTCTGATGTCTACATTAAAGGTATAAGACAGTATTTTTTACACCGAAGAAGTGCATGTGAAAATGAGAACGGAGGCGCTGGGATCAGATGTTTTAGTGGGAGCCGTAATGGTAGCAGAAACAGGGATTTAATTTACCTGAGCCCTATGCTAGTCTGAAAAACCAGCCCCAAAAGTCATTCCTAATATGATCACGCTAACAACGACACCTCTTCATTTGCACTATGGCGTGAAGATTCATGACCTACAGCTAGCCGATATTGATCTCCACAACGGATATCCTGAGGTTAGGTCAAAATTTGAAGAAGAGTCTGTGTTGTATTTTCCCGACCAACAAATTGACGACACCACCCATTTACGGGTCTGTTCATTTTTTGGCCCCAGAGAAGATCGATCAGCGAGCAATTCAAGCCCCGACCCGCTCGTTAGCACACTGTCGAATGTTAATGACGACGGGGGTGTATACGGAACAAATGAATCCCAAGTGCTCAGCCTTCGATCTAATATGCACTGGCACACGGATAGTACTTTTATGCCAATTCCCGCTCTTACAAACATGTTGATTGCAAGAGTTGTTCCCGCCTCAGGTACAGCAACCCAATTTGTATCCACCCGTATTGCGTGGCGAGAAATGCCAGACGCACTCAAAGCGAGGGCACGAGGCTGCGCATTTCGCCATCATTACGCCCACTCCAGACAGAAAACGGATCGAGAATTTGCACAGAGCAAAACATTCTGGCAATGGGAAGCGCAAACTTGGAAGTCTATTTGGACAAACCCAGTCAATCAACAGGAGGCGCTGTATATCGCTTCACATGTTTTTGATGTAGTTGGAATGGAGCAGCACTCAGGCCACGCTCTGGTGGAAGAACTCCTAGACTGGTGTACTCAGGATCGGTTTATATATGAGCATCAATGGCAACCCGGTGATGTTCTACTTTGGGACGAACGGGCAACGCTGCATCGAGGCATACCCTGGAATTATGACGAGCCTAGAACCCTAACCAGTGTTTGTGTTTCGGCAACAACCGCCGATGGCTTGGATGAAATACGAGTCCATGACGCCGTCAGTGACGCCACCTACTCCTTGCCTCCCTTCGATTCATCCACGAAACCAGCGGATCGGAGATCGGGGTCAGTGTCGTAATGATTCCACGCTGTCTCATTAACGCCCATGAGAGAGATACGCTAGTAGTAGGAAAATATCGTACACTGGGAGCTACGAGCTGACTCAAAGTTGTCCTTTTGAGCAGTTGAGCCTCGAAGTTTGCAGGACGTATTCTGCAGATTTTGCAATGAGATGTCGCTCTTTGTATTGTAGCCAACTCGCTAATTATCTTCGGTATATGGTTTTACTTCATCCACATCTATGGAGTAGCCTGTTTCAACGCTTAGAGTTTGGGCTACTCCGGCTTCTCCGAGGTCGTTCTTGGTTCGAACGGTACGTAATTTGCCAGTAATCCAGACGGGCTCATACATGTCTTCCATGGCATAAGTTATATTCAGTTTTCCGTGAATAATTTGGTTTGCAGGTGGTGGTGGTGTATGCGTACAGGCACCAAAGTAAGGAACAAGCAGAAACTCTCTAATGTTTGTTTCGTCAAACTCAAGTGCCAGCATATATCCCGGAATTTGAACAACTTCGTCGTCTAGGGAGTCCACGGTCGGCGCAGCCTCTATCATCTCTCTTACCTGTTCTTGCAAAACAAAATACTGGTCATCAGACATCTCTAAAAACTCCTCATCTGTGAATTCGTCAAACACGCTATTCGGATTCCAGTCTGGTGGTACTAGATCTTCCCATTCCAGCTTTCTGGGCTCATCGGCTAAGAGCACGTTCGGGACACAAAAAATCGCGACGACAAGGTGAAAGACCAATAAATGTAGAATGGATTTACTTTTCAGCGTAGATATTGTGAGTTTCTTCATAAGGTGATATTGAGTTTCAACTAATGTTCAACGAGAATCATGTCTTGGCAGATAAACCATCAACCAACGTGTTTCGATAGGCAATAAGCGCCGGAACCATACCGGCGGCAAGGCCAATAATGAGCAATCCTAGAATCATTTTTATTTCTGTCAGCGTTGGTGCGGAAAGAGTTAAATAGAGTCCATAGCGCGTTTCCATCAGCCCTTGAGTTGTCAGCAGGCCAAGCATTAACAACACCAAACCTAAGGCAATGCCCGCCACTGTTAGAATGAGCGCCTCAGACACTAACAACGCACACACATGTCGGTAGCTCGCGCCAACAGCACGGTACACGGCAATTTCTCGTCGTCGCTCATTTAGACCTGCCAGTGAAACCGCAATCATGCCGAAGAATCCAGCCACGACAACAAATAATGAAACTATCCAGAGGGCTTTTTCTGCAACAGACATGAATCCCCATAATTCCTGAAGCGCTACGCCAGGTAAGACGGCCAATAGCGGCTCTTCGCGATATTCATTAATATCCCTTTGTAGTTTGAAGACGCGAATGCGGTTCTTGAGACCCACCATGAAAGCCGTTATCTCCTTGGGCTCCAACTCCTTGGGCCGAATGCGCTCAAGTTGTCTTTGTGCTCCAGGGATTTTTACACCTTGCTCCCAACCAATGTGAATGGCCTCTATTGCTGCCAAACTAACGTGAATAGTACGATCCACCGGGGTTCCAGTTGGCTCAAGTATTCCACTTATCACAAAAGGCTTGTCATCATGGTCAGAAAAGCCGGTATCTCCCAGACCATGGGAAAGGATAATAGATTGTCCAAGGCGATAGCCAAGGCTTTGTGCGATTTCTGCGCCAATCACCACGTCCAGTAAAGAATCAAACGGTTTTCCATCTAAAAAAGCCAGCTTTCGATCAGAACCAACGCGATAAAACTTGAAGTAGTCCTGATTGGTGCCAAGCACACGATAGCCCCGATGGGAGTCTCCTAGCGACAGTGGAATCGTCCACTCCACACCAGACCGCGTGGCGAAATCCAAATAGCTTTCCCACGTAATGTTATTCGTTGCATTTCCAATTCGAAAAACGGAATAAAGCAACAAAGGAATGGTTCCACTTCTCGCTCCGACCAGCAGGTCGACACCAGATACCGTGTTCGTAAAACTGGACCGAGCGCTTTGCTTTACCCTTTCAACACCTAGTAATAGTGCAGTGCTGATCGCAATGGTCATGACAATAAGCAGCACCGTAAAACGGCGACTCCAGAGGCTCTTTATCCCAAGTAAAAGTAGACTCATCTCATGGGTACCTGGTTAATCTGGCGCATGTTACAAACCTTTGGAAATTGATCAGCTAACGTTGGATCATGGCTAACAAAGAGTAAGGTGGAGCCACGGCGATCTGCTTCTCTTAACAGCAGGGACATAAAACGAAGTCGATTATCTTGATCTAATGCTGAAGTCGGTTCGTCGGCTATGATAAGAGCAGGGTTTCCAATTAGCGCCCTTGCAGCAGCAACACGCTGCTGTTGACCAACACTCAATTTGGCAACGGGCCGGTTAAAGTCGGGTACGTTGTCTGCGAAAAAACCCAAAAGTAACTGATCGGCGGCTCTTTTTGCACTACCCGCCTGGTCAATTGCATTTTCAGCACGGGCTTGGGAGAACTGACACGGCAGCAACACGTTTTCATAGGCACTCAAATAGGGCACTAAATTAAACTGTTGAAAAATGAAACCCGTGGTGTCTGCCCGAATCCGATCTCTATGCGAAGGTCGTAACTGGGTTGTATTGACGCCATTGAGAATCACTTTGCCATGCTGCGGTACAACCACACCACCTATCAGATTAAGGAGCGTCGATTTACCGCATCCAGAGGGGCCCATAATAAATGTGTGTTGCCCATTACTAATTGAGAATGACGGAATGTTAAGTACATCCGTTTTCGCTTCCCATGCGAATCGAACTAAATCAAGGTTCAGCAATTCGGACATAATTCACCGCATTTAATTTGTGTGGTCGCCTTTAGGCAGCAAGAAAAAGCGAGTCGAAAAAGGCCTGCACTTATCATCTAAAGCCTTGAGATCGCGTTACCGTACTTACTGCTTAATCTTGATTCTACGATTGTCAGAAGTCAAAACATTTGCCATCTGGGAACTTGAAAGAATAGCTTCGACCCGAATTTTCTGGATGTTAGGAAACGAAGTGAATAATTTGTAGAAGTTCAGACTTGAGCTGACAGTTACCCGTTTATCAGTAGCTGTCTGTCAGATAGAGTTTAGTTTACAAACTTTTCTTTCCAGATCGCTTTACCGTCGATGAGTGTTTCCATCGGCG
>WLWV01000163.1 GCA_012103395.1 Gammaproteobacteria bacterium
CTTGTCAGTGCCATTCTCGTTGAGATTGACGATGAATGGAGCAATGCCGACAAGCGATATATCGTGTGGAACGACAATAATGACTCAAACTAAACCGAAGTTACAGACGTAGGGTTGCACAATCCTCTATAAGTTTCTATAGGTGTTGAAATAGGGCTAACTAAATGATAATTATGTTCTGCTAATGATTTTCTGTAATTTTCCGGACGGTATATGACTAATATAGACAAGTATCGAGGTTTTTCCTCCGAGTACGACTATACTGCTTTTTCTGTCGTGAGGGTGCATCCAGCAAAATTGAGAGAGCTTGGAGGAAGAAACGCTTGGGTAAAAATCTCTAGCAAGAATGGTTGCATTTACCGCATGGCGCTGGGTGGAAAGCTATCGCCGGGGTTTACCCATAAAGCCATGGAAATTGACTACGACTCCCGTTTAGAACTAGATATTGCTTCTGCAAATCATCGCGACGAGAACGGATTTTACCAATGCGACCTTTCCCTAGCAGCAGCAAGTTGGAAAGAGAAAATTATGGCGCATTGGAGGCACCCGAGTCCAGCTTACAGGGTTCCGATGCAGCTTGGAATTATTGGTTTCGTGCTGGGTGTTGTCGGGCTAATACTCGGGATTTTGGGGTTCGCATAACGAAAGCAAAAATGGGGTCATATATGACCCCAATAAGTTATAAGTCCTCCACTATAGTGATCTTCGAGGATTGTGTTTTACGTGATCGTATGGATGCTTTCAGAATGTTGGAGATCAGTTATACTGCGCAACTTTTCACACGGATTTCAATTATGTGGTTCAGAAACTTGGTTGCTTTTTATTTCGAAGAAACGCCTGAATATACTCAGGAAATGTTGGAATCGAAGTTGGTGGATCGAGGATTCCAAGCTTGTGGGTCTCAGGAACCGTTTAGCTTGGGCTGGACTCCGCCCATGGGTCGCCAGAGCGATCAATACTCTCATTGGGGGAGTGGCGCAATCCTACTTACAGCCCGACGTGAGGAGCGACTCCTGCCTGCCAGTGTGGTGAAGGAAGCGGTGATGGAAAAAGTAGAATTGATCGAGGCTGAACAGGAGCGCCGGGTAACTAGGAAGGAACGTATCGACATGCGTGATGAAATGACATTCGAATTGATGCCAAAGGCATTCACTCGATCAAGTTTAATGGCTGGGATGATTCTTCCTGAACAGAGACTCTTAATCATCGACTCGACCAGTTGGGCGAAAGCTGAAGAATGGGTGAGTTTACTTCGGGAAACATTGGGTTCTTTAGCGGTGCGGCCTGTTGAGATGACTCAGTCAGTCAGTGATGTGTTTACCGGCTGGCTGGGGGGGAATACGCCAGTGCCTTCACACATCGAAATTGGTGATGAATGTGAGTTGAGATCAATGGAAGAGACCGCCGCTGTCGTGAAATGCCGGCATCAGGACTTAGGCTCGCAGGAAATTATTGCTCATATTAAGGCCGGTAAGATCGTGGTGAAGCTATCGATGAACTGGGGGGAGTCGTTATCATTTTTGTTAAGCGACAATCTAGAAATCAAACGGTTACAATTCAGTGATACATTGATTGAGCAGGCCAGTGAGGACGGTGCTGCGGATGCTGCGGCAGAGTTTGATGCGAGTTTTGCATTAATGAGCCTAGAGCTGGCCAGGTTTCTTCCCGCTCTATGGGAACTGTTTGGTGGTGTTAATGAAACCGTTTGATAACTAATTTACTGGCGGGTCTGAGCTTTTGTGAGCTTGAGATATCGGAGCATAGTGTCATTGTCGAATCAGTGGAATTGAGACAACCAATCCATACAATACGCTCACGACGGTTTGAGAGACTGGAGTGAGGGGTAGGAAGAGGGTGGCAGCGCCCCACCTATTCGTACAGATTTATATTCGCACTTAGGTCACCACTTAGATTAGCGTTCGAGCAAACGATATTACCTATTTCATAATGAGCACCCATGAAATTTCAGAGCACAGATAAATACATTGCCACGGAAGAGCTAAAGCTCGCCGTGAATGCTGCACAGACACTGCAACGCCCATTGCTCATTAAGGGCGAGCCTGGCACCGGCAAAACTATGCTGGCGGAGGAGATCGCCAGAAGTTTGGGTATGACGTTGATACAGTGGCATATTAAATCCACCACCAAAGCTCACCAAGGTTTGTATGAGTATGACGCGGTGTCACGCCTCCGGGATTCCCAATTGGGGGGCGAGAAGGTGAACGATATCGCAAATTACATCAATAAAGGAAAGCTTTGGGAGGCGTTTGATGCGGATCAACAGGTTGTGCTACTGATAGATGAAATAGACAAAGCTGATATTGAGTTTCCGAATGATCTATTGCAGGAGCTGGATAAAATGGAGTTTTTTATTTATGAAACAGGAAAAACTATCAAAGCCAAACACCGTCCGATGATTGTGATTACTAGTAACAATGAAAAAGAACTGCCGGATGCTTTTCTTAGACGGTGCTTTTTTCATTTCATTAACTTTCCAGATCGCCAAACCATGCGGGACATTATTGCGGTCCACTATACCGACATTACGGCAGAGTTGGTAAACGACGCTTTGGAGATCTTTTTTGAAATCAGGGATATACCTGGTCTTAAAAAACGCCCGTCAACCAGTGAGTTAATCGATTGGTTGAAGCTGTTACTTTCAGACGACATTCCCGACGATATTCTGAAGGATCGGGATCAGCGTAAAGCGATTCCACCATTATATGGTGCGCTGTTAAAGAACGAGCAGGATGTGCATCTCTTGGAAAGATTAGCGTTTATGCATCGTAGAGAAACCAAAAAATAGCCCTCGACGATTTAAGTCATGCTGACGAACTTTTTTTATTGTTTGAAGTCATTTGGTGTGCCGGTCACTATCCGAGAGCATCTAGACTTATTAGCTGCGATCAGAGCGGGTGTTACCTTCGCGGATCAGGAAGAGTTTTACTATCTTGCCCGTACGGTGCTTGTAAAAGATGAAAAACATTTCGACAAATTCGATAAAGCTATTGCTGCTTTTATGTCGGGGCTTGATTCTATCGAGGGGTTGATTGAAGCATTGATCCCGGATGACTGGCTGAGAAGTGAGTTTATCAAACAGCTCAGTGAAGAAGACAAGGCTAAAATGGACAGTTTGGGTGGGTTGGATGAACTCATCGAGCAGTTCAAGAAGCGTTTGGAGGAACAGAAAAAACGACATGCTGGTGGGAGTAAATGGATTGGCACCGGAGGCACCTCCCCGTTTGGGCACGGTGGTTTTCATCCATCGGGTATTCGAGTGGGTGGTGAAGGGCAACATAACCGGGCGGTGAAAGTCTGGGAGAAAAGGGAGTTTCGAAATCTGGATGATTCCACAGAGTTAGGTAGAAGAAATGTGAAATTGGCACTTAGGCGTCTGCGTAAGTTTGCTCGGGAAGGGGCCGCGGACCAGCTGGATCTTGAGGACACGATCCATAGTACTGCTCGCAATGCTGGGTTGTTGGATATCAAAATGGTGCCTGAAAAGCGCAATGCAGTGAAGGTTCTGATATTTTTCGATGTGGGTGGTTCAATGAATTCTCATGTCGAGATATGTGAACAACTCTTCTCTGCGGCGAGACTGGAGTTTAAACATTTGGAGTATTTCTATTTTCATAATTTCATTTATGAGTCCGTATGGAAAGATAATCACCGACGTCATAATGAGCGCTTTCCTATCCAGGATATCTTTAACAAATACGGTCGTGACTATAAGGTAATTTTTGTGGGAGATGCGTCCATGTCACCATGGGAGCTGGCTTATCCTGGGGGCAGTGTGGAACATAATAACGCGGAGTCCGGTGAAGTATGGATGGGGCGGGTGATGGAAGCTTATGATCACGTGGCCTGGCTCAATCCGGTGGAGCAGCGATATTGGGACTACACGCAGTCGATTGGTATTGTGCGTGAATACCTTGAAGACAAAATGTTTCCGCTCACTCTCAAAGGCTTGGAACAAGCGACGAAATGGTTAGCTCACTGACTCCTCACTGAGTGGATATCGCATCATTTCATAATGTGGAAATAATTGTTTTGGGGAGGATTCTGCCTTGTTGATATAATGCTTTTTTATGATTTTGGTTATTAAAATTTATCATTTGTGACCAAAAATCTTCCTTCAGACTTTATGAAAGCGTTAAGCATGATAAACAGAATAGATGTAGGTAACCTGAGTATAGATAAGGCGTTGTATGAGTTGGTTGAGCGGGAAATTGAACCGGGAACAAGTGTTGGAGTGGAGAATTTCTGGCGGTCACTGGAAGGCATTATTTCTACCTTGGGACCCAAAAACTCGGCGCTGTTGATGAAGCGTAACGATATTCAAACACAAGTTGACCAATGGCATCGGGATAATCAGGGTTCGACTGACTTTAAAAAATATAAACAGTTTCTTAGAGAAATTGGCTATCTGTTACCTGAAGGTGAGGCGTTTCAAATCACAACTGAAAATGTTGATGCAGAAATTGCCGAAATAGCGGGTCCGCAACTGGTTGTCCCTGTTGATAATGCGCGTTATGCGCTGAATGCTGCGAATGCTCGTTGGAACAGTCTCTACGATGCATTATACGGCACCGATTTGATTCTCGAAGTTCAAGGGTGTAAGAAAACAGCTCGATACAATTCTGTTCGCGGTGTTCAGGTGATTAAATATGCCCGTGAATTCCTTGATGCTGCGGTGCCGCTGGCGGTAGGAAGCCACGCCTATGCGGTTAAATACAAGGTTAAGTCTGGAAAGCTTATTGTTGTGATGGGGGATGGAAGTGAGACGGAGCTCGGCTGGCGAGAGTGTTTTGTGGGCTATCGAGGCGATCCGGTCTCTCCCACGCATTTGTTGCTTAAACACAATAATTTGCACATTCAAATTCTGATCGGGGAAGGGTTTTTTATTGGGCAGGGAGACTTGGCGAACATATATGATATTCAGATTGAATCGGCGATTACTACTATTATGGATTGCGAGGATTCTGTCGCGGCGGTAGATGCTGAAGATAAGGTTCGTGTCTACCGTAACTGGGCTGGCTTGATGAAAGGTGATTTGACTGCTGAGGTGAAAAAAGGCGGCAAGATGGTGGATCGAGCGCTGAACCCGGATTTGACTTATACCAGCCCTGACGGAAAAGATATTACGCTTCATGGGCGCAGTTTGATGTTTGTGAGAAATGTGGGAATGCACATGTATACTGATGCGGTGACCCACAATGGAGAGGAAATTCCGGAAACATTCCTTGATGCCATGGTGACCGTATTGGCAGCGATTCACGATCTACAAGGGAACGGAAAATACAGTAACAGCCGAAAAGAAAGTGTCTATATTGTTAAACCCAAAATGCATGGCCCGGAGGAAGTAGCGGCGTCGGTTGAGTTGTTTGAAAGTGTGGAA
Source organism: Gammaproteobacteria bacterium (assembly GCA_012103395.1). GTDB lineage: Bacteria > Pseudomonadota > Gammaproteobacteria > Arenicellales > Poriferihabitantaceae > WLWV01. The sequence continues at coordinate 5,399 of WLWV01000163.1, forward strand.
GTCGCTCTTGGCCTGAAAAGAAATACCCTGAAAATTGGCATCATGGATGAAGAAAGACGCACCACAGTTAATCTAAAGGAATGCATTCGGGTCGCACAAGAGCGAGTGGTGTTTATCAATACCGGGTTCTTGGATCGAACGGGAGATGAAATACACACTTCTATGGAAGCGGGGGCTGTGGCCCCGAAGAATGACATGAAAACTAGCTCATGGTTGCTGGCTTATGAAGACTGGAATGTGGATATTGGGTTAGGTCTTGGAATGCCAGGACACGGCCAAATAGGCAAAGGGATGTGGGCCGCTCCTGACAATATGGCAGCTATGATGGAACAGAAGATTGCACATCCCAGGGCCGGCGCTAACACCGCATGGGTTCCTTCACCTATTGCAGCTACGCTGCATGCGCTGCATTATCATTATGTGGATGTTTTTAGTCGTCAGGAAGCGCTCAAGACCTGTCTTAGAGCCGATTTGGATGACATTCTTTCTATTCCTCTGCTTAACAATCGCACTATTAGCGACGGTGATCTACTCAAAGAGCTCGAGAACAATGCACAAAGTATCTTAGGGTACGTGGTTCGTTGGATCGACCAAGGTATTGGTTGTTCGAAGGTGCCGGATATCACGGATCTTGAGCTCATGGAAGATCGTGCGACATTAAGAATCTCCAGTCAGCATATTGCCAATTGGTTACGTCATGGTATTTGTTCAAAAGAGCAGGTGAGGCTAGTGTTTAAGAAGATGGCTGGTGTGGTAGATAGACAAAATTCCAGAGATCCGAATTATCGAAGAATGGGAGATGATCTGGAAAATAGTATTGCTTATCAAGCAGCACTTGATTTAGTCTTTCAGGGGAGGGCAGTAGCGAATGGTTACACTGAACCCGTATTGCATGCTCGAAGGCGGGAATTGAAAGCATCTTTGGTCTAAGCTTGTTTGGGGACATTGTTCTTTTTCCTGTGGTTGAATCACCCTAGAAATAAATATTAAGACTCATTCACTATGACTCCCGCAATCAATCTTGTTGAGCGAAAGCAATTGGAGTACCAAGTCCACCAATATGCGCATGACTCGGATGCTGATTCATATGGATTAGACGCAGTTCAGAAACTTGGGCAGGACAAGAATCAGGTTTTTAAAACACTGGTACTCCAGATTGAGAATGGCGGGTTTGATAACAGTGGGCTCGTCGTGGCCATCGTTCCCGTGGGCGAAATGCTGAGTACCAAGTTATTGGCGAAGTCCATTGGCGTAAAGAAAGTGTCCATGGCTCAACCATTAGAAGTTGAAAAGTCCACCGGTTATGTATTAGGGGGTGTCAGATTTGGTCTAAACTTCTACATGTCAGTCCATTGGGGCAGAAAAAACCGCTAGTAACCGTGCTGCATCTTTCAGCCATGTCTTACTCAACGATCTTCGTCAGTGCGGGGCGAAGAGGGTTAGAGTTAGAGCTATCTCCTCGGGACTTGGCTGATTTAACCGGCGCGAGCCTAGCCGAGATCTGTCAATCTGGTGTGGGGGGTAATGGGGTGTTTCCGACAGGGGCCGAAGAATATAGCTGTATTGATGGCTCTTTTTAGTGCCGGGTTTGCTGCTACTTGTGAAATGTAATCTTGTTTGATCTCGGTACCTCAGAACGCACCATGCTTTTTTAAAATCCCCGATGTCGGGCGATTTGTTCAGAGGTTACTTCTCTATCCCCTGCAAACTGTTATTGCTTACCTATCCTCATGTGGATTAGAGAGCTTTCCATTTATCCCTGATAACATTAAGCTTTTTTGATGAATAATAACGTAAGAGCTGCATTTTTGGTTGTTTTGGGAATGGTGCTAATTTCGTCCAACGATGCGATTATGAAGTTAAGGAGCGAGGACCTGGGTGTTGGGCAGTTGCTATTTATTCGTGGGTCTTTAGCGATGTTGATTTTTGCTGTTCTAATTAAAGCATCAGGAAAATCGCTCAACCCTCGTGTATATATCACGGGTTGGAATGGTTTGAGAGCTGGTTTTGAATGTGCAGCGACAGTGTGTTTTATTTCTGGATTGTCCGTGTTGCCAATTGCAACGGTATCAACACTGGCATGGACTGCGCCAATATTTCTAACTATTGCCGCAGCGGTGATGCTTAAAGAGCGAGTATCCTTTATTCGGTGGATCTCAGTTTTAGTGGGCTTTTTGGGTGTTGTTTTGGTGACAAATCCTTTTTCCGGTGAATTTTCTAACGCCATGTTTTTACCGTTGCTTGCTGCAATATTCGTTTGTTTGCGAGATATCACAACAAAGCGAATAGATGTGAATCTTCATTCACTACATGTGACTTATGCATCTCTGATCTTGGTTACATTGGTTGGTGGGGTTATGGCTATTTTTGACTGGCGGCCTGTTGAGCTGATAGAAATAGGTTGGTTAGGGTTGAGTGCGTTATTACTTGGGTTTGGGTTTCTCTGCCAAATATTGGCGTTGCGTCAGGGGGAATTGTCTTTCATCGCCCCTTTTTCGTTTACAGGTATCTTGGTTTCAGTAATCTACGGATACCTTATCTGGGATGAGTTTCCAACTCTTGTTATGTTCGCTGGCATTGCGTTGATCATTAGTGCTGGTATCTATATTATGGTAGTGTACCCTGAGGTCTGTAATTTATTTCTTTAGCGATGTTCGTTTGGCTTAGGCGAAGTGAGCGTAGCGAACGAAGCCAAAGCCGGTTTTTCTGGATTAGGTGTTGAATGTTGAGCCA
>WLWV01000164.1 GCA_012103395.1 Gammaproteobacteria bacterium
TTGTCAGTGCCATCCTCGTCGAGATTGACGATGAATGGAGCAATGCCGACAAGCGATATATCGTGTGGAACGACGATAATGACTCAACCTAAATCAAAGTTACAGACGTAGGGTTGCACAATCATTCCTTTGGAGTTTACTGTTGATATTTATACAGAAGACGATTCATGTCATATCATGACGGGAACATTGAAAAACACCCAGGTGACGATGAATAACGGTTCAGCGAAGCGAATATCCAAGCAGCGAGGTACGCTGTTTTTCTGTCATTCGAAATGCTATGGACATTTTATTGAAGCCCAAAAGTCATCGAAGGCACGAGGACGCTTAGTGACTTTCGATCAGGAAGTATCGGGCTGTACTGATGATTTTCCTGTGCTGAAATCAAATGGCTTTGATAGTTTTCAGGGGAAGCAATGAGTAAAAAAACCGGAAGCAGACTCCTATTACTTTCTACCGGCAAACTAGGAAAATTAGAATTAGGGAGCCTCTTGCATAAGTCTGGGTGAATTAAGTTGAGAGCCACTATCGGTGAGATCGAGGCACAAGACCCACGCCCCGTATATCTAACAGGGACAGGGCTATTGCGAAGCCCGCCTCTGCTTTTAGGGGTAACGATGAGATCGCCGATTTTGGACTCCAATTGATCGGTCATGACTTGTTCAGAAGCTCTTTATAAATATAATTGGCAATCCAATAAAACTTAGCCTGTGTCGATTCTGAAGGAGTTTATGCTCTGTTTGAACGCTTCGACAAACTCCAGTGTGACAATGGAACGCGGCATGTACGCTGGGAAAAGTACGTTGATCTCGAATGGAATGATAGGATAAAAAGGAATGACGACTAAGTGTTCGTTTTCATATTCCCTCGCATCAATCTCACTGACCACCGATACCCCAAGGCCCTCGGAAGCCATAATACAGGCCGGTGCAAATTGGCGGGTTTCTGCGGATATCTGTAACGGAACCCCAGCCTGTCTGAACTGCTCTTTGAGCGCCAAAAAAATCTTGTGTTCGCGGTTGGTTACAATCATGGGCACATCTCTAAGGTCAGCGGCGGTGAGTGATTTCTTTTTGGAAAGCTTATGTTTTTTGGGAACCACGCACACTGTTCGAATCAGAATTGGCTCAGACACAACTGCGGGGTTCTCCTGAAAACCTTCTGACAATCCAACGTCAAATTGGCGTGCGGCAACCCATTCCTCAATTCTGTTTGGTGCTCGTGGCTCCAGGGTCAGGGTTAAACCTGGTCGACTTTTTAGAAACTGAGCTAGAACTCGCGGCAACAACGAAGTAGCAAAGCCCGGCAAACACGCCACCCGCAGATGCCCCATTTTTAGGTCTTGTAAATCTTCGGCTAAACGGGTGATGTGGTTGAGATGGGCGAGTGCCTTTTCAACCTCATCAAACAGGTAACTCGCTTCTGGAGTGGGCCGTAAACCACCCGACATCCGCTTAAACAATCGAAAACCAACGGTTTCCTCAAGGGTAGAGACCAATCGACTGACTGCGGGTTGTGAAATGCGCAATGATTTTGCGGCTTCGGTCATACTGCCATTGATGACCACTGCATGAAAGGCTTCGAGTTGACGTAAAGGTAACACCAAGGTGATCTACTCCATGATTAAGGGCGCCAAACTATAACATTACATTATAGTTGTCACCTGGAAATTGATCTTGATTTATACGAACAACAGTGTAAAACTGTTATTACTCATCATTCGAGTCCATGAAAATGAAAGGGATTTTCTGTTCCCGGAAAAAGGCTCGATTTTGTTTCTCCGGATTCAATATACGGATTCGGGTGAGGTGGGTGAGTTTGGAGAGGCGTTGATTTTTCAGGGTTTGTGTAGGGAGTTTGTGGCGTTTTAGTGAGAACTTAAGAATTAAACCAAATTGTGAGGACATTAGTTATGAATTTTCGTAAACTGACTTTGGCTACCGCTGTAGCTTTTGCTTTAGGTGGCGCGTCCGCGTCCACTTTTGCTGCTACTGAGGTTCAATGGTGGCACGCCATGGGCGGCGTCAATGGAGAACGTGTTTCCAAAATAGCCGAGGATTTCAATGCCACACAATCTGACTTCGAGGTTGTACCTGTCTATAAAGGAAACTACACCGAAACCATGACCGCTGCCATTGCAGCGTTCCGTGCTAAGCAGCAGCCGCATATCGTTCAGGTATTTGAAGTGGGTACCGCCACGATGATGGCTGCGGAGGGAGCGGTTTATCCCGTCGAGCAGGTGATGACAGACAGTGGCGAGGCGTTTGATAAATCGACCTACTTGCCTGCGGTTATCAGTTACTACCAAACATCTGATGGTGAGCTTTTGTCGATGCCATTTAACAGTTCGACCCCCGTTCTTTGGTATAACAAAGATGCGTTTAACACAGCAGGTATCGATAGCGCTCCGACTACTTGGGACGACATGAAAACTGCTTCCGAAAAATTAGTTGCCGCAGGTTATAAATGTGGTTTCTCATTCGGTTGGCAATCTTGGGTTATGATGGAAAACTACAGCGCTTGGCACGACACCGCTATCGGTACAATGGAGAACGGGTTTACCGGTCTTGGAACCGAATTTGTGTTTAATAATGATGCGGTTAAAACCCTTCTTGCAAACGTGGCTGATTGGTCTAAAGACGGCCTTTTCAAGTATGGCGGCCGCAGAGGCGACAGTCTTTCTATGTTCACCAATGGTGAATGTGCGATGTGGATGAACTCTTCTGCTTATTACGGCAGCATAAAAAAACAGGCGAAATTCGAATTTGGGCAAAGTATGTTGCCTTTGGACACAGCAGTCACTGATAAAGCGCAAAACTCTGTCATTGGTGGCGCCACCTTATGGGTGCTTAAAGGGCATGAACAAGACGAATACAAAGGCGTTGCGCAGTTCATGACCTATCTATCTTCCGCAGAGGTTCAAGCTTGGTGGCATCAGGAAACGGGTTACGTACCAATCACTACCCCTGCCTATGAGTTGAGTAAGGAGCAAGGCTTTTATGACTCGAATCCAGGCACCGACACCGCGATAAAGCAATTGAGTCTCAATACCCCAACACCTAATTCTCGTGGTTTGAGATTTGGTAACTTTGTTCAGATTCGCGACGTTATCAACGAAGAAATGGAGGCCATTTGGAATGGCTCAAAAACTGCGTCTGATGCAATGGACGATGCAGCTGAACGAGGAAATGCCTTGCTTCGAAAGTTTGAAAAGGCAAATAACTAAGTCACCTTTAGATAAACGGGTCATTGACCTGATATGATTTTCCGCTCTGGTCTGATTTCCAGAGCGGGAATCAGACCAGCCTCAGACAGGTTAACATGCTTAAGCGAGTCCACTTCGGTCCATCGGCGTTACCGTATTTACTTGTAGCGCCGCAAATCATTATTACCCTTATATTTTTTATTTGGCCAGCGAGTCAGGCCTTATACCAATCCTTATTGATACAGGATGCCTTTGGATTAAGCACCGAATTTGTTTGGTTTGAAAACTTCAAGGAGCTCTTCACAGACGAACACTATTTTGGTGCTTTCAAACGCACAATCATCTTTTCTTTTTCTGTTGCAGCGCTGTCTATGGGGTTTGCACTCACGCTCGCCGCGATGGCGGATCGCGTGATTAAGGGGGCGACTACTTACCGAACTTTACTCATTTGGCCCTATGCAGTAGCGCCCGTTCTGGCTGGGGCATTATGGGTTTTCATGCTCGACCCCACCCTCGGTATCTTCACTTACATGCTGGGTAGTTTCGGCTATGAGTGGAACCATAAGTTGAATGGGAACGAGGCGATGTTGTTAGTGATTTTCGCCTCGGCGTGGAAACAAGTGGCTTACAACTTTCTATTTTTCCTCGCGGGTATGCAGGCTATCCCAAAATCCCTCATCGAGGCCGCCGCTATCGACGGCGCGGGGCCAGTGCGACGATTTATTACCATCGTGTTTCCATTGATCTCACCAACCACTTTTTTTCTGCTTGTTCTCAACGTGGTGTATGCCTTTTTTGAGACCTTTGGAATTGTTCACACGGTCACTCAAGGAGGACCAGCTAAGGCCACAGAGATACTGGTATACAAGGTGTTTAATGATGGCTTCATTGGGCTGGACCTGGGCGGATCAGCGGCTCAGTCGGTTATTTTGATGTTGATCGTCATCGTACTAACCGTGGTGCAATTTCGTTACGTCGAACGAAAGGTTGAATACACATGATTGAAAATCGCCCTATCATCACATTTTTATCTCACCTGTTTCTGATTTTCGGCATTCTCATTATTGCTTTCCCGATTTGGATTACGTTCGTCGCGGCCACCCATGACGCTGTGCGCATGGTGCAAATCCCATTGCCTTTACTACCAGGGGATCAGTTTTTTGAAAACCTGAAAGAGACATTGACCCGAGGGATGAAAGGCGCCAGCGCGCCCCCGGTGGGTTTTATGCTGCTAAACAGTCTCATCATGGCGATGATGATTGCCGTTGGCAAAATCGCTATTTCGCTGTTATCTGCATTCGCCATCGTTTATTTTAGATTTCCGTTTCGCATGGCCTTCTTCTGGATGATCTTTATCACCTTAATGTTACCTGTGGAGGTTCGAATTTTACCCACCTTTGAAGTGGTGGCTAATCTTGGGATGTTGAACTCCTATTGGGGTTTAAGTATTCCGCTTATCGCTTCTGCAACCGCAACCTTCATGTTCAGACAAGTGTTTCTCACTATTCCCGATGAGCTGCTGGAAGCTGCCAGAATAGACGGCGCAGGACCGTTAAGGTTTTTTAGAGACATCTTGATTCCACTTTCTCGCACCAACATAGCGGCTTTGTTCGTGATCCTTTTCATTTATGGGTGGAATCAGTATCTGTGGCCCCTATTAATCACAACGGACCAAAGCATGTACACCGTTGTAATGGGCATCAAGCAAATGTTAGATGCCGCCGAACAATCTCCAGACTGGCATTTAATCATGATGACATCGCTCCTTGCGATGTTGCCCCCTGTGTTGGTGGTTGTATTAATGCAAAGTTTGTTTGTAAAAGGTTTGACCGAAACTGAGAAATAGCAATGGCAGACATCGAATTAAGTAATGTCAAAAAGTCTTATGGCGCAACAGATGTCATCCACGGTATTGACTGGCACATCGCCGATGGTGAGTTTGTTGTTATCGTTGGCCCAAGTGGATGCGGCAAATCGACGCTGCTTCGCATGATTGCGGGTCTGGAGCGCATTACCCAAGGTGATATTGCCATTGGGGGGCAAGTCGTCAACAAACTGGAGCCGGCTGATCGTGACATCGCGATGGTGTTCCAGAACTACGCCTTATACCCCCACATGACGGTATATAAGAATATGGCCTACTCCCTAAAAATCCGAGGCGTGGGCAAACAGGAGATTGACCGAAGGGTAAAACAGGTTGCCGAGATACTGGAGATTGGAGACTATTTGCGTCGAGCTCCACGCCAACTTAGCGGTGGACAACGCCAGCGTGTGGCAATGGGACGCGCAATTGTTAGGGAGCCGAGCGTGTTCTTGTTTGATGAACCCTTGTCTAATCTCGATGCAAAACTGCGAGTTCAGATGCGTCTTGAGATAAAAAGATTACAAGAAAGACTCGGTATTACCAGTGTGTATGTGACCCACGATCAAGTCGAAGCAATGACGCTGGGGCATCGGTTGATGGTGCTAAACAACGGACATGTTGAGCAGCTTGGCACACCGATCGATCTGTATGAAAACCCTGCCACTCAGTTTGTGGCAGGGTTCATTGGTTCACCTTCTATGAACTTCCTAGACGCCACGATGGGCGAGCGTGGGCAGAGCGTGAACTTTGCGGCGGACGCTAGCTTAGGACTTTCTGGAGATTACTCTGACCACGAAGGAAAAACAGTCACAGTGGGGCTACGACCAGAACACTTGGAGATAGCCGACCCATCCCAACCCCACACATCACTTAATGTACAAGTAGTCGAACACCTCGGTGCAGATACCTTAGTGCACGGGGCATTTTCACAGGACGCTCTGGAATTAACTGTGCGTCTAAAAGGTGTCCAATCCTTTTCTCGTAACGAGGTGATTCCACTGTCGATTTCACCGCAGAATGTTCATCTTTTTGATAAAACAACCGGGCAGAGACTATGAACCACTTTTGGGAGACCGACAATGCGCATCAACTGGTTAGGGTTTATTCTGCTGATACTACTTTCAACTGCCAAGTCTGCCGCCGTGTTTGCTTTTGACGCCCAGGGGCACCGAGGGGCTAGGGGTTTATTGCCAGAAAATACGCTACCTGCTTTTGCTCGAGCGTTATCAATAGGGGTAGATACCCTTGAGTTGGATGTGGTCATGACTCGCGACGGCGTGGTTGTAGTAACCCATAATCCTCACCTTGCTCCTGAAACAACCCGGAACCAAGACGGGCAATGGCTACATGAACAAGGGCCTGCAATACAGACGCTGTCTTTAGCCGAACTAAAGAAATACGACGTCGGCGGTATCAACCCAGAGAGTCGATACGCCAAGCGCTTTCCTCATCAATCTGCCGTTGAAGGAGTGCGAATTCCAACACTGGTGGAAGTGATAGATTTACTCAAAAGGTCTGGACCGAATTCGGTTCGATTAAATATCGAGATCAAGCTCAGTCCCAGCGATCCTTCACCTTCACCTCACCGAGCTGCGAGCGCGGTATTAGCCGTATTGAGAGCTGAAGACTTTCTTGACCGCGCTATCATTCAGTCCTTTAACTGGCAAGTGCTGAAAGAAGTTCACCAACTGGAGCAAGAGATGGAAACCTCTTTTCTTTCGGTTGAGCAAAACTGGATGGATACCGTGGGTCGGAATCAAGAAGGTGCATCGCCTTGGACGGCCGGTTTGGATGTCAACGAACACGCCGGGAGTCTGCCGCAAATGATAAAAGCCGCCGGCGGTGATGTTTGGTCGTCCTATTACAAAGAAGTCACCGCTGAATCACTCGCTCAGGCCCACGCAATTGGTTTGAGGGTGTCTGTGTGGACGGTAAATGAACCCCAGCAAATGATCGATTTAATTGCACTCGGCGTCGACAGCATTATCACCGACTACCCTGACCGACTGATAAATGTACTCAAGGAACTCCAAATGCCTCTACCGAAGAGTTGGCCCTAGCTGTTTTGACTTTTTCCAATTTTCCGACTGAGCTTCGGTAATACAATACCCAATAAAATTCACTACCGCTCGTTTGCGAGGCCCCGAAAAGGATCTACATGGGTGACTACTATCAGGGGGGGGCTTGATTAGGTAGTGTGTTTCAGGTTTTCCCACACCCGCTAAATTCATATCCGCTACTACTAGACACTTTCGTGGGCTCGTTCCGATTAAACTTACATTTATATACGCTGTCCTGCTATATTGTTCTTGCCATTACGTATCACTGTAGAACACCTTGTCAAACCCAGCCATCAACAACCCACCAGCAACCGTTTTTCCAATGAACAAACGCCTTGAGAAAGGGCTGGACCGATGGCAGAAACACATGCCATCTTCATTGCTGCGTGCCTCACTTTTGGATACTCACTCCGCCATTGACAGTTTTCGCAGGATACAGCATCAACTCGATATAGATGATCCCATCCAAAGACAGGTATTACCTCAACTACACGCCAACATTGCCGCTCATCTGCCGAAAAGCATGGCTAGGGCGATTAAGAAAATTCGTTTTGCATCGTTAATGCGTAACCGTCTTTACATGCATGAACTGAGTCAGTTATCTGACTACCTCGAACAAACCAGCATACCCACGCTGGCTCTCAAAGGAGCCGCACTCGCACCAACCTATTATCAGGACCTCGGCTGCCGACCCATGAGTGATATCGATTTACTAGTGCCAGAACGCAGCATGACAGCCGCTCTCAATGCCCTCGCAAAACAGGGCTGGAAACCTGAACTCGAATACGCTGGACAGTCCCCTTACTTTAACAGCCACTTTGACCACGCTTTCCATCTATCCCATCCTGACAAGCTAGTGATATGGTAGTGTAATCTGAGGTCTGTAATTTAGCTTTCTATTGCAGCTTCGCTATTGGCTTTGGCGGAGTGAACGTAGAGAGCGAAGCCAAAGCCGGTTTTTCAGGCTTTAGTATTGAATGTTGAGCCA
>WLWV01000165.1 GCA_012103395.1 Gammaproteobacteria bacterium
AGGTCTGTAATTTATTTCTTTAGCGATGTTCGTTTGGCTTAGGCGAAGTGAGCGTAGCGAACGAAGCCAAAGCCAATAGCGAAGCTGCAATAGAAAGCTAAATTACAGACCTCAGATTACACTACCTTCTTTTAGCCAAGTATCATAAGATAAAAGGAAAATTAGACAAAAGGCCAGCTGGTCAAAGACCAACGATTAAGCCCAAACGGATTTTTAACTAGGTAGATTCGGTGATAGAGGTTTGCTGAAAATACGTTAGATTAGAAATTCTGTTTCGACAAAAGCGCATTCAAAATCATTGCCATTAATCACGTCGTGTTCAGTTCCGGATTCACGGAAATAGGGAACGCCGTTTTTCATCGGCGCTAGACTAATATTTCCATTATTGTCTTTGATTTCCAGAACTCCATTGAAAGGGCACAACAACGTAGTCATACTCATGACGATGCCAGCCGGTGTTGTCCCCCCTTTTTGGGAATCTCCATTCCGTAACCCGAGTTCGTCGGTTTTCTATCAGTATTGTAGGGGAAGCAGTGCCAGCTTTGAGCGTTTTACACATAAGTCGCTAATACTCGAGGTGCTTGTATCGAAGAGGAATGATGATCTGAGAAGAAAGCCGGTTTCAAGAAGAGCCACGATAAAAGATAAGTGGTCTAGCCTGCCATTTCAAGCATAGCGTGAAGTAGAACATTACAACCGGCTTCAAGATCAGCAGGTTCAGCGTTTTCCTGCTCGTTATGGCTCAACCCCTCTTCACAGGGAACAAAGATCATCGCTGTGGGTACAACTCGGCAAACTTGACAGGCATCGTGTCCTGCCCCGGACACAATGTCCTGGTGGGAATAATTCGCGGTGACTGCCGCATTTCTGACGGCTGAAACACATTTTTGGTCAAAGATCACAGGAGGGCAATGCCAGATTTCTTTGCAATCGACGGAGACCCTGTGAGTTTCACGAATATGTGCTATTACCGTTTCGAGCGCGTCATGCATCTCTGAGAGCACACCGTCACTTGGGTTGCGAATATCGACGCTCAAAAAAACCTCGCCGGGTATGGTGTTTCGGGAGTTAGGGCTGACAGAGATTTCTCCCACCGTGGCGACACCATGTGGCGCTTGGTCGTATGCGATGCGTTGAATTGCCTGTATCAACTCTGAGGCGGCGACCAGAGCGTCTCGGCGGCCGACCATCGGAGTGGAGCCTGCATGAGAGTCTTGTCCTTTCAAGGTTACGTCAAACCACCGTTGCCCTTGTCCTCCAATCACAACGCCGATTTGATGTTTATTGGCTTCCAGAATAGGGCCTTGCTCAATATGCGCCTCAAACAAGGCACCGATTGGGTGATCGCCGCAGACCTGCTCTCCAAGATAACCAATACGTTTCAGCTCATCAACCAATGTTAGTCCATCGCTATCTTCCCTTGAATAGGCAAATTCCTTTGAAAATAGCCCTGCGAATACACCAGAGGCGATCATTGCGGGGGCGAATCGGGAACCTTCTTCATTGGTCCACATGACAATTTCCATGGGGGCCTGGGTCGTGATTTTGTTATCATTGAGCGTACGAATGACCTCTAATGCAGCCAATACTCCATAGATGCCATCAAATTTTCCGCCATGAGGCTGGGTGTCTAAATGGCTGCCTGATACTATTGGAGGAAGGCTGTTGTCCTCTCCTGGGCGGCGCGCAAAAATATTGCCTAGGTCATCAATGGTGATACTGCAACCGGCCTGTTTACACCATTGCACGAAGAGATCGCGCCCGTCTTTATCTTCATCGGTCAAGGCAAGGCGTCTTGAACCTCCTTCATCACCTGGGCCAACTTGAGCTATGGCCATGATGCTATCCCAAAGTCTTTGGCCATTAATTCTTACTTTTTGTTTTGATGTAGTCATGATCTAATTTTCTGAATAATTTGGGTCGTCGCTCACCGATGAAGATCCGAGGGCAACCAGCCCGGCGTATTGTCTGCCTTACTGTGTTCGCTTTTGCTTTTATTTCGCCCCTGTGTTCGCTGCTAAACTGGCGCACGCCTTAGTGCTTGGCATAGGCAGTGCACACCGCCACCGCCTAAAGTGAACATTGACATGTCCGGAGCGTGAACTTCGTAACCCAGCACACGGAGCTTTTCATTTAACTTAGAACTTCCAGACATGGAAAGAACACGTTTATTTCCAAGTGAAACTAGGTTTACCCCAAGATCTTTTGCTTCATTGAACTCAACATCAACGAAGGAAAAGCCTTTTTTCTTTAGCCAATCAACTACCCAGCCTTCCAATGCATCCAGACAGGTGACAAGCAATTTCTTGTCCAGTGGAACAACGAGACCGTCCATGTGAACAAACAGTGCAGGAATTGGTGCTACTTCCACATCCCACCCTTCTTTGCGAACAAACTCAGCAACCTGTTCTGATCCTTCCTGTTCTGATCGTTCTCCGCAGTATCCAATCAGCACTGTACCAGGTTCAAGAATCACGAAATCTCCGCCCTCAAAATGCCCCGCCGTGGCGTACTGCCAAATAGGAATATCGTTATCCTGGTAGAATTTAATTGCCGTGTGGTAGTCTGCTCGACGGCACTTTAGCTGCATGTGACAGATAAGTGCTCCCCAAGGTGTCATGGCGCTGGAATCTCGAGCAAAAAAGTTTCGGTGTAATATTGGGTCGGAATCCAAGTAATGACATTTAACTCCCGCGTTTTCGTAAATTTCGACCATTGCTTTATGTTGGCGTTGAGCCAAATCAAAGTCGAATTTAACCCCAGTTTTATGCATGTTTTTCAGCGTGCGGCCAATCAAAGGGCCAGCCTCAACCCACTTAAAGTAGTCTGGTTTTCCCAACAATACATCGTTGAGCACACCATAGTCATTATCGATGCCCCAGTATGAAGCGCGATCATTGTGTGTATTCATGCTGATCCCCGGTGAGTTGTTTTCTGTTTTCTTGAACGATGTTGCTCCCATGAACTCCGGTATTATTTGAGGAGTAGTGTCTGGTACGGCACTATAAGGATAAACAGGTGAAGAAATCAACGTTAATGTGTAAATCTATGATTGACCGAAAATGAGGTGTCTCCTGAGCATTTTTTCGATGTGCTTTTCGATTTGGCGCACGGCCAAAAAAGAAATACATCTAATGCTTCTTAGTGTTAGCTCAATCACGGTCTATTTTCGCTCTTAGCTACAAACTTGCTATCCCATGGGTATTAATACTACACTTCCACTCACAACATCACTTTTCTGTGTAACCTAGACTGAACTCAACGCCGAAATATCGTTCTAAACGGCCGTATCTTAATACCCTTGAGGTTTGTAGGTTGTTCACAGCAAAGAAAATCTGATGGAGTGTGTTTTATACGAATCCGTTCTGGAAAAAAATAACTAGAGGTATGAAGATGAAAACAATAACTAAAAAAATAGCGGCCCCGTTGCTAGTCGGAGCAATGACGTTTGGTGCAGCGGCCCAAGCAGCAGATGTGGTTATCGGTGTTCCAAACTGGCCGTCAGTCGCGGCAACTGCTGATATTCTAAAGGTGGTGATTGAAGACAATTTTGGTTTGGAGGTTGAATTGCAAAGCGGTACAAACCCAGTCGTATTTGAAGCGATGGACGCGGGTAGCATGCATATTCACCCCGAAGTTTGGTTGCCGAACCAGTCTAATCTACACAATACCTTTGTTACTGAGAAAGGAACAGTTTCGATGAGCCCGAATGGTGTTCCAGCGTTTCAAGGTATGTGTGTGACTAAGGGAACAGCAGAAAGGACTGGGGTCAAGGCAATATCCGATCTGAGTGATCCAGATGTCGCCAAGCATTTCGACTCTGATGGCGATGGTATGGGGGAAGTGTGGATCGGTGCCTCAGGTTGGGCATCAACCAATATTGAAAAAATTCGCGCCAAAAGCTATGGCTACAATGAAACCATGTCACTGAAAGAAATGGACGAAACCCTCGCAATGGCTGAAGTAGATAGCGCGGTTGCTCAAGGTGAGAACATTGTTTTCTTTTGTTATACCCCACATCACCTTTTCGCTTTACATGACCTTGTGATTCTTGAAGAACCAGCATATGACGCTGCTAAATGGAATGTCATTCAGCCTACTGATGACCCTGATTGGCTGGAGAAGTCTGAAGCATCGGTTGCTTGGGATTTGGCTTACCTGCATGTGCACTATGCAAGTTCACTGAATGATAGCCATCCTGCTGTTGCAGCAATGTTATCAAACGTTAGTATGGACACGGACCTTGTTTCTGGAATGACTTATGCCGTTGTGGTGGATAAAGTTGATAAGGCAGAGTTCGCGAAACAGTGGGTTGAGGAAAATGCTGATTTGGTAAGCTCTTGGCTACAATAGGTTAGTATCAGTAGCTAGTACCAATACTTTTAGCAGCTTTAAGGAATGAAAATCTGTATTGATGGATTTCCATTTTATTCGCTTTTTTGAATGAAAAGGTATGAGCAGCAACAAAACGAGCGGTGTAGCCACCGCTCGTTTCGTGTATGAATAACAAATAACAATGGATCTCATCATTTTGAGGGAGCGCCTGATCTAAGTTCCCAACATAGGTAATGATTGTCGTTGAATACATTTGGTGGTAGACATGGCTATGCCATGTTGAAATATCAAATTGGCTAGTGGAATCGCTAGCATCATCTTTTTGAGGATTATACGCTTGAGTGAAACAGTCATAGAACTCGAAGGTGTCTGGAAAATATTCGGAGATAAGGCCGAACAGGCAATGAAGGCGGTTAAAGAAGATAAGTTAACCAAGCCTCAAGTACTAGAAAAATTCGGTTGTGTCGTTGGTATTGCCGATTGCTCATTTTCAGTGCCCAGAGGTGAAATCTTTTGTGTCATGGGCCTATCTGGCTCAGGTAAATCTACCATGGTCCGGCATCTCAACCGGTTAATCGAGCCCACAGCAGGGAAGATTACGGTTCTGGGACGGGATGTACTCGGGCTCAATCAGAATGACCTGCGAGTTCTTCGTGCCGCCCATATTGGGATGGTCTTTCAACACATGGCATTGTTTCCACACAGAACAGTTCGAGATAATGTGGCATTTCCATTGCAGGTTCAAGGTGAACCTAAATCAACTCGATGGGAAGTGTCGCAACGCTGTCTTGATCTTGTGAACTTAGATGGATATGAAGATCGCTATCCCAATGAGCTATCAGGGGGGATGCAGCAGAGAGTCGGATTAGCGAGGGCATTAGCATCGGATCCTGAAGTTCTATTGATGGATGAGCCGTTTTCAGCGCTTGATCCCCTTATTCGCCGCCAACTTCAGGAGCAGTTTATGGCACTGTCCGCTGATTTGAATAAAACCACTGTTTTTATTACCCATGACTTGGATGAGGCGATTCGAATCGGTAATCGAATCGCCATCATGAAGGATGGTGCTATTGTACAGATCGGCACCCCTGAGGAAATCGTCACAAATCCAATAGATGATTATGTGAGGGATTTTGTTGAAGGTATCTCAACACTAAAGTTGGTTTTTGCGCATTCTGTCATGGAGAGAATGGTCGACTACCAATGGCAACATGGAGATGACTTATCTGTCGCTCCTCGAGTGCCTCATGACACAGATCTCAGTGGGCTAATTGATATTTCGACTACAACCGACCAGCCTGTCGTGATTACCGATGATGGAAAGGACGTAGGGGTTGTGAGTAAAACCGCATTGCTTAAGGGCATCAAAGGGGGAGATAACTAATGCAAGAAACTGGTTTTTCAGCTGAACCCAATAAACTCGGTGCCTCCGTTGGCGACTTTGTGGTTGAGAATAAGGAATATTACAACAAAGAATTTAGCCACATCCAAGCCGCCACCCAATTTCCTTGGTCGTGGAATAAAATGGCTGCATTGGCGGGGCCATTTTGGGCCGCTGGTCGAGGTATTTGGGGTTACTTTTGGACATTTATGGTATTGGAAATACTTGCCTTTGTTCAAATAGGCAAGGGACTATGGGGAGAGTTGGGTGCGGATAAGTTAGAGAGAGCTCAACGACTAACGGGAAAGTACGAAGGGCTTTATGAAAAAGCGGAGACCGCGAGATTAGCGAATGACCTTGTTGGTGCGCAGAGTATCACTACCCGAGCGGACAATTTAAAAAAAGTAGTAGAAAGACTGTTTGAGGAAGCAACTGCAGCAGCTGCGGATGCTACTTTTTATTTAGTGATTGGCTTGGTTTTGTTGGTCGTTTTAAGGATTGTGCAGGGGTTTTATGCGAACCTGCGATATGAAAAACAATACTTGGAGTGGCGCGCTGATTCTCGAGTAGCTTTTGGCTTCAATTGGAAGTGGGTGGCATTCGGTGTAGTGTTGTGGCTTGCGATTGTGCCACTAACTATTTATCGATTTACCATTGGTAGGGTTGCCGAGTGGTTAAAACCTTGGGTATTGGATTTCCCGATTGAAAAGAAACAATATTTTTCACCCATATCCCGATGGATGGAAGAGGGCTTTGACTGGTTGTCTAATGAATTTGGGGATGTTTTTGATACTGTTGTTGTGGTGATCAGGTGGATACTCGATGGCTTGGAAACGATATTCGTCGGTACGCCTTGGCCTGTTGTATTTACGGTAATTTTGGTTACTGCATGGCGTTTGGCTGGACCGAGAGTAGCTATTTTTACCGCAGCTTCGCTAGCTTACCTAGGTATGGTTGGGCTTTGGGAAACAAGTATGATTACGGTGGCACTTCTTGGGGCTGCTGCGTTTCTTTGTGTGTTAATGGGGATTCCTCTGGGTATTTGGTTTGGTAAAAGCCGGCGCGCCTATAACACCGCTTTACCAGTGCTCGATTTTATGCAAACGATGCCTGCGTTTGTTTATTTGATTCCGATCATCGCCTTCTTTGGCACAGGAAAACCTCCAGGGGTATTGGCAACCATTATTTTTGGTATGCCTCCTGTGATTAGACTAACCGCTTTGGGTATGAGAGGTGTACCAGAAAATACAAAGGAAGCAGCCATCGCCTTTGGGTGTACTAAGTGGACTCTGTTAAAGGATGTTGAGATTCCGTTAGCAATGCCGTCAATTATGACCGGGATTAACCAAACGATTTTGATGTGTCTTTCTATGGTGGTTATTGCCTCGTTGATTGGGGCAGATGGTTTGGGAAAAGATGTGCTTGAGGCACTACAGTATGCGGCTAAAGGACAGGGAATGCTGGCGGGTTTAGCAATTCTGCTGTGCGCAATGGTGATAGACCGCATCATTCAGGGACACTATCGTCGATCTACGTCCAAACACTAATCGGCTTTTTTTGGGGAAGATGGGTCAGAGATGTGAAATCTTCCCTAAAAGATTGCCGTTTAAAAACGAAAACACCCAGGGAGTTTCTTTTATGAAAAATAGGGTATGTGGGGGCAACGGCAATTGAGTTTCCATTGTAAAGATGATGGTGACTCAATGAATCCAATATCTCAAATTGCCGAAAACATCTTTGGTTGAAATTGTGAGCGCAATAAGTTGATGAGTAGATTTTTGTCAGTATCGGACATTCGATCCATATTGGGAATATCCCGGCTGTTACTAACGAACCCACGAAAGCTGTATTCGTTTATGCCGCTAGCTGGGGGGTATCGTGATCCATTGGTTTTTGTTGGTGTCATGTCGGTTCTTGGGGGTGTGTCATCGATGGTTGCTCGGTTGCTCGTGTCCGGGGGCTTTGGGTTAAGTGGATCAGTGAGTATGTTGCCGATGTGGTACGTACTTTTTTGGCCTCTGTTGGGGGTGGTGTATAGCTTTGCAACCGCTGGGATGATGTATATGGTGTGGCGATTTTTGGGCTCAGATAAAGGATTTGAGGTAGCCTATAGATGTATTGCCTATACGTGTATATTGATACCTATTTTTTCGCTTGCAACATTGTTTCCTTACATCGGACTAGTCTTGGTTATTGTAGGGTGGGTTTGGTTGCTAGCCCAAGCTACTGAGGTCGTCTATGAAAAACCAAAGTTGAAAGTAGTGCTTCTACGGTAGTGTACCCTGAGGTCTGTAATTTATTTCTTTAGCGATGTTCGTTTGGCTTAGGCGAAGTGAGCGTAGCGAACGAAGCCAAAGCCGGTTTTTCTGGATTAGGTGTTGAATGTTGAGCCATCAA
>WLWV01000166.1 GCA_012103395.1 Gammaproteobacteria bacterium
GGTCGAGCCGATCAGCATGATTATCAGCTTTACATGGCACTGAATAACATTGAGCACACGAAAACCAAGGTGAAATCACCGCAGACAAATGGGATATGTGAACGATTCCACAAGACCATTCTTAACGGGTAGTGTAATCTGAGGTCTGTAATTTAGCTTTCTATATTTTGCTTGGTCTTGGCACAAAGGTGGACAAACGATAGGCATGAAAGCATGGAGAATAAAAGTGTTTTCCCAGGATAGATCTCAATACCCTTCCCTATTGGAACCTCAACCCGGTATTTCTTGGTCTGTGGCGCTAAAACGGTTTCTATTTGCCATACTGTCTTGGGCTGTCTTTGGAATTGGGTTTCTCATGAGCTTGTTTCGGCGAGACAAACTTACCTTTCATGATATGGCGACAAAAACAGAACTGAGACATGTTCGAAAAACCTAGTCCTCTCGAGCGTATTTACGACTGCCGAAGACCTTGAACTTTGGGTAAAGACAACCATCGTCAGGTAGGTCTAGAACTTTCCTGACGACCGCGTTTTCTGGAAACATAGAGTGCTGTGATGATGACTGCCGCGAAAACTATCGCTGGAAATGTAATCTGATTCAATTTTTCCCATCCGAACACAAAGTGCAAATACCCAGAACCTAAAGCGGTGGTTGACACCGCAGAGAAAACGAGAAAGTCGTTTAAACCTTGGACTTTCCCCTTTTCCTCGGGCCGATATACCTCAGTGAGCAGTGTGGTACCACCCACAAATAGGAAGTTCCAACCAATACCCAGAAAGATCAATGCTATAAGGAAATGCCAATAGCTTTGTCCAAACAGGTTAACAATGCCACAAACCAAGAGAAAGATAGCACCGACGAACATGATTTTTAGGACACCAAATCGGTGAATGAGATTACCAGTAAAAAACGAAGGAGCAAACATTCCCACAATATGCCATTGGATAACTGTGGCGGTATCTGCGAAATCCATATGCTGGTGGTTCATGGCTAAGGGGGTCGCGATCATCAGCAAATTCATTGTGCCATAAGCAATCATCGCACAAACCACCGCAGTCAGAAATGTTGGTTTTCGGACAATTTTTATGAGTGGCCTGCTCTCCTCTCCAGACGCCGATGAGGATGCCCCTGGCACTCGAAGGAATACCTGAATTATGACCACACCGATACAAAATAAAGCAATAAAGAGATATGAAAAAGAAAAGCTCGGCCCTGGAAAAACGTCTTTGGTGTATTTCGCCACCGACGGGCCGATGAATGCAGCTACTAGCCCACCTGCTAACACCCACGAAATGGCTCTACTCTTGTACTGTGGTGTTGCAACTTCCGCTGCTGCGAAACGATAAAACTGAGCAAAGGAATTTGCAACGCCTAATAATACCGACGCAATACAGAATGTGATGAAGCTGGAATGATAAACAGCAAATGATGCCAATGTTCCAGCCATGATTCCACAGCTCGCACCGATGGTAAACCCTAAACGCCTTCCGTATTTTTGCATCAGTAAAGAAGCGGGTATTAACATCGACATTACACCGACGTAAATCAGCGCCACGGGAAGTGTTATCAGTTGCTCGCTGGGTGCAATTTCAACTCCAACCAATGCAGAACTCGACATCATCATCGATATGCTGGACAGCATCAATGCTTGGCAGATTGCCAACAGTAATAAGTTCTTTTTCATATTTTAAAGTGGGGCAAGCCTATTATGATCTCGGAACCGGCGGGCAAGCCGATTTGACACCTCAAATTTTGAGGTACCGAATGATACCCACCACACCTCCCATGTGCTAGTGCGATATCGTATTTTGTTGAACTACGCATAACTTCATCGCTGGGTCCCTCTCGAAGTATTGTAAAAGGTTGATGTAAGTTGATACGCAGTAAAACTGCCAAATCGAGTTCAGTCTGAGATATAATCCGCCCGCGGCGAGAGGTATCACACGTTTGATCTAAACGTTGGCAAATATCTATTTAACCACCACTCCTCACTTTAGGCTTTATGGAACTATTGGATTCATTTTATAAATTAGTACAAGTCATCTTAGTTGACTTAGTACTAGCTGGCGATAATGCCATTGTCATTGGGCTAGTGGCCGCGAGGTTCACCAAAGATTATCGACGCAAAGTCATTTTCTACGGCGTTGCAGTTGCAGTGCTATTGCGTATTATCTTTGCATTGCTGACAGTGCAGTTGCTACAGATTCAAGGATTACTGCTGTTTGGCGGTATTTTATTATTATGGATTTGTTGGAAACTCTGGCAGGAGCTACGTACCCCCCCTGCTGCCGCAGCCAGCCTAGACGAAGATGGTGAACCTAAGGAGAATCCGCCATTGTTATCAGCTATCTCTCAAATTATTGTTGCTGACTTATCAATGTCTCTGGATAATGTTATTGCGGTTGCGGGTGTTGCCGATGGAAACAATACAATACTAGTTATTGGCCTCACTTTATCTATCGCCTTTATGACGGTGGCAGCTTCTTTCTTAGCTGATGTTTTACAAAAACACCGTTGGATTGGATACGCAGGCCTAGTGGTAATTCTGTATGTCTCGATAAAAATGATTACCGAGGGGTATATACAGATATTTGGATAGCACTTTGGTGCATATTTACGTAGAATAAGTCTCGATTTTTATTACTTTCATCTTAAAGAAGGTCCATACCATACTACTGAGGGATTGAGTTTACTCATACCGTTATTTATTATAATTGCCCTACATTCTTTAGCATGTCAACAAAAACTGTCACTTTCTCAAAGCAAGTTATATTGCATTCACAACAACATTTACGAAATGCCGTTCTAACGATATTTCTTTTTGTCGGATGGTCATCGTTAGTTTTCGCTCAAACTGACGACTACACTTCAGCATATATCGGTTACCACCTGAATAATTTTGAGTATTCTGAGAAAGTCTGGACTGAACTGGCTCAGAATGGAGACATGAACTCCCAGTACGCACTCGGTGTGATGCAGCTCCGAGGCGAGTCAGCTAACTCTAGCCCTCAAAAGGCGTTTAAGTGGTTTGACATGGCTGCTCAACAGGGGCATTCTACTGCGATGTTCAATGTAGGGGTCGCTCTATGGGAAGGTTCTGGAGTTGAACAGAACCGAGAAACCGCACTCGCTTGGTGGGAACAAGCAGCTAATAAAGGCGACAGTGGCGCGCAGTTTAACCTCGGGCTTGCCTACTATCTTGGAGAAGAAAAGCAACGTAATATTGAAGTTGCCGCTAAGTGGATTGGTCTGGCCGAACAGCAGAATCACCCCGAGGCTAATCGAGTACTCCAAGCAATCATGGATGAGAACCCAAGTGTTGCTGCTAAAATCGTTTCTCAGGGAACGGTTTCACAATCCACCAACCAAAATAACGCTGAAATAGCAGCACCAGAACTGGTCGAAACCACAGCTCCAGAGTCAGAGCACGAATCAGAGATAGTTATCAATGAGCAAGAAG
This sequence comes from Gammaproteobacteria bacterium, assembly GCA_012103395.1. Taxonomy (GTDB): domain Bacteria; phylum Pseudomonadota; class Gammaproteobacteria; order Arenicellales; family Poriferihabitantaceae; genus WLWV01. The sequence goes on from WLWV01000166.1 coordinate 3,461, forward strand.
AAACCCCAACCTCTGGAGCCCAAACGTTTTGGAAAACCTCCATAACTGCTGAACTTAGGTCCAGTCCAAAGAAAAATGCTCCAGTTTTTACACAACTTCCTGTTGATACCCCTGTTGAAATTCTACAAACCCGTGGCCCATGGTCAAAAGTTACTCTCCCTGAAGGAATAAAGACCTGGATTTATAACAAGTATCTTGTTACCAATGCCGATTCAGGAACGATCAGTGGAACTAACGTCAGAGTCCGGCCTCAAGCATCCACTGATAACACCAGCTCACCGCCATTAGGTATTTACCGTAATGGTGACGAAGTCAAAGTACTGAATCAATACGAAACGTGGACGCAAATCAGGGCACCGAAATACATTGGTGGTTGGGTATTAACTAAGAACTTAGCAAGTTATAACGACAACGAGGCGAATCGAGAAGCACTTTGGGCTAAACGTGTTGCCGAAGGTCTTTGAGACTAATACTGATGAAATTTTGCAAGCATCGTGTGTTCCGGTCAATGAAGCCATTCTGGCTGATAATCATCAATCTGCTTTGCGTTGTTAATGTTACCCATGCGTCTCAACTTGATATCATCAAGGGCCATATTACGAAGGGACAATTATCGAAGGCTTTGTCCCTAACAGAGCGAGAGCTGTCTTCTGATCCTAACAATGCTGAAGTTAACTTTATTAAAGCCGTCATTCTTGAAAAAAATGGCGATTATGAGCAAGCAAGAAGTATTTATGAAACGCTTACTATTACCCACCCAGGTATGCCAGAACCTCATAATAACCTCGCCATTTACCACTCCAATAGTGGCAACATCGATCTTGCCATTCAATCTTTGGAGAGTGCACTAAAAACCCATCCCAGTTATGCAACTGCTTATCTGAATCTAGTTTCTCTTTATAATCAATTAGCGAGTCAGTCATATCGAATTGCACTCAATTCTGAAACACCCGTGGTTTACCCCGAATTGGCTTCCATTCTGGACACTCCTCCCATTTTACCATCAGTCAGCCCAGTGGGTGATAGTAAACCAGTAATCGCAAGTACTGACAATGGGACGAGTTCTGAACTTTCTACAAGTAGCGGAATTATTGATACCACGCAACCCGAGACTGCTGATAACGAAACAACTGACACCGATCTAGTTTTGGCTGCCTCTGATACAAGTACAACAGAGCCAATCGAGGTATCAAAACCCTACACCGAAGATACAAATGTTAAAACCACAAGTACAGCAGATGTTGTGGCAGTTTCAGAAATAGACACTCAAAGTGAGGATACTAACGGTCAGATAGAAGAGGCCTCTACCTCTGAATCCAGTGTTTCTATTCCCACTGCTAATGAAGACAACGAAGACGAGCAGTTAGCCTCCAAGGAAGAATTAGTTGAAGAAGTAGCCGATGAGTCATCAAGCGCAGATGTCATATCTGAAAACCAATTGCTTCAACAACAAAAGAATGAAATCATAAAGCAACTGCAACATTGGGCAACATCATGGTCCGATCAATCTGTTGAAGAATATTTGAAGCACTACTCAGACCAATTTTTGCCTCAAGGCAACACTACGCTGGTGGAATGGAAAAAGCAACGCAAGAGTAGATTGTTGTTACGAGACTTTATTGAAGTCAATATTTCACAATTTAGTGTTGAAATAGACGGTGATAGTGCCACCGTGAACTTTACCCAGCAATATAAGTCCAATATATTCGAAGATACTGTACGAAAAACTGTTCAGTTACGTCTCTCTGGGGAACAGTGGCTAATTTACCGTGAACAAATCTAATTAACGAATACGATTTAATGGCACCATCTAAACCGCTCCTCACTTTTTGCTACGCCGTTTTACTATTTTTCTCTCCATTGGTTTCTCATGCTGCATCAGAATATGAAGACGAAATAATTTCTTCCATAGAAGACATCGAAAAAGCGGAAATCAGCAATTCGATTACTTCCATCACTGAAATAGTTAAGAAATATCCAAATAGCAAATTGGGTCACTTAATGCTTGGAGATTTACTCGCAGCGAGGGTAGGATCAAGTGAGCTGATTAAGCAGTTCTCCCAAGATGGAAAACAACTGACTGGACTGAGGGACGAAATAAGGCAGCGCTGGGGGCATGTTAGAACCCCTACCCCTCCTACTAGTGGCCTAATACCATCGAGCATCATTCAGACCGCTCCGGATCAAGAGTTTGTCTTAGTCGTAGACGCCAGTCGGGCAAGACTCTACGTTTATAAAGCGGCCAATGACAACTATGAATATGTCGATAGTTACTACATGACTATTGGCAAAGGTGGCATGGATAAACGTAAAGAAGGTGATACAAAAACACCAATAGGTGTCTATTTTGTGACTGCCTACCTCCCCGGAAAAACCTTGCCACCTCGTTATGGGCCAGGTGCGTTTCCAATTAATTATCCGAATGAGCTCGATAAAGTTCACCGTAAAACAGGTTATGGTATCTGGATCCATGGAACAGAGCCAGAAAACTATAACCGTATACCACTTGCTAGCGATGGATGTGTTTCACTTAGCAATGACGAATTTATCGACATCAAGAAATACATTAAAACAGATGGTTCCACCCCTGTGATCATCGCCGAGAATTTTAGCTGGGCAGATTCACAAACCATCGCCGAGAATCGAAACGAGTTTAATACGATTCTTAATAAGTGGAAAGACGATTGGGAAAGTATGGATCTTGAACGCTATCTTTCCAATTACTCAAACCAAGATTTTGACAATGGACAGCACGACTATAAAAGTTGGGCTAATCATAAAACCCGCGTCAATTCTGGAAAACAATTTATCCAAGTGAATATTACCGATTTGAGTATATTTTCCTACCCTGCTGAAACGGAAATAGTTGCAGTTAGGTTTAAACAAGAATATGAGAGCGATACTTATCGAAGTGTCTCATTCAAAAAACAATATTGGTCAAAAAACGCGGATGGAAAATGGAAGATTATTTTCGAAAGCTGACCCGGCTGAATTAAAATTTCTGCCCAATACCTGCTGCCTTTTTCGGGAGCGGTTAGATCGTTTTGACCAGCACTGAAACAAGGTCGAGAAATGGTTCGTATGATACCTGTCAAAAGCTTGTTCTAAGATTCGTTCCCTAGGAGTTGCTTACTTGGGAAGCGGAAACGCCATTCATTGGCGCAATACCACCGAAACGTTTTCTTCACACAACCTCCCCAAACTAGCTAACCGACTATAGCAGTTTTTCCATATGCATTGGCCCGCCATACCTTGCCCTAATTTCCAGTCGAATTGCCTGTAAGCCCCCAAATTTCCCATCTTCGGGTAATTAATGCATACGTCATAAACATCATAAAACCTGAGAATGCGATCTTAGCTATACGAGTTTTTTGGGGCCAATATTTCGTTTTAACCACACCCGAAGGTCGTTCAGGATATCAGTGATTTGTAATTCTGTCGGCATTTCCACTGAATGAGGTAGCTCAACGGTAATGACTGGAATGTTTCGTTGCTCTCCAGCGTATCGCCCTAAGGAACCTGGAAATGTTCCAAGTTGCTTACCTTCCAGAATCCCTAAACTGCGCGGGGCATTACTCCTGTCTTGGGCATCATAGTCAACTAGATTGTACGGTGCATGGACGGTAACAATAATATCTGGCTTAAAATAGTCTATTTCCTGAACTAACCACTGTGATTCTGGTTCGCTGGCTGGGTTGTCTCCAGGAAATTTTCTTTCTGACCGTTTCGCGAACTTCCGCCAATAGTCAGTGGCTAAATGATGCCAATTGGGTGTTGGAAGATTTCGATTGAGATCCACTCCATTAGCGTTGGTCCTAGTCGGTGTGTCTTCAAAAAAGCCGTCTGGGTTAACCAATGGTACAATGCGCCAATCAACGAGATCTTTGTTCTCTTTTGATAATTCTGACATCCAATAAAACACCGAGCTCACTGAGGTGAGCTCATCGCCGTGTATTCCCCCCAATAATAGAACTTTCTTTCGAGAAAATAAGGCGTCATTAGACAATAAGTCGACATAAAATATCGATTCACCATTCACCGACTTAGTGCCCGTCGTCGTTAGTGCCAGATGTAAGCAATGGCCAAAAGTAACAATAGGAACAATTTTGTTGATCTTGTCACAGAAATCAATGTTTCCCGAGGATCTGACACCGTTGTATGAAGCAGTATCAAACGTCAGCTCCAATTCTTTAGCAGAAGGCCCTGAAATTAGCGGGGCTTGAATGGTATTTTCATCGATTACCCGATAAAACGATTTAAACTCGAATGGAACATCGGATAATTGTTCACCAGTATGATAACCAGCAGTGGAATTGCCTTTCATTGCCCCCTGTTGACATGCCACAAGCAGTAATATAAAGCTCACTTTTATAGGTAAGACTTTGCCTATAAAAGTGTAATTTTTTTCTACTGACGCATTCATGAAATATTAATCAGAGCACACTGATACGGTAGATTGTGCAACCCTACGTCTGTAACTTTGATTTAGGTTGAGTCATTATCGTCGTTCCACACGATATATCGCTTGTCGGCATTGCTCCATTCATCGTCAATCTCGACGAGGATGGCACTGACAAG
>WLWV01000016.1 GCA_012103395.1 Gammaproteobacteria bacterium
AGAACGCCGATGGAAACACTCATCGACGGTAAAGCGATCTGGAAAGAAAAGTTTGTAAACTAAACTCTATCTGACAGACAGCTACTGATAAACGGGTAACTGTCAGCTCAAGTCTGAACTTCTACAAGTCAAAATATGCAAACGGTATGATTGAGCATCCTGATCAATAAATTAACTTTCTTTTTCAGTTTGCCTTGAAAGAGTTGAGAGTGTTCACACAGTTGAACCCGTTTCACTCTTCTTTTCTAAATAATCAGCCCACCACTGCATCATTCCTTTACGTTCTTCCAAGTAGTGAGCGTGGTGAATGTAAGCAGCTCTCACACCGTTTCTTTCCGTATGGGAAAGTTGCCGTTCAATAGCATCTGGGTTGAAGCCTTGTTCGTTTAGTACGGAAGAAGCGTTTGCCCGAAAACCATGGGGAGTAGCGTGTGACTTCCCTTCCGTTTTTCCGTCGTAACCCATTCGGATCATGGCTCTTCGCATTGTGTTGTCGGAAATACTGTCGTCTCGATTCCGTTCTGATGGGAAAAGTAACTCGTGTTGCCCGGTAATAGGTCTTACTTCATCCAATATTTTTATAACTTGAGTAGATAAAGGAACGAGGTGTTCGCTTCTCATCTTCATCCGATGAGCTGGGATTCTCCAGAGTTTGTTTTCGAGATCAAGTTCGGACCATCTGGCCCCTCGTACTTCTCCGGGCCTCACGAAAGTGAAAATAAGCATTTCCAAAGCTAACTGGGTAAGCAACCTGCCTTGACTTTCGTACTTTCTAAGGTCAACTAAGAATTGTCCGAGTTCTTCTATGGGTAATGATGCTCTGTGTTGCTGAATTCTCGGCTTTAGAACGCCAGTTAGCTCTCCTGCCGGGTTGTGGTCTACTTTCCCATTCTGAACCCCGTAACGAAAGACTCTGCGTATATCCTGCAGTACACGAGAGGCAACGTCTAACGCATCTCGGGACTCAATTTCTCGAACGATCCTTAATATGTCCCGTGGTTGGATTTTTTCCATCGGTTGCATGTCCATTTCTTTGAACGCATTATCCTTCAGTCGTTTCCACAAGCGTTGGGCATGGTCTTCAGTCCTCCACGTTCCTTTTTGATATTCCCACCACTCCAATGCCAACACAGAAAACTGGGTGCCATTTTCAAATAGGCGTTGACGCCTTTGTTCTTGTCGTTCCCTTGATGGATCAGTTCCTTGAGAGATTTGTATTTTGGCTTGTTCCCTTTGAAGCCGGGCTTGCTTCAAGCTGGTCTCTGGGTAAATGCCCAAAGCTAATGTTTTTTGCTTGCCAGCAAAGCGATATTTCAGGCGCCAGTATTTGGAACCATTGGGTTTGATGAGCAGTCTCAACCCCCTCTCATCACTAAGCCAATAGTCTTTGTCTTTTGGTTGTGATTGCTTTATTTCGAGGGCTGTGAGCGGCATTTTGGTGCTACAAATTCGAATTGAACCGAGGTAGCACCAAACGTAGCGCCACTTTTCGTGAAAGAACAAGAAACGGGGTGAAGCAGCATGAAACAAAAAGAGAGAGAAAATCGTTTAAAAACAAGCTACTTAGAAACGATTTGAAATAACCTGAAATGGAGAAATGGTACCCGGGGCCGGACTTGAACCGGCACGATGTTGCCATCGAGGGATTTTAAGTCCCTTGCGTCTACCAATTCCGCCACCCGGGCAAGGTACTTCGACAAAGGCTTGGTAAGGCCTCGCGTTGCTTTGAGCGGCTTTCCGTTTTATGCTAATTTCTTGGAAAGCGCGGCAACGATTTTCGATGAGCAACGTTATTTTGAGAGATGGAGGCTGAGCCCGGAATCGAACCGAGGTCAACGGCTTTGCAGGCCGCTGCATAACCACTCTGCCACTCAGCCATGCTCTTCCTATAACTGTTGTATTTCGTGGTGAGAGTTTATCACTACTCACTACGAATCACATCACGAATCACTTCTAACTCAGCTAACTTAATTCCTGATCAAAATATGTTCCGATTTTGACCAAAACGCGAATTGCTGATAAACAAAAGCCCGGTCAATAACATGACTGGGCTTCATATATTTGGAGCGGGAAACGAGATTCGAACTCGCGACCCCAACCTTGGCAAGGTTGTGCTCTACCACTGAGCTATTCCCGCAGACCTCACTTCGTGAGGGGTGTAGATTCTATTCAACGAGCGCTCACTGTCAATAGAAAAATGTGCTTTTTAGTGAAAAAGTTAGCTTTTTTCTCTAAGAAATGGTTTCGCCGCCCGCAAGTACAACCACATCGACCAAAGGGTGAGTATTGCCGCTACATAGAAGGCGATTTCGCCGATCAGAAAAACTGGCACTCCCAGGATACTTTTGCCGTATAACAACAGACTAATAGCAACCATCTGGAAAACGGTTTTGATTTTTCCTATGGCCCCAACGGATACCGCACCCCGTTCTCCCAGTTCCGCCATCCACTCTCTTAGCGCAGAGATGACGATTTCCCGACCAATGATGACACAGGTTGCAACGGCGAATGGCATTGGATGGAATACTCGTTCAAGAATAAGAGAATCTGAGACAAGCAAAACCAATGCAGTAGACACGATTAGCTTATCGGCAACAGGATCCAAAAACGCACCCAAAGCCGAAACTGCATTCATTTTTCTCGCCAGAAAACCATCTAGCCAGTCGGTAATCGCTGCAAGTACGAAAATACTGGTAATGACGATCTCGCGGTTGCTCGAAGGCCAGTAGTACATGACGACAAGTACAGGAATCAGCGCGATGCGTAACAACGTCAGTAGATTAGGAATCTTTAACATACGTACCCTGTCTCCTGATGGGTGATTTCAGATTATTCATAGAAACACATGCTTATCAGCATATTTAGCGATGGAATCGGTTATAAATTTTCTCCGCCAGCGCGGGGCTGATACCCGGCGCTTTTGATAGGTCTTCTATCCCTGCTCGCTTGATCTCCTGCAAACCACCAAAATATCGCAATAAGCTCCGGCGGCGCTTATCCCCTACTCCTTCTATCTGCTCAAGCGCGGAGTCTGTCCTCGCTTTAGCTCGCCTTTGTCTGTGTCCCGTAATTGCAAATCGGTGTGCTTCGTCACGAATTCGTTGAACCAAATGAGATGGCGCAGAAGTACCTTTCGGGATTATAGCGCGAGCTCGATCAATAAGGTGAAATTGTTCCTCTCCAGCTCTACGTTCGGGGCCTTTAGAGACGCCGAGCAAAATTACCGAACCAAGGATCTGTAGCTCCTCAAATACCGTTTTAGCCACGCCAAGCTGCCCCTTACCACCGTCGATAATTACCAAATCAGGAAGCTTTCCATCATTCTCCAGAACGCGTTTATAGCGCCGCATTAACACTTGAGACATCGCCGCATAGTCATCGCCCGGTTCGATGCCTTCAACGTTGAATCTTCGATAATCCGATTTCACCGCACCATTTTGATCGAAAACCACGCAAGATCCCACAGTGCGCTCACCCATAGTGTGACTGATATCAAAACATTCGATACGCGAAGGCACTTCTTCTAAACACAGCAACTCCGACAAGGCGACAAATTGGGCGTTTATCTGGGTCCGTTCATTCATGTGGCGGCGTAGATAATCTGTGGTATTGATTCTGGCAGACTCGATCCAACGCGCCCGATGGGCGCGACATTGTTGTTTGATCTCTACTTTACTTTTGTTTTCCAGAGAAAAAATCTGGGCTAACGAAGCCTTACTTTCAATTTCATCACTGAGTAAAATTTCTCCCGGGATGAAGTTCCCAAAGTAGTTTTGTGGCAGAAACGCTTCCAGTAGCTGCCCCTCATTGAGATCCAACGGATTAGCTTGTATATCAAATCGACCGCCCAGATTACGGCCTTGACGAATGGATACCACGCCGAAGCAGACCGAGCCTGATTCGATAGCCACCGCAACCACGTCCGCATCTGACGCATCTGAGGACACATATTGTTTTTCACGAATTCGTTGGAGCAATGCAATGCGATCGCGGAAAATTGCCGCGGATTCGAAATCCAACGTTTCCGCTGCACTTTCCATTTTGCTACCTAGTTCTTCGAGCAGCGAATGATCCTGACCTTGTAGCATCGCTTTGGCCTGACGCACATCTTCACGATAATCTTCGGCAGAGATAAGGTCTACGCAAGGGGCGCTGCAGCGTTTAATTTGATGTTGTAAACAGGGGCGCGACCGATTGCGAAAAAAGGCGTCTGTACATTGTCGTAACCGGAAAATTTTGTGCAAATGCCCGAGCATTTCCCTGACCGCCGCCGCATTGGGGTAGGGACCATAATATTTCCCCGGTTGGGAGCGGCGTCCTCGGTAGAATGAAAACCGGGGAAAAGTATCTTTGTTCGTTAGCCGGATATAGGGGAAGCTCTTGTCATCTCGCAGGGAGATGTTATAGCGAGGGCGTTTGTCCTTGATCAGGTTGTTTTCTAACAACAGAGCTTCGCTTTCCGTTCGTGTTTGCTGGGTTTCGGCGGAGCGAATTTTTGACACCATCAATCGGGTTTTTGGTGTTAGGCCCGTGGTACGAAAATAACTCTGTAATCGATTTTTTAGATTCTTTGCTTTGCCCACATACAAAGTCTTGCCTTCATGATCATAGAAGATATAGATCCCCGGCTTTTCGGACACAGAAGCCAAAAAAGTCACTGAGTCAAAAGGCTCCTCTTTTTTTTCAGTAGGGGCTTCCATCTCTTAGGCTATTCTTCTGTGGACAAGGTCGATTCGATGCGTTTGAAGACGTCATGAAACATGGGTTCGGTGAGCCGACGAGTCTGAGTGTTGTAGCGGCTGCAGTGATAACTATTGATCAGAATAATACCGTTATCCAGCTGATGGCTGACGTTATGACCAAAAGCATAGCGATTTAGACGAACCCCAAGACAACGTAGAATTGAACGATGAGCAAGAGAACCTAAGGCGAGGATTACTTTCAGGTCAGGTTGAGCCATTTCCCTGGCGAGAAAATGATTACATAATTTTTCTTCCTCACCAGTGGGTTTGTTTTGCGGCGGCAGGCATTTAACCGCATTAGTAATACGGCAGTTTGGCAGCATCAAGCCATCACCAATGTGGCTCGATTCTGGCGCCGAAGCAAAACCAAACTTGTGCAGTGTGGTGTACAGCAAAACTCCGGCATAATCGCCGGTAAAGGGGCGACCTGTGGCATTGGCTCCGTGTTTCCCTGGCGCTAGGCCAACAACCAGCAATTGTGCTTTAGGGTCGCCAAAGGGGGCCACTGGCCGACAAAAGTAGTTAGGGTGCTCCACTTTGACCTCGGCCAGAAACCCCGATAATCGGGGGCACTCAGTACACGACTCGTCATACCAGTCTGCTGGCCATGAATCTGGCTGGTTAACGGGTAACCCATCCGGTCTGGATGAACCATCAAAAACACGGCCTGAAGATGCCAGAGTAGGACCCTTGCTGCTACTGGTCATTGTCAATACAATCCTGCTGTTAATACATCCAATTAAAAGAATCCCATCGTTATGAAAATGTCCGCCTTCGACGCTCGCATTGGTAATCTACTCGAATACCAAAACAAACTCTGGCGCGTCCTCAAAAAGAACCACGTAAAACCCGGTAAAGGTGGCGCATTTGTGCAACTGGAAATGAAGTGTATCAGTGATGGCACAAAACTCAATGAGCGATTTCGATCAGAAGACAAGGTAGAGAAAGCCCATGTCGAGCCAAGACAGATGCAATACCTTTATGCCGACGGCGACGCTTTTGTGTTCATGGACAGCCAAACTTATGAGCAATTATCCATTGATGCTGAAGATCTCGAAGCGCAAGCACCGTTTTTACTGCCAAACACCGACGTCCAGATCAACTTCCACAATGACACCCCCATCGGCGTCGAGCTGCCTGGTTGGGTAATTTTGGAAGTGGTTGAAACCGAAGGCGTTGTCAAAGGCCAAACCGCTTCCGGCAGCGGTAAGCCCGCTATTTTAGAAACCGGCCACAAAGTCACCGTCCCGACGTTTGTCACAGTGGGTGAAAAAGTGAAGGTGAATACAGAAACTGGGGATTATATGGAACGGGCTTAGTTCTGGCGTAACCATCAACAATAGTCCAACAGAAGCCGATGATGCATTCTCCCGAACGTTAGTGACGCTCGGGAGAATATCTAAACCGGGGTTTTGCAAACCTCTTGGGGATTTTAAGCTGTCCTATCTATGGAAAAACTTAGGCTCTGATCTGGGTCTATATGAAATAGGCGAGCACTATTCCAATGCCAGCTGATAAAGCCAATGTTTTAAGAATAGACCAATGGTATTTGAAAATGGCCAACCCACAGATCAGCGATAATCCCACTACTCGCCAATCTATGGAAGCGAAATCCGGCCGCCAGAGATGAAGCGGACCGTGTTTCTGTAAGGTGAGCTCGCTGAAAATGACATGTAAAGCGAACCAGATCGATAGATTTAAAATTACGCCGACCACGGCCGCTGAGATAGCGGATAGCGCGCCTTTTAGCCGGGGCTGATGGCAGATCCATTCGATGTATGGCGCCCCAGCGAAGATCCATAGGAAGCAGGGTACAAACGTTACCCAAAGCGTAATGGCAGCGCCCGCTAAGCCCAGCCCCATTCCCCCTTCTCGGTAAGCGGCGATAAAACCCACGAACTCGGTGACTAATATCAATGGCCCAGGAGTGGTTTCGGCAAGACCCAAACCATCCATCATTTCTCCGGCGGTGAGCCAACCGAATTGGCTCACCACTTCCTGTCCCATATAGGCCAATACCGCATACGCACCGCCGAAGGTCACCACGGCCAATCGGGAGAAAAAGACGCCAACATCATTGAGAATGGGATGGTCAACCCAGTAACTAACCAAAAACAGGGGTAACGCCCACAGTGCAAGCCAGATAAGGATGGTTAAAAACGTTTTTGGTAAGGTGCCCCGAAGCTGTCCGACGTCAGTGCTTGCGCCGTCTGTTTTTGCTCCTTTGATAAACCCAACCCCAGCAGCCAGCACCACGATTAGCGGATAGGGTAGAGCGAAGAAGAAAATACCAATAAATGCCAAGGCAGCGATCCACCAGAATATAGGCCCGTTTAGGGATTTTCTTGCCACTCGGAACAACGCTTCCAGCACGATAATCAGTACCGCCGCTTTAATACCCAAGAACAGGGCATTGACCAATGATATATCTCCAAGCACAGCATAAACCAGGGCAAGGCTAAGAATCACCACGGCACCAGGCAAGACAAACAGCAATCCCGCAATCAGCCCACCCACCACACCATGCAACCGCCAACCGGCATACGTCGCAAGCTGCATGGCCTCGGGTCCCGGCAGCAACATACAAAAGCTTAAAGCATTGAGGTATTGTTTTTCACTGAGCCAGCGCATTTCCTCAACCAGCAAGCGATGCATTAAGGCAATTTGAGCCGCTGGCCCGCCGAATGACAGTAGCCCGACCTTTAGCCAGATTCGAGTGGCGTCCATTAACGAAGGTGTGGCTACAATTGGTTTGCCACCCTGATTTTCGCCCATCGTTGTTTTGTTCGTTGCTGCTTGATTCATTTCACTCTCCCTGATCCGTTACTTATTCACCGGCCAGTCATGACTTTCGCCGGTCGCGTCTCTGCACCATCGATAGTAGGCGTCATACAGCATCATACTGGCATCCAGTTGAGCCCAGTCGTCGCGATACATCCGCGACAATCCAAGGGAAGCGGCCAATAGTCCTGCAGATTCCGGGGTCAGATCATGGCGATCGGTGTCCGCGCCACGTACGACATCCGCCAGATGCAGCAAGGGTTTAGTGTTTAACTCGAACTCTTCGAGCATGGTATCAAAGGTACAACGTTCACCACGGTGAGTCCAAAATACGCCTTCAATGTCGAAAGGCATGGCATTGTACTTTTCGGCAACGCCCGTGACTTCGGCGGGAGCAACATAGAGAAATTTGGCGTTCGGATCGATGAATCGACGAATCAACCAAGGACAGGCAATGCGATCAATTTTTGGGCGATGACGGGTCACCCAAACACTACGTCCAATGGGTTTTGGATCGGACAAATGGGGGAGTTTATTTGCCGGAATCATGGGCTGATTGGCGTCACGCCAAGCGAATTGACCGCCCTCCAAAGATTCTGCGGGGATACCGATGTTTCTCAAATGAGCCATGGCGCCTTGGCTGACTTTTTTGCCCTTTTGGCAATACAGCACGATACGCTTACCAACTAATTCTTTTTCGAGAGTTTCAATCTGATGAAAAGGGTGGCGAATCGATCCAGGGAGCATTCTTGGATCATCTTCGAAGTCTTCGTCGGTACGAACATCGACGACCACTGGGGAGTCTGGGGTACCGATTAGGCGGGAAAGCTGCGAAACAGTAATTTCGTTGGGCGATGGCATAGCATCCTCCTTAAGTTAAGTCACTAAACAAGTTAGTGTGATTAATTAATAATGGATGCGAAACTTCGGCTGTCGCCTCACGGGGCGGTCGCGACCCCATGAGATAGATTCTCGGTCAAGCGGAACAACTTGTCAATATTTTCGCTGATTTCATCATACGAGGCCTCAGCATCACGTCGAGAGCGAGGAAAAAATAGGTAAAAGCATAGTGAAAAAGCATTGCTTTTATACCCACACAATGCACATTTTTGGTTCATATTTTAACAACTCACTGTCAAGCGTAGTCGTCATGTTCAGGGCTCAAACTACAAGATAGTCAAGACCACTGGCATAGGGAGGAGTTGCATAAAGCTAGATGAGTCGTCCTTAATCGTTATCGTTCAGCCCCGCCCCGGCCCCTGCCTGTCGAGATTGTTCCGTTGCTTCAACGTAGGTGTGATGGGCAAGTTTCTCTAATTCCTGCCAAACGTCCATCGCTACTTTGACGCTGCCCATTATTGGTCTGCGAAGGTTTGGTTCGTCATGATGCCTGGTGGAGAAATCGATTCGTTCACAATGCAATGAGTCGCAGGATGTGAGCTCAAGATCCCCTAGGCTGCCTTCAATGATCAATGCGTCGCGATGGAACACCAAGACCACATCCGCCCACTTTAAACAAACTGCTTTCTCGGGAGTTAACGCAGTTTGGCCCAAAAACCCCGCAGTAAAGATCGGATAATCGAGCTTTCCTGTCGCCATGGGCTCATCGATAATCTGGTCGATCAGGTCACTCAAGACCATGCCAGTCATCAGGGGATTCAATGAGCCCTGCTTTGCCTGGAGCGGACTCACCAGATTCTGCGGAATCACATTCTCATAATTATCGTGCTTATAGGCGCGAAGCAGCTCCACGATTTGCGGTACACTGGTTAACTGATAGGCACTCAACCATCTAGCGGCTTTGCCGATATCATCCGCAGCGCCCCAAGGCAAACCCACTCCCTTAGCGGCTTTGCGGCAGGTTTGGTCTATCTGATTTAGCGAAAAAAACCCGTATTTCGACGTAGTTAGTGGTGCGTTCGATGACATTTTCGATAAGATAATAAAATTGGATATTATTCTAATTAGTGTCGTTAAGGTCTGAGCAGCCGCGCATGGATCAACAAGGCAAAGGCGGATAGACCCAGTCATCGACATCCATGCCTTCCTGATAGAGTTCATCCGGAAATGGCGCATGTTGATACATCGTGATTCTCACCCAACGATCAGAGCGTGGATCAAACCTTGACGCACCGAAAAACGATAATTTGCACCTCAACAGGTCGATGGGTCTCATGATCGATGAAATCAAATTGTCTTGCACTTCCGCATAGGGAAGTTTGGCAGTCGTCTGCACTCGTCTTACCGAGTGACGATGCTCAGGTTTTTGCAGCAGAAAAACCGCAATTTTCTGATTCGCATCAATCTCAGCCAATTCACGATACAAGATTGCAACGTCTCGACCAAAAGCGAGCGGCTGTTCTTTGTCAGCACCGGGCTCATCAAATCGTTCGCCCAATCTCGGCTCCAGCTTTTCCTCAGAAACATACCAAAACCGGGCGGATTCAGACTTTTCTTCGTAATCAAGCTTCAGCGCCCATTGGTAGTGTTCTTCAATATTGGTACGCAACTCCCCAATGGTCTGTCCACCTTGAATGGGAAAATACTGCGCCTCATCAATACCCATCTCATCCGATAAATCATCTACCAGCTCACCATGAGGTTCTATGACCAAAGACACGGCCAGTTCCTGTGCTTCCAGGGAAAGCTCCCTATCGGTCCAGTCAATCAATTGTTTCCAAGGTTTAAGAGACTGCCAAATATTGGGTTGGTTTTCAGGGTCGATATGTCGTTGCAACTTGAGAAGATCCTGACGAAGCTCAATAATTCGATTCTGCTGGGTTTGATCCACGGTATTCCAATTATCAACACCGATAATCATACGACGAACCAGATCGCTAAACTGCTTTTCGGTTTCAGGTGTTGCCGACAACAAACCGCAAACTCGTGCCAAAGCCTTCTCCCGCGTCGTAATCCAGCGGTGAATTAGTGCCGGATGCAACAGCAAGAATGGCGCCATACCTAACCCAGTGGAGTTGCCCACACCGAGCCGACGCTTTAGCATCGGATCCATTTTTACTCCTTTGTGTGGATTCGCCACCCAAGCCATATGCTCCACGATGTCCGTGGTAAATGCACGGATCAACCAAACCGCCAACAACTCCGTGCGAAATGCACCAATAAACTCCGGCCTATCGGAAACACGCTCTCGATCCCCCAAACCAAATTTTCCGTTTCCATAAACGGCAGATGTGCGCATCAAATAGCCGACACTATCGATCATGTCCTGATCGGGCTGCAATCCATTAGAAAGTCGATCCACTACATGTTCAAATAACCTAACACTGCGATTTGCGCGCGCCAGCACCAATTCTGTTTGCTGGCAATACCCGGCTTCCTGTTTTGGAATATTCCCTCTTAGGCGCTCAATTTCCTCGGAGGTCGGTGTGCCATCATAAAGCGCAAAGGTAGCGTCCCATTCTTCAGCGATCACTCGATCAGAGCGTTTCTCCGGCGGCAAATCATGAGCAAAGCAAACTAGGCTGTAGGTATATTGGCCATTACTTGCGACATAGATTCCGTGGCCCACGCCTTTATCATCAATTTCCCATTCGGTTCGCTTAAACTGCCATTGTTCTTTCTTGAGATACCGCAATAGGGCGCGCATAAAGCTCAATCGGGTCTGATGAAAGCTCCCCATCCGCGCTAATCTCATTACTTTTTCGGGAGAACGCAATGGCGTCATGGTGACTTCTTCCGCTAATTTCTCTTGCATGATTGTTTGCACTGGCGATTGTATTTAGATGCCGAACAGCAATGATTCAGATCATGGTTTTAACACAAGAATGATGATGACGTCAGTCGTCCTAGAGACACAAAGAGAAAAAAACTCCTCACAGAGATACATCAATTCTGCGATCTACTTTCCCAAGCATTGCACAGAGCATGTATTGGGCATTATCGAACCAGATATCGCCGAGATGGGCATTGAGTAAAACAGGAGAACCACGTTTAAAGCAGAAAAAGTGGGAGTTGGCCGATAAGCCGGGTTCTGTCGAGAACAGTCATTCATCTGGGATGTTTGTCACCAAACACCTCTAGCAACCTACCCGGATCCAACATGGGCCATGCAAAGGATCCCTATTCGGTCTTGCTCCAGGTGGGGTTTACCCTGCCAATGCTGTTGCCAGCACCGCGGTGCGCTCTTACCGCACCATTTCACCCTTACTCCAAAATTATCCGAAGGCAATTTAAAGAGCGGTATATTTTCTGTGGCACTTTCCGTCAGCGTTAACTGCCCAGGCGTTACCTGGCACCCTGCCCTATGGAGCCCGGACTTTCCTCCCTATGCAGCGAAGTCAGACTTCGTTACACAGAGCGACTGCTTAGCCAACTCCCGGCGCGAGACTACTCTAATCACTCAGCGATTACAAATATCTCAGCCAATAATTTTGGGTCAACTGAGTCATTGGGAAAGGTTATCGATATTCTTGATTCTTATTCCCTTTCCTTCTTCATCGCTAACCCCGCTTTGTACAGTTGGTTTCGATTGCAATCGAGTATCTCTGCAGCAATTTCGCTGGCCTTTTTCAACGGCATGTGGTCAATTAACTGACCGAGTAAATGGGTCGCTTTCGCGAAATCCGCGTCTCCACCAAATGTTGCCCCACTGACAATAACGACAAACTCTCCTTTCTGATTCACGGGATCCCCATTAAGCTGTTCGAGTATGGCTTGAGGGTGACCGTAATAAAAGGTCTCGAATCGTTTGGTAATTTCCCGCCCAACAGACAGCTTTCGGTCTTCACCTAGATTCGCACCGATGGCTTCAACACAGTCAAGAATCCGGTGGCTGGATTCATAGAACACCAGCGTTCGGGTCTCCCTATCCAACTCAAGAAGACGCTGTTCACGGCCGTGGGGCTTTGCTGGTAAAAACCCCTCGAAGCAAAAACGGTCCGTTGGCAGACCACTGACAGACAAAGCCGCGGTAATGGCACAGGGGCCGGGGATCGGGCTAATTGGAATACCGTGACTCACGGCTTCGAACACCAAGCGATAGCCTGGATCGCTGATAAGCGGAGTTCCAGCATCGCTGATCAACGCGATATCCTGCCCACTTTCCAGTCGTTTGATCATGCCATTCACCTGATCTTGTTCATTGTGTTCATGAAAAGAACGAGTAGACGTAGCAATGGAGTAATGGGAGAGCAAAATTCCAGCATGTCGAGTGTCTTCCGCCAGAATCAGACTAACGCGGCCGAGCACGTCCAAACCGCGTTGGCCAATATCTTTAAGATTACCGATGGGAGTGGCCACCACATATAGCGTTCCTGTCTCATTATTCATCGCTTAACTTTATTGTCCACGGGATTTGTTGATTGAGGTATCATCACACTTTCGACAGCATTCTGATTTTTGATACTTTGGAGGAAGGGATAGATGGACTATCTTGGGAATGTTGTAGAATATTATGCCACAATCCATCCTCTACTCAGTCAGGAAACTATCGTTTATGGGTTTTGTTAATACGTATCGCAGCGAGGTCAACACACCCAAAAGCCGCCTTTCTTTGGACTTGTTGCGAGGTGGTTTGATAACAATACTTCTCAGCAGCTGCGCTTCGGTACCGACGCCTTCTCCAACGGTACAGACAATTGACCCTTCAGGACAACTTGAAACTCAACTCCCTGAGGAAGTTGAAGACGTGGCAATTGCTCATGCCATTGAGCAAGATGGGCCTATCATCTCCTCTGATGATCCACAAACACTGGTAGACCAAGCCAGAGATGCCCCTCCAGAAGAAGCCATTCCCTTATTGTTGCTCGCCATCTCCGGCTTCATTGAATCCAAACAATACGGCGCCGCTCAAATACTCGCAAATCAGCTCTCTTTCTATCCACTGATCGATACGGAGACAATCGCTTTACAATTATTCCGCATCAAACTGACCCAAGCCACTGGTCAGCATAATCGCTCAATTATGCTACTGAATGAAGTAAATGCGCTAATCATTCTAAATTTGGGAAATCCTGAGGTAACCCCGCTTCGCGCTGAATATCTGTCTCTACTCGCTGATTCCCAGCCAGAGGTGGGGCAGGTTCAATCCGCTATTCAGGCACTACTCCTTAGGGATACTTTGCTACAACCAGAGGAGCAATCAGAAAATCAACAACGAATCGTTTCTTTGTTACTGTCATTGGATGATGCCAATCTATCTTTGTTAGCACAAAATGCTCGGGAACCTCACTTATCAGGGTGGGTTGCATTGACACAATTACTCAGCACTTCGGACCAACAAGAGCTACCGTTTCGCCTCCAACAATGGCGAGCTGGCTTTCCAGGGCACCCGGTCCAGTTTTCGCTCTTGCAGCAGTACATGAATGTCGGCGAACTTGAGAGGTATCGGCAAATTGCGCTGCTGCTGCCGCTGAACTCCCCATTTGGCTCCGCGGCCCGGTCATTTTATGACGGCTTTATTGCTGCCAACAACGAAATACCTGAATTTGATCGACCAGACATTGTGCTGTACGACATAGGTGAAGAGCCAGAACTCAGCACCTTTTACTACCAAGCAGCTATCAACGAAGGCGCTGATTTTATTGTGGGACCTCTGGGGAGGCAGGCGGTCAATGCTTGGCTAACCAATGAAAGTACCGACATTCCCACATTGGTGATTTCCAACGTTCCCGAAAACCTGTCCCGAGAAAACCTGTTTGGTATTAGTTTATCCCCGGAACGTGAAGCCGCTAAAATTGCCGACAAGGCTTATGCCGACGGTCATCGACAAGCCATCATTTTTCGCGTCGATTCACAATGGGGACAAAGAGTCGCTGACGCTTTCGTCCTTGCATGGGAAAAGAAAGGTGGAAAGGTCATCAAAAATAATTCTTTTCCAACGGATATCTCCGATTACTCGAGAATTATCCAGAAATTACTCAGTTTGGATAAAAGCATCACCAGACAGAAACTGTTGAGTGCAAAAATGGGATTCGACCTCCATTTCACACCGAGACGTCGTGATGATGTGGATTTTCTATTTCTCGCTGCCAACGCGAAACAGGCCCGGTTGATTGTGCCACAGCTACGTTTTTTCCAAGCACACAATCTACCGATGTATGCCACGTCTTATATTTACAGTGGCGAGCCCAATGCCTCCGTGGATGCGGACTTGGATGGTGTCACACTGGGAGAGATGTCTTGGATGCTTAATGGCGTGGAGCAACATAAGGCTGAGCTTGCTCGAAAACAAAGGTTGGTGACTCAGGCACAAACAGGCGAAGAGCAGGAAAATGAGACTCAGCTAGATGATACCCTAACTCAGAACAACGACGCCTCTACTGATGATTCTGAGACGATCGCCACCGCAGAAACAACCAATAGTTCATCTGTTACTGCAGCGGGTTCAGGAGCAGCCACACAGCAGGGAAACCTGCAACACGCTCCCGAAGAAACCTCGAAAACGGCTCCTCACCAGTATACTTATTCTGCAATGGATCGACTTTATGCCTTGGGTTTCGAGAGTTATCAAATTATCCCCAAATTAAGTTTGATGAAGGAAAATGACTGGATTCGGCATCGAGGGAAGACAATGAAAATCAGCGTGGATCAATATGGAAATGTCGAACAACACCCCACTTGGGTTAAATTTAACCAAGGCCTACTCGAACGCATTGTTGTCTCGGACAATTGACCCACGAATCAATCAGAATGATAAGTAAGTCATCTCAGGAACCAGATCATCTTCAGAAAGGAAAAGCGTTTGAGGGCAAGGCGCTTGATTTTTTGGAATCTCGGGGTCTATCATTAGTCGAGCGAAACTTTAGCTGTCGACGTGGGGAAATCGATCTCATTATGTTCCACGATCAGGATCTCGTTTTTGTTGAAGTTAGATACCGCCGCAACGATGCATTTGGCGGAGCCGCAGCAAGCATCGGCACGAAGAAGCAGAGAAAAATACGGACAGCTGCTGAAGCCTATCTGCAGAAAAACGACAGTCTGATGTTTAAGGGGTGCCGATTCGATGTACTTGCCATTGAAGGCGAGGGAGAAGCCCTTCAAATTAATTGGATTAGCGACGCATTTTGATGTGACTTTTACTCTGTTATAATCTTTGAGTCAAAATGGTTTACTGGATAATGTTGATTTCGAATCTGGATAAACACATTGTACTTTACCTTGGATATGTTTCGTGATCACCATACTCAGGAAATGCTAATCAGCAATTGGCTTCAGATCCGAGTCGAACTCTCAAGCCGCTCCATGTGATATTAGGCCCCGCTGTCAGAAAGTAATCCAAAATGCCAACATCAAAAAAACAACAAAAACTAACCGCCCTCGCCATGGTTTTCGCTTGTTGCGGTCTCTTATCCGCCTGCATTCCTTTAGCCGTGGGCACAGCAACTATCACCGCCATAGACCTATTACAGGATCGGCGGACCATGGGCAGAAACATCGATGATAATACGTTGGAGTTGAAGTTACGGACAGATTTTCGATCTGATTCAAAGCTTGGCAAAGCCGCCCATCTAAGTGTTACCGTCATTAACGGTCTTGTTTTACTCACTGGAGAAATTAGGCATGAAGACCAAAGGGAACGAGCGGTTGGTTTGGCGAACTACTACACTGAAACAAGAAAAGTCGTGGATGAAATTAAACTTACCGACTTTACCGATTTGCGCAGCCGGGCGAATGATTCGTGGATTACCAGCAAAGTTAAGGCTAAGCTGTTTAAAGCACCGGCTATTCCCTCTTCCAATATTAAAGTGGTGACTGAAAAGGGAAGAGTATACTTATTGGGTCTTGTTACTCGGGCAGAAGCAGAGCGATCCGTTAATATTGCAAAGACGGTGCGGGGTGTGAGCCATATTTATAAGGTGTTTGAGTATATTGAGTCGTGAATATTTTCACGAACGACTCCAAAATTTCATCGGATGACGCGATAGCCCGGTGGGCTGCCTCTTTACCCCGACCACTGGTGTTCACCAACGGTTGTTTTGATATTCTCCATCTTGGCCATGTGAGCTATCTACAAGAAGCCGCCCAACTTGGAGCGGGGTTAGTGGTAGGGGTCAACACTGACCAGTCTGTGCGGTTACTTGAAAAAGGGGATGACCGACCAATTAATCCACTTGCTGATCGTATGGGGGTATTGGCTGCTTTGGCTGCTGTGGATGGAGTTATCAGTTTTGATCAACCCACGCCTCTGGATCTCATTAACCTAATTAAACCTGACTCCCTAGTTAAGGGTGGCGACTGGGCTGTGGATGACATTGTGGGCGCAAAAGAAGTCAGAAGCTGGGGTGGGAAAGTCCATTCCATTCTCTTTGAACATCAACGCTCCACCACAGATCTGATAAACCGCATCCGATCACTGTAGATTAGACGTGATCGGCGTGTCTCATTCTCTGTTTCCAGTTTTCCTGCTTATTTTATGCTGCTTGTTCTATTCTAACCGACTAGTTTGACCATCATTCGGGTAAATAGCAGCTTTAAAAATTACCTATCTATCACTACCATTCGCCACTGTTTTCCATGGACGCCCAGGGCTCCTGGGGCGACAATGGCTTTCCTTCTTGGAGTAGTTCAATGGAGATATTATCCGGTGAGCGAACAAAGGCCATGTAACCATCTCTCGGGGGACGGTTAATGATCACACCAGCATTTTTCAAATTTTCACAAATTTCGTAAATGTTTTCGACTCGGTAGGCTAGGTGGCCAAAGTTCCTTCCCCCGTCATATTCTTCGGGGTCCCAGTTATGGGTTAGCTCTAGTAAAGGAGCATCTTCCGTATTTGCTCTTTCCACATCACCCGGGGCAGCAAGATAGGACAATGTGAATCGTCCCTTCTCATAGTCGTTTCTTCTGACTTCAACCAAACCTAGGACGTCACAGTAGAAACGGATTGACGCTTCAAGGTCTATGACCCGGACCATCGTATGTAGATATTTCATAATTTGGGATACTTAGAACGGAGTTAATACTTATTTAGGAACATTTATTTCGCTAAAGCAACCATCTGGCTAGCATGCGCTTTTTAATAATGGGGTGGCCTGTGTTCATGGCCTTCCACCTCGCCAGTAACTGCAACATCAGACCCTGTGTCGTTTAACTGAGACAGTTTCGTTTCCAGAACTTTGATGCTTTTGCTAAGTGTTTCTATCAGGCCAGACTGATGAAGTAGCTGTTGGCTCAAGACCTCAATTGACTGCTCCTGATCCATCAAACGCATTTGAAGATCAATGATTGCTTCTTGGTCCAACTCGAGTTCGTTCATAAAAGTGGGGAGATTAACTCGCTGAAAATGACGACTCGAAAAATCTCAACCAGTTCTTACCCATTACTTTCTCGACATCATCATCACTGAAACCGTGGTCAGTTAGTCCTTTTGCGATATTGCCATAGTGAGTTGAATTCGAAAACCAATCGGGTTGCCTCGGCCAGCCTGCATTAGATGAAGAGCCTTCCCCAAAATCAGTGGTTTTACTCCATCGACCATTTCTCATCCACTCAACCACTGAATTCGCTTGATCCTGACAAAGATCTGATCCTATTCCGATGTGATCCACCCCCATCATCTCCGCAGCGTCTCCCACCATCTGACAAAATTCCGCTAGCGTACAGTCTGGTCCATTTTTCAGGTGAAAGGGATACAAGCTAAAGCCCAGCATACCTCCGCTCTCACCAAGCGCTTTAATCACCGTATCGGATTTATTCCGTAACGCTGACTCAAAGAAAACTGGGTTTGCATGGGTGATTGCAATGGGTCTTTCTGATAATTCAATGGCTTCAAGAGTGGAAAGCTCTGCACTGTGTGACATATCGATCACCATACCCACACGATTCATTTCGCGAATAACCTGCTTCCCAAAGCGCGTAATACCGGGGTCTTTGGCCTCATAACAACCTGTGGCCAACAGACTTTGGTTATTGTAGCTAAGCTGCATAAACCGAACCCCCAAAGTATGAAAAATCTCTACCAGCGAGTAATCATCTTCAATGGGTGAGCAGTTTTGGAAACCGAACACTACCCCTGTCTTTCCTTCTTGTTTTGCTTTCAATAATTCCGAGGCACTACCTACCGGGCAAATCAGATCTCCATGCTGTTCGAACAGCTTGTTCCATTGCCCGATATTCCTCAGCGTTTCTTGGCAAGTTTCGTGATAAGCGATTGTGACATGAACACAATCTAATCCGCCTTCACGCATTTGTTCAAAAATGGAGCGGCTCCAATTCGAATACTGTAAACCGTCAATCGTTAACATCGCCTTATTGTATTAGATAGTTTTATTGGTATTTTATCTCGTCTTCCGAAAGACTAAGTAGTTTCGAGATTAGGCAGAGATCGTCTAGCTTATTCGCTTTTCAAATAGGTCGTTTTCACATGGGTATAGAATTCTGCCGCATAGCGACCCTGTTCTCGAGAACCAAAACTAGAACTTTTTCGGCCCCCAAATGGCACGTGGTAGTCTGTACCAGAGGTCGGCAAATTCACCATCACACAGCCTGTTTTAGCGTGCTTCTTAAAGTGGCTCGCCCTTGAGAGAGACTGAGTTATCACACTTGACGTCAAACCAAACTGGGTATCATTAGCAGCCGCCAGCGCTTCGTCATAGTCTGCTACTTTAATGACACATGCCATCGGACCAAAGACTTCATCTTTGTTGATACGCATGTCATTGTTAGTATTTACAAACAGCGCCGGATTCATATAGTGCCCCGGCGTTTCCAGCTCCAGCCGTTCACCGCCACACACTAATTCAGCACCATCTTCTTCCGCAATTTTCATGTAACGCTGATTTTGGTCTAGCTGCCCGCTGTCCACAGCCGGGCCGATATTTGTTTTCTCATCAAGCGCATGACCTACCACCAAGCTCTTCATAGAGGCTTGCATGGCTTCAACGAACTGGTCGTGAACGCCGTCCGTGACAATAATCCTTGATGAAGCTGTACATTTCTGTCCAGTACTCCCGAAAGCGCCGTTTACTGCGCAGGCCACGGCGGGTGCCATGTCGGCATCATCCAGTATTACCAAGGGATTTTTACTGCCCATTTCCATTTGCAATTTGGTCAAGTTTGCTGCTGCTGCACCCGCGATCCGTTTTCCGGTTGCCACAGATCCCGTGAACGTAATCGCATCAATATCAGGTGAGTTGATAATTGCTTCACCCACTTTGCTCCCTGCACCCATGACCATGTTCACCAAACCCGCGGGTAAATTCTGCTCCGCAATGATTTCCATCAATGCTACCGCGCTTGCTGGGGTCAAATTAGCCGGTTTCCAGACAACACCATTACCATAGGCAATAGCGGGGGCGATTTTCCAGCAAGGTAGCGCTGTCGGAAAGTTCCAAGGTGTAATCATGCCGACAACACCAACAGGCTCCCTCGTGACTTGGACCTCGACGCCAGGTCTAACAGATTCAGATATTTCACCCATTTGGCGCAGCACTTCTGCGGCGTAATAGGTGAAGAATTGGCCTGCACGATAGACTTCTCCCTTTCCTTCGGGGCGGGTTTTTCCTTCCTCACGACACAACAACTCCCCAAGCTCCACCGATCGAGCCATTAACGCATTTCCAATCGCCATCAAGGCATTGTATCGTTGCTCCAATCCAC
This sequence comes from Gammaproteobacteria bacterium, assembly GCA_012103395.1. Lineage (GTDB taxonomy): Bacteria > Pseudomonadota > Gammaproteobacteria > Arenicellales > Poriferihabitantaceae > WLWV01. The sequence continues at coordinate 20,082 of WLWV01000016.1, forward strand.
TGTTCGCCCATTGCCTCTGCGCTCGGTTCGCAGCGGCGATGGCTTCTTCAACTTGGTTCACACTTGCCTGGGCATATTCACCAATGGTTTCCCGGGTGTCAGAAGGGTTAATATTTGCAACGGTGGATTCGCCAGCAACCCAATGGCCATCGATATAATTATGTGATTGTGTCATGTTAAAAATGCTGTGTTTTTTGCTCAAGTCGCCCTTTCCTAAAACTCGCTAAAGCCTAAACCCTTGGCTTGTTTGAAAAGAGTGCTTATCTCATTATGTTTAGAATGTTTAGAAAAAATGCTTCTAAGCTTGGCAAAGCGTGAAATATTGCCTAGCCCCCACGAGCCGATCTTAACTTAAAAGAGCAAACAATATACACTTCCTTTCGTTCTTCTGAGCGTAGCCTCTTTCAATTATCCTAAAGGAAGCTCTGAGCAAATCATGACCGATCAATTTGGCTTATATTAGAGACTCTCTAACCTTTCTTTTTCAGGAACCGCAAACAAATGAATGAAATAAACCTGTCATTGTCCCAAGCCCACGATCTGGCGGTTCGAGTATTAATCCATAATGGATGCAACAGTGAGAATGCAACCTCAGTGGCGGATACCATGATCGCAGCGGAGCGGGATATCTGCCATTCTCATGGTTTGTTTCGATTGCCTGGCTACGTCGCTTCTTTACGTAGTGGAAAAGTTAACGGCAACGCTAAACCGAGGCTGGAGCGACTGGCCCCTTCGGTGCTCCGCGTCGATGGAGATAATGGATACGCACCATTGGCTTTGAAAACAGCAAGAGACCCACTTGCCCAATGTGCAACAGAAAACGGTATTGCCGCGATGTCGTTGATTAATATTCACCATTTCTCCGCTTTATGGGTGGAAATAGAATCCCTAACGGAAAAGGGGTTATGCGCCATGGCGTTCACTGCCTACACCCCCTCGGTTGCACCAGCAGGTGGCACCAAACCCTTTTATGGCACAAACCCCATGGCTTTTGGTTGGCCAAGGGCAAATCAACCTCCCATGGTTTTCGATCAGGCCACCGCGACCCAGGCACGGGGAGAAGTTATGATTGCCGCGAGAGATGGGCACACTCTGCCGCCTGGCGTTGGGATTGATGCAAGGGGTAATCCGACAAATGATCCTCAAGATGTCTTAGACGGCTGTCTCTTACCATTTGGTGGTTATAAAGGAGCATCAATCGCGTTAATGATAGAGCTATTGGTTGGACCGTTGATAGGAGAACGGTGCAGTTTCGAAGCCGAAGCAGCAGACAATCACGATGGCGGCCCTCCCCGGGGTGGGGAAGTGCTAATTGCCATTGATCCTCGCCGATTTGGCAATACCGAGGATCCTTATGCTCACGCCGAGCGGCTTTTTACTGCGTTGCTCGAAATGGATGGCACGAGACTTCCCGGGGATCGAAGAACCCGGAACAGAGAGAAAACAGCCACAGAAGGGATTGCGATACCTCAGAGCCTTCACGATCGAATTCAATCCTTTTTGTAGTGCACAATCTAGCTGGGTAGTGTAATCTGAGGTCTGTAATTTAGCTTTCTATTGCAGCTTCGCTATTGGCTTTGGCTTCGCTCTCTACGTTCACTCCGCCAAAGCCAATAGCGAAGCTGCAATAGAAAGCTAAATTACAGACCTCAGATTACACTACCCAGCTATCTCCTACGGCGCGAATACAACGCTTTCGCGATTAGCCTATGACACCGGCACTAATCCGTTGTCATTGACGGTTTATCGCTATTTCATGGTGGGCATCATTATGATTGCGATAATGTTGATCTTACGTAAGTCATGGCGCCTTCGAGTTTCTCCCTGGCTATTTTGCGGTTGTGTGCTCGGTATGTATACCATTTCTATTGGCCACCTAGGCGCCGTAAAATATATACCAGTCAGTTTAGCCGCCATCATTTTTTACACCTATCCCTTGCAGGTTATTGCCTATCGTCGATGGATAAGCCGGAAATCGGTGAGCTGGTTGGAAGCCGCTGGTTTTCTGCTGGCCTTTATCGGGTTAGTCATTGCGCTTGGCCCAGAATTTCATACTGTGGATTGGCGGGGAATGGCAATGGCATTTGTCGGATCTATAGGAGCGCTGGTATTTTTTATCTGCTACGAATCTTTCCCAAGAGAGATCGAAATCTTTGCCACGACAACCTGGGTTTCTTTGGGAACATTAGTACTGTGTGGTTTTACCCTGTTACTTGGCGTTGAACTGACGCCACCCGCCGAATCAATCGGGTGGACGTACCTTTGGTGTATCGCCGGGCTCACTGTGGTTGCCTTTTTATTTGTCGTACTCGCCATACCCCGAATCGGCGCCGCCGGCACCGCTTTATTCCTGAATTTGGAGCCGGTGATCATCCTATTGCTCGCCTGGTTTGTTTTGAATGAGCACTTGAGTATCGCGAGGCTGGTTGGTGTTTTTCTAGTTGTTACCTCACTGCTCATCAGTCAGGTGCAATCGAAAACCAATGCTCATTCTGATGCTAGCTAGAAAATAACACACAATACGGCAATGGCACTCGACAAACTGGGCTGGGCTAAGTTAGCCGCTATCTTCTCTGGGCTAATATTTGGTATCTACTGGATCCCGTTGCGGGAAATGGAGTCGTCAGGCTTCATCGGGCTTTGGTCCGTCAGTGTTTTCAACCTCATTGGTCTGTTGCTTATCCTTCCCTTACTAGCTCACCGATGGCGCCAGTTGATTCCCGGGCGCACTAAATTACACCTTGGTACGTTGATCTCGGGAGTGGCTTTTGTGCTTTATGCTGGTGCTTTTCTGTACACCGAGGTTATTCGTGTTATTGTTCTGTTTTACTTGCTACCTATCTGGGGCTTTTTGCTAGCAAGGGTGGTTGCCGGTGAGAAAATTACCAAGATTAGAGGACTATCAATGTTTCTCGGACTCTCCGGTCTAGTCGCTATCTGTGGCGTAGACCAGGGAATTCCGCTACCGACGAACGCCGGCGACTGGATGGCGCTATCTGCTGGTATCTTATGGGCATTTGCCTCCATGTTGATGCTAACTGATCAGGACGATGCCATAAACTATACGCTGGGTTTTCTCTTTTGGTCCGCCACTATCTCCATAATTGCATCCTTCGCTGGAACACTCTATGGAGTAATCCCGACTCCAATTTGGCCCGAACTCAGCCGAGTTGTCGTGTGGTTGATTCCCTTTGGTATCATCATCATTATTCCGGCGGCGTTTGCAACGATGTACGGCCCATCACAGCTCAACCCTGGAACAGTCGGCCTTTTATTTATGACCGAGATTTCGGTAGGAACGATCACCGCAGCCCTATTGGCAGGAGAGCCCTTTGGACTCAAAGAAGTTATTGGGGTCGCACTAATTACTCTAGCAGGTGTTGCAGAGCCCCTGTATCAAAGAATACCGAGGAGCTCTGCAAACAAAACATAAGCCGATGTTAACTTTGACTAGGATCGAGAAGAATCCACACTCCAGATACCGGGGCCCTGAGCCGCAATGTATAAGAAGACAAACGTAAACATCACTGCAAGCTCACCACCATTTAGCATTGGGAACAGCGGATTGGCATGGGGCGCATGAAAAACCCAATAAGCAACTGCCATCGTTCCGCTACAAACAAACGCTGCCGCCCGGGTAAATAGCCCGATCACAATCAACACACCGCCCACGACTTCGATTCCGCCTCCGATCGTTAGTAGGGCATTCATTGATTCAGGTCCCGGTTTAGGAAAATCTATAAATTTTTGTGTACCATGCCACAAAAAGAGATATCCACTAAAAATACGAAGTAGCGCGTAACTATGTTCTTTAAAACCATCGAGGAAATTCATGATGCTCTCCAGCTATTTATTGGTGAAAGGGCTCTTAATTCTATGATACTTCGAATACCCCGACAAACAAGCACTTTACTCACCTGAGTAAACTCTGACGTCTAACCCGGCTCCCTTTTTAGGGCTTGGCACATACAGTGAACCCCGCCGCCGCCAGGAGTAATCATTGACACGTCAGGATCATAGACCTCAAGCCCGTGGGCTTTAGCCTTTTCTTTTAGCGCCACACTTTTTTGCGGTAGTAGAATTCGATCATTCCCCAATGCAACGACATTGCAGCCCAGATCAAGGGTGTCCTGAAAAGGCACAGAGATGATTTCAATTTGTTTAGACTTCAGCCAGCTCACCACATCTGGATCGGTGGATTCCAGACAAACCGCGGCGAGCTTCGGTGCTAACATGACCACCATCAGGTCAATGTGCACGTAGAAGGGATCCAAATCAGTGAGTTTGACTTCCCAGCCTTCCGCTTCAAACCAACGCTGTAATTGCAATGCTCCTTGTTCCTGACTTCGCCCTTCTTCTCCTTCCCAGCCAATGAGCACCGTTCCAGGCTCGATAACATTAAAATCACCCCCTTCAAATGTTCCCGCTGTCACGTAGTCATAAATCGGAATGCCTAAACGTTCATAGGTTTCTATGGCTCGAAAGTTTTCACCCCGACGCCACCAGTTCGCCATATTGGTGATAATCGCTCCAAAAGGGGTCATCACGGAAGAATCTCTCGCAAAAATTTGATACTGCAACTCCGGATCTGGGTCATGCAAGTGGACCGCAACTCCTGCTGATTCATAAGCACTAATCATTTCCTTATGCTGAGCCTGAGCAATTTGGGCATCAAACTGATAATTTCGACGAATGCTCTTTTTCGACACCGAGCTGGTCTTCAACCAACGATAATGATCCGCTGGACCAAGCAGAATATCTTTTAGAACACCGTAATCACAATCGGCCCCCCAATTAGGAAGTACCGGCGTTCCTCCACCTTCTTTTCGACATCGTAATGAAAACTCTGGGTTCATGTTGTTTCTCATTTGGTTGACGTTTAAATAAGAGGCAGGGCCTGAACACGCCTCGGATAATCATGGAGACAAACCATATACTATCTTGCTCTCTGATCGCAAGAATTCAATATATCCCTTACTTTCGATATTCTATTTGGCAAACATTGCCATCCTCAGGCAGCCGACCTTCATTCTTCTTCGAAGAAAAGCGAGTCTCGAAAGTACTTGTGTTGAGCCAAAAAGAAGGCCGGAAAACCGGCCTTCTTATCACATTGCTGTGCTTTGGGTGATTTAGCTAAACCACCATCGCTCCGCATTTTTACCACCGTCAAGCTCCCAGTTGTTTCCAACCACTTCAGGAACTGCCAGCTTGTCGTTGTACGCCATAACGTCACTCTGGAATAGAGGCAAACACACGCCACCTTCATCGTGCACGATACGTTGCATCTCAACATAGATTTCTCTACGTTTAGTCGTATCAAGCTCGGCACGGCCTTGTCAGTAGTTCGTTAAATCGATCGTGTTTCCAGTACGTATCATTCCAGCTAGCGTCCGCAGCATAAACCTGTGAAAACATCCAGTTTTCCGTTGGACGACCACTCCAGTAACACGCACTAAACGCTTTATTCATCCAAACATTTGACCAGTAACCATCATCAGGCTCTCGAATAACTTCGATATCAATCCCTGCAGGTTTGGCTGATTCACGCATTAGCTGGCCAGCATCAACTGCACCGCCAAAACCTGTATCCGCAGCGTGGAATTGAATTGAAAGACTATCAAGACCCGCCTGTTTTAGGTGATACTTGGCCTTGTCGGTATCGTATTCCCGCTGAGGAATTTCTTCATTGGTAGCACGATAGATATTAGCAGGACCGATGGGGCTATCATTCCCAATTTCCCCGTATCCATAGACCACTTTATCCAGCCACTGCTGACGATCAATAATGTGCTTAACGGCTAAACGAACGTGGTTGTTGTCAAACGGTGCTGTGTCCGTTCGCATTGGTAAGGTGATCTGCTTGTTGCCTGTTGTCGCCTTAATATTGATTCCTGGCAACTTCTTCATGCGGTCAATTGTTTTTACTTCCACATTATTCATGCAATCAATCTCACCGGTTCGAAGTGCGTTACTACGTGCACTTGGATCAGCGATTTGCAGGGTTTCTATCTCATCAAAATGAGCCATGCCTTCTTTCCAATAATTCGGATTACGCACAGTAAAGGTTCGTACACCTGGATCATTCTCTTTCAAAACATATCCAGCAGTTCCAACGCCGGACTGCCAATCAATGGTGCCGTCTCCGTTAGATGGACAAATACCAAGGTGATAATCTGTAGAAGTTTAGACCAAATCTGACACCGTATTAAATCAATCCGAGCGAAGCGAGGGTTGATTTAATGAGAGTTACCCGTTTTGATGTAGTTACCAAACAATATCAAAACACAACGAGGT
>WLWV01000167.1 GCA_012103395.1 Gammaproteobacteria bacterium
AACGCCGATGGAAACACTCATCGACGGTAAAGCGATCTGGAAAGAAAAGTTTGTAAACTAAACTCTATCTGACAGACAGCTACTGATAAACGGGTAACTGTCAGCTCAAGTCTGAACTTCTACAAGTGACGACTACTTTTATATTCCTCTCTTATGCGTGGCTTTGATTTCATTTTTTGTTTCTGGGCTTTGGATCTGGGTCGATAGTAGCCAGTCGAGCGCTTTCATTTATTCGATTCAGGTTATCGTTTTCCTTGGCTTGAGCCTTCTATTTCGTTGGTCTAGGATAAAATTGTTATTGATTCCCCGTTCCGTAAAACACCAACGCGCTTCCAGAAAGGCGCATGAATTATTTTTTCTCGAAGGCCTTCATCTAACTCAAGGCCGGCATGGCATAATGTTATTTGTTTCCGTTGCTGAAAAATATGTTGAGGTTATTGCGGATCGAGGAATCACCGATAAGGTCGATCAGTCGGTTTGGGATAATGTGATTCACCAGTTTTCTAGATGCCTTAAACGTGGCCATACATACGAAGGTTATCTCGCCGCGATTAACGAATGCGGAGAGATATTGGCCCACCACTGCCCCGCGACCGATAAGGAAAAAAATGAAATCCCTAATCATCTCATCGAGTTATGATTACTCATCCTGATCGAGGGTGACGATAGACTATTGAGTCGTTTATGATGCTCACTGTATTGTGCCTGGTATCGTCATATCAAAAATGTCGAGAGCGACCATAAAACTGGGCTGACTTATCGATGCGTTAAGTTCTAGTGCTGAGAGGTTATTCCTTGCCCTTGGTGATCATGTTAGTAGCCCTGTAATTGATCGTGAAACTTGCTCTGACTCATAACCTTTGTACCATGCTCTTCAACTAATAACTGCTGTTCCAACTTCACACCTTGTTGGGCTGTTTTCGAGCCAATGTAGCTTTCTATACACAAAATCATACCCGGTTCCACAGCGCCAGTAATAGGGTATGGCGCCGTATTGGATTTAAAGGGAATATTTGGGAATTCACCGGACATGCCTAAGCCGTGTCCGATGCAGTAATATCGACTATCACGATGTTCTTCGGGAATTGGCCATGCTTTCGTGGCAATCTCTTCGAATGAAGAGCCAGACCGAATCAGGTCAACGTTGTGATCGAGTTGGTCTTTGGCCCGCTGATATAAACCGATTTGTTCCGCAGTGGGCTTCTTGTCCCCGCAGAGAAATGTTCTGGAGAAATCTACAGCATATCCCTCTAATCCAATGCTGTCGGTATCCAGACAAACTAGGTCTCCGGGCTCAAGTGTGCGCGAATCGCATTGTTGGAAGTACGGAAACGTATTAGTTCCGGTTTGCATCAATCGAGTGCTAACGTATTGCCCAGATGAGGCGATGAGATGCTGATGGAATGTGCCCCATACCTCGGTTTCAGTTTTACCGGGCTCGATCGCCGCCTCAAAGTGTGACACGGCATTTTCTACTCGCCTCATTGCTTCGGACATGTATTCAATTTCTTCAGGAAGTTTGCTTCGCCTAGCGCTGGAGAAAACACGATCAGCGTCAGATAGCTGAAAGCCGACGCTTCGAAGCGTATCAATAACGCTAAATGGAAATCGATCCACTGCTAATCTGGTTTCATTAGCCACGTATTCTTTCATGATGCCCTGAATGTCTTTTGCTAGTGCTTTTGCACTTTCCTCGATTTGCCCATTGGCGCTCACGAAACATAATCCTCTCGCCGGTAGAATTTGGTCAATAGTTGGAAGTCCATCAGCCAAATGCTCACAACCGAAATAGTCGAAGAGAATGGCTGGGCCTTCGGCAAATAGTAGAAGATATCTCGCAGGTGTTCGAGTCGAAAAGATGGTCATATTTGACGCACCTGTTGCATAGAGGATATTCACCGAATCCACTACTAATAGTGCAGGAACTCCCATGTCTCTCATGGTCATGCGAAGCTTTTGCATTCGTTTTAGATACAACGATTCTCGAGTGATCATTTTTAGTTCTCTTTGGTTTTTGCGCCGCGGAATACATCGCTATCGTGTTTTGTCACTCCGTCTCTCTCTCCCACACAAACAAAGGGTGACTATTTTCTTGGGTTGTTGATAATATTAATCGGATTACCTTCTAGGAATTGGATGAGATTATTTACCCCAATGTTAAATAGCGTTTGAGTTGCCTCTGGCGTTCGATATCCGATGTGTGGGGTAAGTATGACGTTATCCAATTGGGCCAGTGGATCGGAGGAGGGGAGGGGTTCATCAACAAAAACATCGAGCGCTGCCCCTCGGATCTGGCCTGAAGATAGGGAGCTGATCAGCGCTTCCTGACCAATTATCTCACCTCTTGCGGTGTTGATTAATATGGGGCTGCGCATCATTTTTTTGAAGGCGGTCTCATCAATGAAATTTTGGGTTTCCGGTGTGGCTGCAAGGTGCAAAGAAATAACATCACTATCGCGATATAGCTGGTCGAGCTCTACAAATTGAACCTGGTGGTTTGCAGTATTTCGATTGGACATGTTTCGGGTCCACACCAACACCTCCATATCAAACGCCTGGCAGAGCTCGGCAAATCGCATGCCGATACCACCGAAGCCGATGAGCCCAATGGTTTTTCCACGAAGCTCGATCCCTTGAAAACCCGCTTGATCGAACGGTTGTATCCAGCGGCCGGACTTAGTTGATGCGTTCAATACTGGTATCTGCCGCGCTAGGGCGAGCAGCAAAGCCATGGCGTGTTCAGCAACCGTGTTGTCTGAATAACCGGGGCAATTACAAACATAAATCTGTCTAGCTTTCGCCTCTTCCAGATCGACGAATTTTTCAGCACCAACCCCAGTGAACGAAATAATTTTGAGTTTGGGGGCGGCTTTCATCACAGAGATGGGCATGTTCCAACCTAGCAACACGCCATCAGCGTGCTTGATTCTCTGAATATATTCTTCTTCGTTTTTGGGGCGTCCAGTATGGATCTCGAATTCGCAGTAAGGTTTCAACTGGTCGAAGATCAACTTATAGCTTGCATCATCTCCAATATCAGCATCGGGATAAACAATTTTAGGTCCGTTGGGCATTTTTAATGAATCCGCTTTATGATAGGTTAAGAATTGAATGACTGTTCAATAAATTATATAATCGTTCAATAATGAAAAATCGCTTCGCCACTACCTGAATCGTGAGAGCCTTGCAATGAAATCAAGAATGCCTGTGTTGGAATACCCATTGATTGATAAACCAGAATCTTCCTTCACCCTATCAGCCCAGTGTTATTTGGACCCCGCTGTTTTTGAACAGGAGAAGCGGGAGATTTTCTATAAAACCTGGCAATACGTTGCGCCGCTAGGACGATTTCCAGAAGTTGGTGATTATTTGGCTTTTCGAATTTGTGACGAAAGTGTCTTCGTGATTCGTTCAGCTGATGGAGATTTAAGGGCATTTTACAATGTATGCCGTCATAGGGCTCATGAACTAGTGTCTGGATCGGGTAATAAACCTAAGGCCATTGTTTGCCCGTATCATGCGTGGAGCTATAAAACAGACGGGGATTTGGTCGCTGCACCAAGTAGCGAAGGAAGACCGGAATTTAACAAATCCGATTTTGGATTGAAAGAAGTCAGGCTGGAATCGTTTTGCGGATGTGTTTTTGTCAATTTGGATGAGAGCGCTACGCCCCTAAAAGAATTAGCTGGAGATATGGAAAGCGACATCAGAACCCGAGTTCCAGCGTTGGATGAGCTGGAAATTTACGGTTCTGACATGCTGGGTGAAACCCATGTTAATGCTGGATGGAAGGTGGTGGTTGACAATTTTGTCGAATGCTACCACTGTACAACCGCACATCCTGATTTCGCGTCACTTATTGATATGGCACATTATCAGGTTGATACATTCGATCAATGGTCGAGGCAATTGGGACCGGTTATTCGTAACAGGAACAGCGCCTATAACGTTGGCGAGGAAGAAGAGTTTCAAGAATCCGCTTTTTGGTACTTGTGGCCAAATACCACGTTCAACATTATGCCGGGTAGTTTGGAACTTGCCGTTTATGCTATTAGGCCCGACGGTAAAGACGCTTGCCGTTTCGAGGGAGAAGTATTAACTGCTAACCCAAGACCAAACCAACCCAGAGTCGAGTACACCGCAGATGTGTTAACTCCCGAGGACATCAGTCTCTGTGAGTCGGTACAAAGAGGGTTACATTCCAGTAGTTATGTCCAGGGCCCCTTCATCGTGGATGACGAGCGCTCCGGCACTAGTGAACATGGGCTTCATCATTTCCACCGATTGGTCCAGGGTGCATTAGATATCTCGGGTGATGATCATTGATCGAATCGGCTAATGCGTAAACGAGTTCCATCTTCAGATTCATAAAACTTCCTCAACAACTTCCATTCCCACTATGAATAATGTTTCTGATCTACATGATGAACACGGTGCTTCATTGCAGTTAGTGGATCCAGTTTTTACTAACTATGGTGGTATCGGTGTTTTCCATGGTGAGGTGGAAACCATCCGCGTATTTAACGACTTCTTGTTGGTTAAGAAAACACTGCTCTCTCCTGGAGAAAATCGTGTGCTAGTGATCGATGGTGGTGGCTCTCGGAAGATAGCGTTACTTGGGGATCGATTAGCGCAATTGGGAGTGGATAATCAATGGGCAGGTATCATCGTCAATGGCTGCATCCGGGACTCCGAAGCGATTGGGAAGCTCCCCATCGGCGTAAAAGCGATAGGAACTTGCCCGGTGAAACCTGACATGGAAGATGAAGGAGAACAGGGGGTAAGAGTTTTGTTCGCGTCGACTATTTTTCGCTCGGGGAGTTATATCTATGCCGATGAAGACGGTATTGTTGTCAGTGACACAGCACTCTAGTTCTTAGCTATCTAGCTAATGCAACTTTAGTTTGTATAGGGTAATGAAGAAACGTGATCTTTTCGAGTCCTTAACTTGTAGATTCTCAAACTCGATCTGATTGTTCCAAAATCAAGGCTAGATATATCTGACAAAGGCCGTAAAATCCGATGGATTCAGTCATAGAATCTATCAGCATAAAGGTACAAAGTACGACATAGGAGTCAGGGTCGATCTTCCCCTCGAACATTGTTCTTTTTGATCCAATTTGAGAGGTTAGTGGCGTTGTTTGGTCGCGGCTTGCAACAAACCTCTGAGTAGATCCGTCATTTGAACGAAGAGGAAAAGAACACCTCAACTTGAATGTGGTAAATTACTGAACTACGCGACATGGCATAAGCCCTACGGTGTTTAGACAGAGCGGATACAGGTTTTTCTTTTTATCGAGGGAAGAAGAAAGAATGCACAGTCACGTGGTATCTGGCGATGGTGAAGCGAAATTTTGTCCAGAGCCAGACTCGAACTTGCAAAAAACCATCGTTATAAACGGATACAGCTGAAACAGGTCGAGACATTAATCGAGGATCACTATGATGAGCTCACTGGCGCCTGACAGCGGTACTTTAGAAGTTGAGGTATCCAATATCTCTTCCCACGGGGTTTGGCTTCTGGTTCGCGATAAAGAGTTGTACATTTCATATGACGACTTCCCTTGGTTCAAGGAACAAACAATTCAATCTATAATAAAGGTAGAAGAACAGTCGTCAGGCCACTTATACTGGCCGGAATTGGATATAGATTTAACGGTGGAGATTATTGAACACCCAGAGCGTTTTCCCTTACAGGCAAGAGTCAACTAAATCATGTAAGGCGATGGTAGAAAAGGCAGTTAAATCCTCAACTCGGTCGTTCAACAATGGGCAACGTCCAAAAAAAGTACCTGATTTATTTCCCGATACGGTCATTCGCACTGTACGACCACACTAAAAATCGATACGATTTACGGACTTTGATTGAAAGTGATGCTAAACAGCGTTGTATCAAAGATTCACTATTTACTAATTTCAAAACCAGAGGAGCTTTGCTATGCCATTTACCCAAATCTCACTACGTAAAGGTAAATCACTCGATTACCGTCGCGAATTAATGGAGGAGATCTACCTGGCAATGCGTGAGTCAATAAGCATACCTGAGAATGATCGTTTCGCGACCATCACTGAACTGGAAGACGGTAACTTCAATAACAGCGGAGACTATCTCGGTATCAGTCGTTCAGACGATATTGTGTTTATACAGATAACCTTGAACAGTGGCCGGACAACGGATAAGAAAAAGGCGCTTTACGCAAAGGTCGCGGAACGCCTTCACGCGAACCTTAACATTCGACCTGAAGATGTCGTGATTAGCCTCTTAGAGGTTGAGATGGAAGACTGGTCTTTGGGGAACGGTGAGGCTCAATATGCCTGATTGTGTTAGGCCAAATGATTCAGAAGATTGCTTCAAGGAGCCAAACTATACGATATGGAAGTTTAGCAGTTAGATGTAGGATATCTACTTTCTCTATTTTACTTGCATCTAGATACGCCTAGCGCGAATGGCTGCTTTCTCTGATCTTTGTACCTAAAAAGTGCCTGGCCTAGGGAAATTGCCAATGACCGTTTAGGGCCAAAAACGGGCGGATGTGACCCAGTGAATTCTGTGATTGCTCTGAGTTCTTCCAAGAAACAAGGGAATATGGCCCCCAGACCTAGATAGGCTAGAATTATGGTATGGAAAAAACATATACTGCGGTAGGCAAAAATCAAAGACGGATGGTGGATAGGTTGGATTGAAGAGGTGCCTAGAGTGAATTGCCAGGAAACTTCAAAAGACGAACTTCTTCTAACGCTGTCGGTAACTTTGCGTGAAGCACTTGAGTTGAACCGAGATGAGGCCATTCGTGCCGCTAGCGGAGAATTTGAGGAACTAAAGATAGCGATATGATTCGGTATCTAGAATCAAACGGTTGCGAGTTACTCAGGAAAGGAGGTAGACATTCCTGGTGGTATAACCCATCTCAAAACAAACATTCAGCCATCCCTCGGCATCGCGAAGTTAACGATCATTTGGCGCGTAAAATCTGTCGAGACCTCGGAGTAGGCAGGCCCTGATCAAAACATTATATTCGTAAAAAGGCGCAGTAAACTACCTGAATTACTCGGATTTCCGAATGTCTCTTCAGGGCGGTGGGTTCAATGGGTCTGTGCCACACCTGCATTGAACCCACCGCCTCTTTCGGCCATACACTGTCAGCCTATATCTAAACTAGATTGGTAAATTTGTAAGCTCAATTTCAGATTTTTTGCAGGCGTCTAAAGGGTTAATGATACGATCCACATCGAAAATGGTCGACTTAAACACTATGTCAAGACAGTGATGGGTTGTACGTTAATGAATGCAAAACATAATCAGAGATAATGGTCACTCGGCATCAAGCTGATATTGCTTGGATAAAAGCATCGACCTGTTCTTCATCCGTTGCCCAGGACGTAACGAGTCGAATAGTGGATTTTTGTTCATCTACTTTTTCCCAAACGTAAAACTCAAAGGATTTTTTTAGTTTTTCGATTACGATATTGGGGAGTATGGGAAAGATCTGATTGCTTTGGGTTTCTGCGGCTAATTCGTGCCCTGCATGAGTGATGGCTGTGGATAGTTTTTGTGCAATCTGGTTGGATTTCTTGGTTAGTGTGAAAAAGAGATCGTCTCGGAATAACTCGGAGAATTGAATTCCCAACAATCGTCCTTTAGCTAACAGCCCGCCTCTTTGTTTGACATGAAAGTCAAAATCCCTGGCTAGTTCTTCATTGGGAATGACAATCGCTTCTCCGATTAGGGCGCCCGCTTTTGTGCCACCAATCCAGAAAATGTCGGTGAGTTCGGTGATGTCTTTTAACGTCAGGTCGCTGGCGTCTGAAGATAGTGCAGCTCCTAGGCGTGCTCCATCCATTACTAACAATAGCTGGTTGCTTTTGCAGGGTAGTGTAATCTGAGGTCTGTAATTTATTTCTTTAGCGATGTTCGTTTGGCTTAGGCGAAGTGAGCGTAGCGAACGAAGCCAAAGCCGGTTTTTCTGGATTAGGTGTTGAATGTTGAGCCATCAAG
>WLWV01000168.1 GCA_012103395.1 Gammaproteobacteria bacterium
TGATGGCTCAACATTCAACACCTAATCCAGAAAAACCGGCTTTGGCTTCGTTCGCTACGCTCACTTCGCCTAAGCCAAACGAACATCGCTAAAGAAATAAATTACAGACCTCAGGGTACACTACCTGAAAAGTCTGCCATGCAACTTGTAATAGAAGACTGTGGTTTATAATTGAATTTTCTAAAAGGCCCGCTTTAGCGGCCTTTTTTTTCATAAGTGTGTCCCGTCCTGAAATAAGTTGACACAAATGAGACTTGTTTATGAACGACATAGGAACTTAGGTGGCGGTTTAGCATTACTAGCTCATAGCTATTTTGTTTAGAAAATGGACGTCACTGAATGCTATCTCCTAGACAAAGAGTCAGGTAGTCGTTGTTATAAGGCACACTTCCTTTGATACATTATTATTTAACACGGTTGTCTATAACCAGTTCCACTAACTGTTGATTGCCGTCTACTTTCAATACTACCTCGCTGCTGATTAGATCTCCGGCTTGTCTTATGGCTTGCCCGCTTTTAGAAATTCGTGCAGATACTTTTACCTCTTCAAAGTCTGATATTTTGTGGGTGGGCAACATTGACATCGAGTCATCGAGTATAACTTCCAGCGGTAGAAGCACATCGGAAAGCTTGTTAACTGCCAAAGGAATTGGCGGGCCTTGAGTGGCTTTCGCAACCACGAATATCGTGTCGGTATTTTGAAAATCAGCCGTAAGCTCTGGTGAGATACTGATTTTTAGTTGGATCGTGGAAAAAGGCCCGTCAGTATGAGTAGGTTGTTTCGGTTTAGCCTGAACGATAGAGTTAGAACTAGCGTCAGCCTCATTAAGGCCGTCGGACACGCTTGCAACCTGAGTAAGGCTGTCTGCTAAAACGACCTTTATTTGTTCTTGTGCTTGTGGATCGTCCGCCATCAGTGGCATTAGGCGCTTCAGATGTCTTACAGCTCTTTCGTGATTACCCAAGCTTTGGTTGCCCAACCCGGCTATCCATAGCGCATTGATATGGTCGGGATTAAGTTTGAGTGCGAGATCGACATTTTTTTGTGCTTCGGATACATAGCTGTTGCCGCTATCCATGATTATCGCGTCTGACCAAGCGGTGAGAACGTCTGGATCATCTCCGACCAGTTGATACAGCGTTGCATAGGCCTGCCGAGCCTTTGAAAAATCTCCCATGGTCATGTAGGTGTTTGCGGCGAGACCCCATCCGTCTGGGTTAGTAGGGTTTTCTGAAATTTTTCGTTCTAGTTGAGCGAGTAATCTACCGATATCTTGCTCCTCAATTGGTTCGTCATTAGGCGCGGGTGTGTGAGCAATAAACTTCGGATTACCGATGAATGTGTAGAGACTGATACTGACCGCGGGAATAAGCAATAGAATAACAATAGCCCACGCTTTTGGGAGGGTTGAAGCCCGACTGGCTTGTGTGGTTTTTGACTGATTAAGATCATCCAATAAGGCTGCTTCTAACTCGGTCTGAGCTTGTTGGTACTCGGATGAAGATTCGACTTCCATCTGGGATATTTCTGCTAACCGGTCTCGGGCTATCTGGATATTTTCATTATCGCGCTGAGCTCGATTCTCAGGATCTGCTGATAACTTTTTCTTGAATAAAGAAGGAAGTAGCGTGGCAATGGCGCCAACAGTAATGATCAGCGTGATAATAAAAAAAGTAGCCATTAACGCTTGTCCTGCATCAAAGATTTAATATGAGCCAGTTGCTCTTCGCTGTAATCGGATGACTGGCTTCGTTTTCGTGTTTTGCGGATAAAGTGAAATGCAAGGGATATCAGCAACACCAAGAAAATGAACGGCGAAAACCATAAAATGAAAGTAGATCTGTTAACCTGTGGTCGATACAAGACAAAGTCACCGTATCGGTTCACCATGTATTGCGCTATTTGACTCCGAGTTTCCCCTGCGATGACCATTTCATAAGTCTTGCGTCTTAAATCTTGGGCTAACCCCGCATTAGAGTCTGCGAGGTTCTGATTTTGGCAAACAAGACAGCGTAATTCTTTTATCAAGGCTTGGTAAGTGGTTTCCTGTTTCGCTGTGGAAAACGTAAAAATCTCCTGCTGACCATGGCCAAAGGGTGAAGTAATGACACTAAAGAATAGGACGATGGTGATGAGCAAGGGTTTCTGACAGCCAATATTCATCAACTTTCAATCCTTTCGAGTTCGCTGACTAACGGCAAAATAGTGTTTTTTAGGTCTTCCAATGTAACTGGGCCAATATGTTTGAGTCTAACGATGCCTGCTTTGTCGATAACAAAGGTCTCTGGCACACCATATACACCGTAGTCGATAGCGACATTACCCGCTTCATCAAACGGAATGTGTCTGTATGGATCACCGTGCCTTTGTAACCATTCTAATGCATCGCTTCGTTTATCTTTGTAATTCAGGCCAACAATGGTGACTAGTTTTCGATTCGCAACATCCATGAGTAGCGGATGCTCCTGGCGGCAGGCGACGCACCAAGAAGCCCATACATTTAGTACCCAAACTTTTCCCTTGAAAGTTTCATTGCTGATCTGAGAAGCATTTTCATCGAGCGCGGGTAACAAAAACTCCGGTGCCGGCTTTCCGATAAACGGAGAAGGTATTTCCCGTGGGTTTAAGGTTAATCCTACAGCCAATAGGGCGACCATGGTAACAAAGATTCCTAAAGGAAGAGAAAATCGGTTCATGGGCTAGCTTGCCGAAAGAGGAGTGCTATCAATAGTAGAAGATGACGTATTGGTAGATTGACGAGTCCGTCGGTAACGCTTATCTGAAGCAGCAAGTCCTCCTCCCAATGCCATAATGAGTGCGCCTAGCCAGATCCATCGGATAAACGGTTTGAAGTACACCCTAACTGCCCAAGCTTTGGCTTCTTCCAGTGGTTCTCCTAATGCTACATATAGATCTCGAGTAAAGCCAGCGTCAATTGCCGCTTCCGTCATGGGGTTTTGTTGTACTAGGTAAGTTCGCTTTTCTGGTCTCAATGTAGTGAGTTTTTTCTCTTCTTTTGTCACATCAAAGTGCCCTTGAATCGCTTGATAGTTTGGACCCTTGACAGTGGTTACACCTTGAAAGCTAAATTCGTAGCCATTGATGTTGTGGATATCTCTGGGAATCATTCTAATGTCCTTTTCGACACTATAGGTGTTTGTCATGGTTACGCCGATGATAAATACACCGATGCCAATATGAGCTACGACCATGCCATAAAATGAGCGTGGAGTGCTTTTTAAACCGCGAAGCCGTTTTCCTTTGCTAGTTCGAGCCATTAGATTAGCAAGATTGAGAACGATCACAAACAGACCTGTTGCTATTCCCACTCCAGCCCCAAGGGAATAATGGCCCATAAGCAAAGGTGAGGAAAATCCAATTCCTAGGCTTAAGGCTACGGCGACCATTACGGGAGTGCTTATTCGGTCAATTCTGTCATTTTTCCATCGTATTAACGTGCCAACTCCGATCATCGCTGTTAATGGAATTCCAATAACCATGAAAATAAAGTCGAAGTAAGGAGGCCCCACAGATATTTTACCCATGCCTAAAGCGTCAATGACTAAAGGATAAAGGGTACCGATGAGCACGGCGAAACATAAAATACCAAGAAAAATATTATTTAGTAGGATCGCCATTTCCCGTGAAACCACGTTAAAGTGAACACGGCTCACGATTTTTGGAGCGCGCCAGGCGAAGAGTGTTAATGATCCGCCGACGACGATAGTTAGAAAAATAAGAATAAATAGGCCTCTAGCAGGATCAGTCGCAAAGGCGTGAACAGACGTCAAAACACCCGATCGCACTAGAAAAGTGCCTAGCAGCGATAATGAGAATGCAAACACAGACAACAACACCGTCCAAGCTTTAAATACCCCTCGCTTTTCAGTGGCGGCCAGTGAATGAATCAGTGCGGTGCCAATGAGCCAAGGCATAAAAGAAGCGTTTTCGACTGGATCCCAAAACCACCAGCCACCCCAGCCTAATTCGTAATAAGCCCACCATGAGCCAAGCGCAATGCCTATGGTGAGAAAAAGCCAGGCGATATTGGTCCAAGGGCGAGACCATCGAGCCCAAGCAGCGTCAAAACGTCCGCTGATCATAGCCGCAACGGAAAACGCAAAAGCCACAGAAAACCCAACATATCCGATATAAAGCATTGGAGGGTGAATTGCTAATCCAACGTCCTGGAGTAGAGGGTTCAAATCCCGACCTTCCAGTGGAACGGGGAATAGACGATCAAAAGGGTTAGAGGTCAGTAATGTAAACAATAAAAAGCCAAAGCCGATCATACCCATGACAGACAGCACCCGGGCAACCATGATCTCTGGAATACCCTTGGAGAAAAAACTGACAGCCATTGTCCATGTTGCGAGGATCAGAGTCCAAAGAAGCAGTGATCCCTCATGGCCTCCCCAAACCCCCGATATTTTGTATATCAAGGGTAAATAACTGTTCGAGGTGTTTGCTACATAGGCCACTGAAAAGTCATTGTTCAGGAACGATAGAGTCAGACAGACATACGAAATAAGTGTGAGTAAAAATAGAGCGCGTGCAGCGGGCTTGGCTAGCAAAAGTAGATTATCGATTCCTCTAAGCGAGCCGATCAACGGCAATGTTGCTAGCAGCGTTGAGAAAACTAGGGCAAGAATAAGTGAGAATTGTCCAATTTCAGCAATCAATTTGTCTCTCCATCTTTCTTTTCATTTGCCGCTTTTAATGCGTCAGCGACTTCGGGAGGCATGTAGGTCTCGTCATGTTTCGCGAGAACTTGATCAGCGATAAAAACCCCTTGCTTCATTGAACCAGTAGCGACAATGCCTTGTCCCTCTCGGAACAAATCCGGAAGAATGCCGGTGTAAGACACTTCCACTGTTTCTGCGGTATCTGTGAGCGAAAATCTCACATCGAGATCGGAATCTGTATCATTACGTTTAACGCTACCTGTTACAACCATTCCTCCAATTTTGAAGTGAGTGTTTTCAGGCGCTTCCCCGGCAAGGATTTGGCTTGGGCTAAAGAACAGATTAATATTTTTGTTTAACGCTGTGAGTGCGAGCCCAACGGCCATGCTCACTCCAGCCACCAATAATCCCACTAACATTAGTCTCTGTTTTCTTTTCGGCGTCATTTTCCCAGGTTACTCTGGATGGTTGTGTGTGTTGATATAATCACGCTCTTTGGATCTACCTGCGCTTTTGTTTGCCGTGTCTATTTGCTGAATGAGGCGCTTTCGCTTGATAATGGGAGAGACGTAGTTGTAAACAAATACTATAAGCACGAGGGTATAACTCGTCCATATGTAAAATCCATGCCCACCCATGTGGAAGAACTCACTCATATTAGCTCCTTTACCCACTTGGTCCGTCTTTCCTGATCAACTAGTTCACATCGAACGCGATTGAAAAGAGTTGTCACATAGTAAAAGTTGAACGCAGCAAACATGATCAACAAGGGGATTAGCATCCTAGTGTCAATTGAAGGCCGACCAAGTTTGCTAACCGTGGAGCCCTGATGAAGAGTATTCCACCACTCGACAGAATAATGGATGATCGGAAGATTAATTAGTCCCACTAGGGCCAACACACCGGCAGCTTGGTTGGCCGATTTCTGGTCCTCAATAGCGTTAGCTAGCGCAATGTAGCCGAAATACAGAAATAGTAATACTAACTCAGAGGTCAGTCTCGCGTCCCAAACCCAGTAGGTTCCCCAAGTGGGTTTCCCCCATAGGGAACCAGTAACCAGCGCACAAAAAGTGAAAGCTGCACCGAGCGGCGCGCTGGCTTTAGCGACGATATGCCCCATTTTCATGCGCCAAATCAAGCCAGTACCAGCAGCGACAGCCATGATGACGTAGGTGAACATAGACATCCAAGCTGCAGGCACGTGAATAAAGATAATTCGATAGCTGTTTCCCATTTGGTAGTCTGGGGGCGCGATAACTAGTCCCCAATAGAGGCCGGTAAGGAAAAGAAGTAGCGTTACTACCGCAGATCTAGGCCCCCATCGTTCTGCAAATCGGTAGAAATATTCCGGAGAGCCAAAACGGTGGAACCATGTCCAAGACCGACCAGTGGTTTTTTTTTGAGATGACATGAATTAATTTGAAAAGAATTCAGAGAATGTTCTTCATTGATACTGCTTTAAACGTGGTCGACACAAAGAGACGCTTTGGTAGCCAAGCTGGTAGTGAATTTTACTCGATTAATGATCTTACTCCAAAGGTTAAGTTTGTGATTTTTTATTCATTTCGTTGGCTTGCAAAAAATTTGTTAGTTGGTAATCACCATCGAATTCTTATCATCCTGCTTCCACTACCTGAGCCATCATATTGAGTACTGGGAATAAAGGCGTTAGTAAGCGAATGACTAAATTAGTTCAAACTAATTCTCAAAGAAGTTGCTATTGCTAATGGGGCAAGGGAAAGAGAAAAAATCAGCATAGCACACAGCAGATAAAGTTGGCCTGAAAAGGGTAGCTGCACAGAAGCGGCTTCCACAGCACTGGTACCAAAAATTAAAACTGGTATGAATAAAGGCATGACTACTAACGTTAGCAGAATTCCACTGCGGCGAATGCCAACGGTAAGCGCAACCCCGATTCCACCGATCAGACTCATGGTGGGAGTTCCGAGTGAGAGACTGATGAATAAAGCTAAATAAGCGCTGTCTGGTAGGTTTAACATTAAGCCAAGCAAGGGAGCGGTAATGATCAATGGTAGTCCTGTTACCAACCAATGGGTCGCTACCTTAGCCAGAATCAGCACCGTAATGGGATGAGAGGTTAACATTAGTTGCTCCAGCGTCCCATCTTCATAATCTGATCGAAATAGATTATCTAAAGCCAACATAGTAGAGAGCAAAGCTGCTACCCATATGATCCCTGACGCGATTTTCTGAAGAAACATGGGATCAGGATTGATAGCCAGTGGAAATAGGCTTACTGCAATAAGGAAGAAGATAACTGGATGCATTAATTCGCCAAAATGCCGATAGGCAATGGTCAGGTCCCGTTTTAGCAACGCCCATAAAGCTGAGGACAAAGTTGTGGTTGTCCTTTGTTGGATATAAGTTTTGTCTGCGGGCATTGGACGGGTTGATTTCATCCTGAGTATTGATCTAAAGACAAGTTTCGATGGTTAATACTATCTAGCCTAAAGTCATGGTGGCTAGTGAAGATGACCATACCCCCTAATTCAATATGTTCTGTGAGGATCGATTCAAAAACCTGCAAACCAGCCTGATCAAGGGCGGTGCCTGGCTCGTCGAGTATCCATAATCTAGCGCCACTTAGGACGGTTCGTGCGATAGCGATCCGCTGACGCTGCCCCGCAGATAGTTGAGAACAAGGCAGCATAGAAACGTGATCAACGTCTAATCGCTGCAATACCTTATCAACTCCCAGATTTCCGGTTTCAGTCTTCATTCGAGAAAAGAACTCGAGATTCTCAATTGCATTCAGATCCCCTTTTAGCCCAATTTCGTGGCCCTGATAGCTGATGTTTTCAAGGTATAGTGTACGATCTTTGAAAATCGACGCTCCATTCCACATGACTGTTCCCTGATCGGGTTGCCTGAGTCCGGATAATATGCGTAAAAGAGAGGTTTTTCCGCGCCCATTAGCGCCTTTAATATGGAGTGCTGTGGCGGGTTGCACTGTGAAAGATAGCGAACTAAATAGCACGCTATATCCTCGCATGCACTCAAGATTATTCACAGCCAGAGTAAGGTGATCATTACCGACTTGGGTATTTGAATGTGTGTTATGGTGGGGTTTTCTGAAACCCTTTAAAGGTGAAATAGGCACAGGTGAAATAGATGAAATCGAACCAATGGGGTAGTGTACCCTGAGGTCTGTAATTTATTTCTTTAGCGATGTTCGTTTGGCTTAGGCGAAGTGAGCGTAGCGAACGAAGCCAAAGCCGGTTTTTCAGGCTTTAGTATTGAATGTTGAGCCATCAA
>WLWV01000169.1 GCA_012103395.1 Gammaproteobacteria bacterium
AACGCCGATGGAAACACTCATCGACGGTAAAGCGATCTGGAAAGAAAAGTTTGTAAACTAAACTCTATCTGACAGACAGCTACTGATAAACGGGTAACTGTCAGCTCAAGTCTGAACTTCTACATCTAATTACCAGGAGTCACCAACCCTCAAACACCGGGAGTGTTCTCTCATGGAACACTCCTAATACTCTACGAATTACCCTTAAGTCTGCAAGCTCGCCCAGATTATTGCAGAGCATCTCTAGTCCCATTGGCCCCAGGAGCCTATCCCTTGTGATGCACAGCGCCTTCGTGAGATAGTAGGAAAAGTGAACACCTATCACTAGCACCCACATTCACCACCAGACAAGCATCCATTACCAGTCCATCATGAACGAGCTCGAAACAAGAAAAAAAATCATTGAACTGTGTAAGCAAATGAATCGTACCGGGTTGAACCAAGGTACATCTGGCAACATTAGCGCCGTTCACAAAAACACACTACTGATCACCCCAAGTGGGATCGCTTATGATGAAATGCAACCTGAGCAGATTGCCCAAATGTCGCTGGATAGCGAGAACGACGATTGGGAAGGTCCTTGTCACCCTTCATCAGAATGGCATTTTCACAAAGCGATACTCAAGCGGAACCCTTCCTTTAGCGCAGTCGTTCATACCCATTCAACCTTCGCAACCATACTGTCCATTGCAAGGAAACCCATTCCTTCATGCCACTATATGGTAGCGGCATTCGGTGGCAATAACGTTCGCTGCGCTCGTTACGCAACGTTTGGCACAAGCGAATTATCTGAAAACATACTTGAGGCGATGAATGATCGTTCGGCCTGCCTAATGGCAAATCATGGCATGGTAGCGGCGGGGGCAAATCTCGACAAGGCCATGTGGGCAGCCATTGAATTAGAAGCACTGGCCAAACAGTATTACCACGCCTGTCAGCAGGGTTCCATGGTACTTTTGCCAAATTCAGAAATGGACATAATTGTCGAAAAATTCAAAACCTATGGCCTGAAACCGTCCAGTTAAAGTAAAAACTACGGTTAGAAAAGGCACTTATTCAAAGCAGTCGTCACTCAGTGAAAATAGCACTTTATCCGCCAGATACCCTTAAAACCAATGAAAATTTGAATTTATGCAAACGCCTTCCATGTGGCCCCAGCAGACCTTCAGCGTTAGTCATGCTACCGAAAGCGAATTTAGCGCCAGAGGGCTCAGGGCATTTTTCGAGTATCGTGACCTTGGTATTGAGAAAGCAACGTGTGGTCAGTTTGGGGCTCATGTGATACGGGCAGTCCCTAGGCAGGAATCAGCGGGCAACTGGCACCAACATCAACTCGACTTCCAATTGGTTTATGTCACTCGTGGTTGGGTCGTGTTCGAATACGAAGACACTGGCGAGCATGTTTTGCACGCAGGTTCCTGCGTGCTACAACCCCCTGGGGTTCGCCATCGAGAATTAAGGCATTCTGACGATCTGGAATTACTGGAAATCACCTCTCCAGCAAGGTTTGAAACAACACCCACAGATGCACCATAACCTGACCCTGTTAACACCATGTCCACTAAGAATCATCGCCGGTGTTGATAGAAGCATGTTCAATCGTCCAGATGCTATCAATGCCGTGACTAAATTGAGGCGTCCCGCAGAAAACACCAGCACATATTCATAAAATCGTTTTTTTGAATATGTGCCACCGAATCACAGAGCGAACCAAAGAACAGAAAATATCCGGATTTCTCGAAACCCCATATTCTCCGTTATTGAGTCAATTCATGGATTGCCTCTAAGGCTTTTTGGGCAAGCGTTTCTTGAACAAAAATATGATCGTGAAAATATCCAGCGATCACGTTTGCGCTGATACCGTGTTCGGTCAGTTTGGTTGAAAACGCTGATGTCAAACCAACCGCATCCAAACTAGAATGGACGTTAAGCGTGATACATCTGAAAACGGACTCATATTTCAGCCAGTGCTCATCCGCCTTTTCCTTAGGGACAACGAGTGTCAACCCCTCTTTTTCTAAAAATGATCCAATCGGCTCCAATTGCACATGATCGCCATACTGCGCGTTTTCAAAAGAACAAAATACAAACTCTCCTGCTATCAGCACCGGTGACATTTTGGATAACAAATTTTTTAGTTCTTTTTCGCCTACCAAACGGATACTCCTCTTTTAAGAATTATGCAGACTTATTTCATCGCTTTTATAACTGACTCCACATCCGAACCAAATTAGCATGGCTTTGCTCAACCTGCTGGGTTGCGGAAGTTTGAGAGTCGCTATTTCTCAGCACTTCCTTCGCTTGATATAACTGGAATAGAAGCTCCCTGCGATCCGATTCAGGGACCAGGCTTTGCATCCAAGTGACCGCAACCAGCCTTTCCCCCCGAGTAACTTCACAAACTTGGTGCCGAGAAGACGCTGGATACATAATGCCATCGCCAGCATTCGCTTTTATTTTTCGAGTACCGAAAGATGTTTCGATTTCCAGTTCACCACCCTCGTAGTCTTCAGGCCCGTTTAGAAATATCGTAATCGCGATATCTGCACGATACTTTTCACCCTGCCCCATTATCGGATCATCAATGTGACTCCCGTACCCCATACCCTTTTTATAACGGCAATAAAAAGGAACCGCGATTCGCTTAGGTAACCCCGCATGGAGATACACCGGATGTCTAACCAGCGCACCCATTACAAGGTTGTTTATCGCTTTAGCTGATGGAATCCCC
This sequence comes from Gammaproteobacteria bacterium, assembly GCA_012103395.1. Taxonomy (GTDB): domain Bacteria; phylum Pseudomonadota; class Gammaproteobacteria; order Arenicellales; family Poriferihabitantaceae; genus WLWV01. The sequence continues at coordinate 2,732 of WLWV01000169.1, forward strand.
CCTGACAGCTCCTGATTATTTTTACCCCGTCTGGCCTGTTCCCCGGCGGAGGATTTTCCGTCCACAAAAGTTTCCCGCTCTAGTAAATCATAAGCGACCTGCAGAGCAGGGGTAGCGAGTACATTTTCAAGACAAACTAGCATCAAAAGCCACTGCTCTCAAGACAACGCCTTATGGCTTCAGCTTCACCTTTCTGATTGGACCTGACCAGTTGTTTTCCAATACTCACCCAATGCTGTCTTCCTCTGTTAATCACACGAGTCATCTCCTCAACGTCGCCGAACCTAAGTGAATTTTCGTAAGCACTACAAAAACTCGGAAAGAGTTCTTTTCTAATTGGTGTCATGTTGGCATAGTAAAAATTCATCGAATTTCGATCCTTAAACGTCAGAAAAGCGGGCAGCGTTACCGTACAGTCGGCGAGATTGTCCCGTACGGCTCGCGCCTTCATTTCCTGCAATGGAGTGGGGAGATTGGCAATCATCTCCTGCCAGCCTTCGCCGATAAGCTCTTCTGCAATGCGTTCCCCAATCTCGTGCAGAATGAGGTTTTCCATTTCATTATCTACCATCGCATTCAGCGCACCATGAAAATCTGTTTCAAAGTTGTAATGGGAAACGACCTCTCCCATGGCATTGTCACCCTTCTTCCAACTCCATTCTTCCACCATTGATGCAAGATAACGTTTTAGCGAGTCACTTCGAATAATGATCGCCCCCAACTGAGACATAGCGGGTGGTGCCACGACACAGCGGGACAACTCTCGCCCAGACACCCATATTGTTGCATTTGCGGTGGTTTCAGTTTTCACTAACTCACCCAAAAAATAAATGGGGCGAGCCTGCCGCCCAAGCCCTCCACTGTAAATATACCCCTGGGGAATTAGCAGCTTGTTAATGGCGGCATTATCAAAACGGTTAAATTCCTGCCCATCAATGACAATGGGTTCGGGTTGGAATTCCGCTTCCTCCAACTCGTCCCAAGCGGTTTCCTTACTAACGATCCAGTCTCCTAGCGCATTTCGATCCACAGGCTCTCCAAGGGAGACACCTTCGCTCCATCGAAAAAAGTCTCTCATTTTCATCAGATACACGCACAAAGGATCCTCTCCAGCATAGCGAGCATCAGCGACATCACAATTGTGCTGAACCGCTTTGACTACTTCTTGTATTATTTCGCGCATAAGCAATGGAACTCTTCGAACGAATCAGCAATATTGGCATTCAAAACAATCTCCTATCCTTAGAGGCTTATATTCAATGATATCATTACACTGGTAACATCTGGGAGTGTCATTCATCCTCAGGTTGGGTTCGAATTTTCAGACCTTAGGCTTTACGTCTTCAACTTGATATTGCGTTCAATCAGATCAGTTTAGGATCATCCCATGTATCGTCCTAGTAAACCTCATTTTAGTCTCTCTTACTCGGCGATGCCTCTCTTAGTCCTACTTCGTCCAAAGATGCGTCCGCCAAAGATGCATCCGTATGTCTAACCGTTAAACTTTTCTCTTATGCAAAAAGCCAGAATTCGTACCGGATGGAAAAAAAAGAATCGCAGTATTTCCATTGAAGAATTTGCGAATGCAATGTCTGCGATTACTTGGCGGATTTCGCTAAATGCAGCGAAAAACTTACACGATAAGGACTTTGTTTACGACAACGATCAGCAAAGGCTGGGGGTTATCCGAGAATACCTCTATTTTCTCATTCACTGCGCAGATCGTTTAATGTTTAGTCAGCTAGACCAAACGCAACGGACCGTATTTCTAACCGCCTTATGTGAAGATTGTTTCCGTCATTACCGAGAAAACTCAACACAGATCATCGGACAATCCATCAACAAAGCCGTGTTTATAGAGGACCTGAACCACACCATGAACACACTGTCCGAGTGTCGATTTACAGAAGACACACCCACTTTCGAGATGACGCGTTTAATCGGGTCGCGCATACAACACATTCTGGGGCACAGTCAGACGAACAAATGGGCCATTGATCAGGTGATGGACATTGACGCCCCAGAGACCTATGACATTTTCCTCAAATCAGTTGTTAAGTTAAGACGAAGCTCCGGTTATTGAGTCGAAGTTTCTAGACAACCTTGCTTGAACAGTGGAAACTTAGGGCGCTTTTTGCCATTTTTCCGCATTATCTGTATTACGTCCCTGTCCATCTTCATAGCCTGCTTCCCAATCTTCAGTGATCCTCTGTTCCTCAATTTTGGGGTTACCCAGAAACCCACTGGCCCATCCCGCCAAGTAGTTCTTGCTCGTATTTTTTTGCTCTAATTGTGTGATGGTTTCGTAGTATATATTTGTCATCGTCGGGATATGAGTATCGCTATTAGTTTATGAAGCCACTGTTCATCAAGCGCACGAGTTAAATGACGTAATCGAAAAAACGACGGATCAATCCGCGGGCTATGGCGAGGTATTTTGTAAGGTAACAGTTTAGAAACGCTGAGCACACTACCCTTTGGAATAGTGGCGTTCTATTTCTTCAGTAATATTCCAGACACACTCGGTTTCCGGCATAACAGTGACTAAGTCGCCGACGTTAAAGTGGACTGGCTGGCAGTTTGATGCGACGATGTTACCCGCCCCTTCAAGAATATAGCTGGTTTCAGTATGCTCATAGCTCCGGGGCACGCTGCCCACTGCCTCTTTCATCAAGGGCCATTCGTCAACATTTAGCACTTCAAGTTTCATCGGAGAGGGATCCTGCTCCACGAGAATTTGATTCATTATTTTTGGCACTTATCAGGAATGTAAAACGGAGCGATTCTAGCATCTACACCACTATCGTCTCTATCGATTACTATGGCACTAAAATGGTTACAACATCATGCCCCATCTAGTCACCCAACTTTTTGTCCACATAAATGAACGGAAAACCCATGCTTGAACTCACCGTCCTAGTAGGCACCGACTAGGAAACCCTATCAATTAGCGAACAAATGTTGATCGATGGGGAGCCCATTTTTAAAAAAATGGATGGCGATATGAGTAGAGGCTGGCAGTTAGGCAGGGAATTTGTGTCTCGGCCTAACCTTCATCAGCGCTGCCAAATTGCAGCCGAACGACTGTTGACAGCGCTGCATACCGAAAACCCCGCATCAAAAAACTTGATGGCAGCTTTCATACTCAGCCGCCTTCCTGACGTTGCTGCAGTGAATATCAACGACGAAGGAGAAGCAAATGAAACTCTATTTTACAATTCCAACAACGCACTGATCTCGTGAGTAGGGGATCGAATTTCAGAGAGCTCAAACCGGGTTCCTTTATCTATGCGCTGGATAATGCATTAGAAACTGCCGTCTGTGAGAAAATGATTGAGAAGTTCGAGCTCAACATCGACCAACAATATCAAGGAAGAATCGGACCGGGAAACGATACTCACATAGACATAAAACGGTCCACCGATCTTCGAGTCAGTGGCCGATCAGATTGGCGTTCCATTGACAGTTTACTGCAAAACTCTCTGGGGCAGGCATTAGGTCTGCTATCTGGACTACACCCTTTTTTCCAAAAAAACAGGCTAAACGATATCGGGTACAACATGCAAAGAACAAACCCCGGCGAGTTTTATCACTGGCACGTCGACAGTGGCCCGGGAGATTTCACTAAACGCCAATTAGTTGCTATTTGGTATCTCAACGATGCACCTTCTATTGGAGGAGAAACAGAGTTCTACTTTCAACAAGTGAGCGTAAAACCAACAGCCGGGATGCTACTGCTTTTTCCACCTTTTTGGACCCACCTTCATCGAGGGAAAACGGTAGAGCAAGGACATAAATACATCGCTACCACTTGGGTTTGCGTCGCTTAAACATGACGTGTCATTCTAGCCTTTTATAAAAGTGATTCTGGCTTAGGATCAGCGGCAAGAATTATCCAGATAAGCCCACATGAAGAGATGCATAGAGGGAATACTGACACGCACCTAACATCATTTTTTTGAATTACGGCCCACGCTCGTACTATGAGGGAGACCGCTCACGATAAAACCGTTTTCGGAATCTTTGAGAGAAAGGAACATCAATGAAAACCCCTATTCGTGAAAGGTGTTATTTTTCAGGCAAATGAAACACGTGTAGTTTGTTACCGTCAATATCCCGCACATAAGCACCATAGTAACCCTCTGCATAATCTCGTGGCCCGGGTTCACCCTCGTCGCTACCACCAGACTGCATTGCCGCGCGGTAAAAATCCCGCACAGCTTGCTGACTACCAGCCAAGAACATCACCTGTGATCCATTTCCAGAGGTTGCCGATGCTCCATTGAAAGGTGTTAAGACATAAAAATCACTGTCCTTGCCGTTTAGCCCGTAGCCAATTTCCTGTGCATTCTGCATCACCCGAGACATGTTCAGCGTTTCCAACACCTGGTCGTAGAAAACGCCAGCAGTGAGTAAATCATTGGTTCCGACACACACGGCTACTAACATTGATACACTCCTCTAATTGAAAACGAACACCTTGGTTTTTTGAACACAAAGGAAAAATCACCCCTCGATTCACATCGCTAAAGCTCGCGAATGGCACCCAATATTCTACCAAGTCCCTCGTTAACCACGGACCTTGGGCAGGCCACATTCAAGCGTATTTTATTTGCACCATTATCAATGAACATCTCCCCACCTTCCAGAATAACCCCAGCGTTTTCAGCAAAAAACCGAGTTAAATTAGGTGAATCAGAAAAATACGCGCTGAGATCAATCCACGCCAAATAGGTTGCGTTTGGTATAGCGAATTCCGCTTCCGATAAATGTTGATTCAAAAACGATTCCACCTCCGCAAAGTTGCCATCGAGATACACACGTAACGCATCTAACCAAGCACCTCCATTTTCATAAACCCCCTGGGCTGCTGCCAAACTAATGGGGTTAACCACTGGCAAATTGCGACTTTGCCACTTCTCACGTAGCTCAGAATTGGGAATAATTATGTTCGCGATTTTCATTCCAGCAAGATTAAAGGTTTTGCTGGGTGCCATGCAGGTGACGATTGAGGGAGACTCGATTGTGCAACCCTACGTCTGTAACTTCGGTTTAGTTTGAGTCATTATTGTCGTTCCACACGATATATCGCTTGTCGGCATTGCTCCATTCATCGTCAATCTCGACGAGGATGGCACTGACAAGC
>WLWV01000170.1 GCA_012103395.1 Gammaproteobacteria bacterium
AGTTACCTCGTTGTGTTTTGATATTGTTTGGTAACTACATCAAAACGGGTAACTCTCATTAAATCAACCCTCGCTTCGCTCGGATTGATTTAATACGGTGTCAGATTTGGTCTAAACTTCTACAACTCAACCTAAATCAAAGTTACAGACGTAGGGTTGCACAATCAATTTCTTTTGCATGTAGGACGGACAACATTGCTTCAGGACGTTGAAACGTGACGTCGGCATGCCAATCAGACCCTCCGAAGAGTCGGCTGCCGTCTGCTTTCTTCACCATCTCTAAAACCTCGGGGACACCGTCACTGTGAATCACACCTTCATCGCTATGATGGAGGAAAACAGGGCCAAAGTGAGTGGTGAAGTCTCTCAGCGCCGCAGCATCTAGGTCTTGATTTGGAAAGACCAGTACCAGATGTGTATCCAATGCCGCCCGTATCGATGCCACTGTGCTCTCATCGAGATCTGCCGACAAAGTGAGGTTGTTGACTATGGCTCCGATGCTCGGGGTGATGGGCGTTATGGCTAATTTCAACATGAATGTCAATGAGTTGTCGATTAGTTGTCGGGTAGTGGCCCTGAGCTTGATGCTTGCGCTTCTAGGCTCGAAGTTCAGGTGTTGAGTTGGTCCGATGAGATTACTAATGACATTCTATCTCATCAAGTGGGCGATACCATATTTTGGCTCGAGGAGCTGAGATCTCGAAAAGCCCCCCATGGTGAATTTGGTTCTCTAGATCCGGCGTTGGAACACATACTATTATGGTTTGCTAGGATTTAGAATACTCAGAAAGAGCAAGATATTCGTTATTCCCAGAGAAAACAGGGTTTTCTGGTCTAATTGGAATCATGATTCGATCTGAACTGTAATAAAGTGAAAACAAAGGGTGAGAGAACCGGATGAAAAACACTGCAAGAGTCGTTGTTATCGGTGGGGGCGTTATGGGGTGCTCTTTGATCTATCATCTCACAAAACTTGGCTGGACGGATGTGGTGCTGGTCGAAAAAAATGAGCTGACTGCGGGTTCAACGTGGCATGCCGCAGGATTATGCACTCACTACGCTCACAACATTACAATCATGAATTTACGCGCACACAGCGTGGCGCTCTACAAATCCGTGTTGGAGGAAGAAACCGGGCAGCCCGTGAGTTTTCACGCAACCGGGGCATTAAGGGTGACAACCCGAAAGGATCGAATGGATGAATTTAAACATGTCCAGGGATTGGGTAGGTTCGCTGGGTTTGATTTTAATATTTTGAGTCCTTCGGAGCTCAAGGATATTTACCCTTTGGTGCAGACTGAAGGTTTGTTAGGCGCTATCCATGAGCCGCTAGATGGCTATGTTGATCCAAGCTAGGCGACTCATGCCATGGCGAAGGGTGCGCGAAACCGAGGCGCGAAAATCTATCGGGAAAATGCGGTGGAATCCATAGAGAGAACCAATGGGGAGTGGTTGGTTCACACCAAAAATGGCGATATTCGTGCTGAGCACATTGTCAATGCAGCGGGAACCTGGTGCCGGGAGGTAGGTTTAATGATGGGGGTGGATTTGCCAGTGGTGCCTATGTTGCATCAGTATATTATCACTGATCGCATTGAGAAATTTGCCCAATTGGATACTGAAATGCCATTTATACGGGACCCGGATGAAAGCTGGTACTTACGTCAGGAACGGGAGGGCGTAATTATTGGTCCCTATGAACGCAATGGGCAACCTTGGTCTATCGATGGCGTGCCCGCGGAATTTGGCATGGAGCTACTGCCTCCTGATCTTGAGAAAATTGAGGATATTGCCGTACAGTGTATGCAGCGGGTTCCTGCCGCGGCTGAGGGTGGAATTAAAAATATCGTTAATGGCCCAATTACTTTTACCCCCGACGCTAACCCCCTTATTGGGCCGGCATTTGGGTTGACGAATGCATGGGTACTAACAGGTTCAAGTATGGGTGTTATGGAAGGAGGTGGGGCAGGCAAATTCCTGTCCGAATGGATGGTCGCTGGCGAACCCCCTGCAGATGCGTTGGCGATTGATTCACGACGATTTGGTGGTTTTGCGGATCGCTCCTATCGAGTTGATAAAGCGGTTGAATGTTTTGCGGCTCAGTTCGGTATTCATTACCCTTATGAAGAGCGTCCGGCCGCGAGGGAAAAGAAAACCACCCCCATCTATGAAAGGCTCAAAGCGTTGGGTGCGGTATATGGGGTTGCTTATGGTTGGGAGAGACCAAACTGGTTTTCCTCTGATCGAGAGCCAAACGAATCCACATTAAGTTTTCAACGGTGTAATTGGTTTGAGTCCGTGGCCGAGGAATGTAAAGCAGTGAGTGAAAGAGTGGCGATGGCCGACCTGAGCGTGTTTTCTAAGTTCATGGTTTCTGGTTCACAAGCTACGAAATTCGTCAGTGAGTTGGGTGCAAATATCGCACCGAAGAAAATAGGTGACATCGTGCTCATTCATGCATTAACCCCAAGCGGGGGAGTTGCGAGCGAGTTCAGTGTGACACGCCTTGGGAATGATAAGTACTACTTGGCCAGTGCCGCTGCTGCTGAACGACACGATGAAGACCTACTGCGAAAGAGGGCCCAGAAATATGATGAGGTTCGCATTGTTAATGTGTCAGGCGAGAGAGCGGTCCTTGGTTTGATGGGCCCTAAAGCGGGAGCGCTTCTATCTTCCGTTTGCGAGATCGACTTTTCTCAAGCTGCTTTTCCGTGGTTAACCTGTCAACAATTCTCGCTTGGAGGGGTGCCGGTTATTGCTTTACGGGTATCCTATGTGGGAGAGTCTGGATGGGAGCTGCACCACGACATGGACCGGCAAGTGGAATTGTTTGATTTACTATGGGAAGCAGGGCAACGTTTTGAGGTCGGTCTTTACGGGGCATTCGCCATGAATGCGCTTAGACTTGAGAAAGGATATCGTGCCTGGGGCTCAGATTTTACTACTGAGCGTACCCCACTTGAATCAGGTGTTGGTCATTTTGTTAAAGTAATGGATAGATTGTTCGTTGGTAAGGAGATAATGATTCGACGACAGCAACAGAATGACCATTGGCAGATGCAATTAATTGAGCTGGATGATAACGATGAAGATCCGTTCTATGCTCATACCGTGATACAAAATCAGACCGCTATTGGCCTAGTGACGTCCGGGAGTTTTGGGCATCGGGTTGGAAAACCATTAGCTTTGGCCTATTTTAGTGAGCGGCCAGATGATTCGCCTTTATCTGTGTTGGTGCTGGGCAAAACTGTGGGCGCTAGGATACTGAAGAAGGTCCCTTATGATCCCTGTAACCATCTTCCCCGTGTGTGATGATTAATGCTCTCTCAGGGTTAGAACGCAAATTTCTTGACCTTTAACTCTGATTCGAATGCTCCTGAGAGAATCGACCTGTTCTTGTTGATGGGGTGGTTTGATTGTTTATATTTGTTGTGATGTCTGGTTCTTCACTGCTTCAGCTGTAAGCGCCCCTAAGCAGTGGGTTTTCATCACGAGGTACATCTAAGCGATCTGAGACTATACGAAGTGTACTGTAAAAATCGCCCCTCTCAATCTGCAGCCATTGCAGCCATCGTTTTCCTTTCATGGAGATTTTCGTTCGGCCGTGAAGAATGCGATGGTTGTCGAAAACCGCAATATCACCCGGTTGCAAGATGCGTAACGACATGTGCTTAGGGTCCTCGGTAAGTTGGAGGAAGCGCCTTAAACCGCGATAGTAAATATCGACTTGGTTTTCGTCGATACAAAGTGGCGCTGCCACACGATCATTTACTCGTATGCCACATATGTTCCCAAACTCATCGGTGGAAATCACGGGAAAGTCTGTGATCAGGTCCACATCCTGTGTGAAGTGTCGTCGATATGGCTGCCTGTTTTGAGACAGTGCTATAAACCCTTCCGGGTCCTCTTTTTTCAGGATTTCGGCAAGTTGGAAACCATCCATAAAGGTGGACGAACCGGCCCCTGTCAGGTCGGTGGACAGACAGTGGAACATCAATATCCCCGGTGGTGATGCGCGATAGGGTTCATCAGTATGGGGTTTCAATGCATGAACATCGTTGGCAATGCTTCGTTTGTTTTTGTTGATGACCAAATCTTGCACGCGGCCAAAATTAGTTTCTTGTATATAACCAAGTTTGTTTGCAAAAGACTCTAGCGTGCTACTTTCTGTTCCGGCGTCTTGTAGAAAACAGAGTCCATGATCCCGAATATGGTGCAACATTTCCAATAAGCTGGCGTCGTTGTTGTTTACCTCTGAGAACGACATCGACGGCGGTCTTTCCTGAATGGCTCGACTCCATAACGTAGGCTTGAAACATCGCGCTTGTCGAGAAGGGGTATCGTAACGATAAGTTTGTAGCCAGTCGGCGCCAAAGACACTTTTATGGCCATCGACCCATTCAATACGCAGCTGTATTGAGTCCAATGCAAGGGTCTCAGGGGGACTGGGTGTATCGTGATGAAGAACGATACTTTTTGGTTGAATGTTAAGCGACAGATCGGTGAGAGTGAGTGTTCGGCGTCCAATCGAAGGTTCACCACAATCTGCACAACGGCAGTTATCACGTAACCAGATAAAATGGAACGGTGAGATTGTTTGGTCTGACCAAGTCACAAGAACTTTATCATCCCCCTTTGCTATATTCACAATAGGGCGGTTTTGGTTAGTCATTTGCGTTTCATTCAGTGTGTCTATTATGTTCGAAACTTGGCAGCGTAAAAATTAGCTTATGATATTTTTAACTATGCTTGGTGTAAATACCAAGATCAGAAGTGGCAAAAAGAATCAAAACCACCAGACCAAGCATGCCATTAGAATTCTTTTCAATGGTTAACATGACGGTGTATTTGATCATCAGCCCACTGGCTGATATCGTAGATCGTTCCAATGGGGTTACTGTATCTGAATGTTCGGCGCACTAAGGTTGTGTAATACTGTCCATTGCTGGTTGCAAGGTTGTTTCTAGATGAAGAGCCTAAGTTAAGAAATAGTCAGCACCGCGAATCTGGTCATAGTCTGGATAATTTTAGTGACCACGATGTGATCAGTGTCCAGCCATCTTTCCATAAGCATCACGAGCCATAAATCTGGAGTTAGCGATGAGCGTATTAGTAGTTACAGGAAGCAGTCGGGGAATCGGAGCGGAAGTTTGTCGAATGGCAGCGATGGAGGGTTGGGCTGTGTGTGTCAACTATTCGAATTCCCAAGAGGAAGCGAATGCGGTTGTCGAGGAAATCAATGCTGCAGGAGGTAACAGTATTGCGGTTAAAGCGGACGTTTCCGTGAACGCGGATGTTGCTAGGATGTTTGAAATTGTGGATAAACAATTGGGTCCGGTGACGGCGCTTGTAAACAATGCTGGAATCAATGGCTTGGTGAGCCGATTGGAAGACATTGATGCAGAGATAACAGCTAGAGTGTTTGGAGTGAATGTTATGGGGCCCTTCCTGTGTTCCAAGTATGCCATCAAGCGCATGGCAAAACGCTATGGCGGGGTTGGAGGTGTGATTGTTAATGTGTCATCTGCAGCTGCTAAACACGGTGGAGCAGGGAGCTACATCGACTACGCATCCTCAAAAGGAGCGCTTGATGCATTCACTGTGGGATTGGCGAAAGAGCAAGCGAAAGAAGGGGTTCGGGTAAACACACTCAGGCCCGGCGCGACCATGACAGAGTTGAGTGTGCAGTGGGCTAATTCGAACCCGGAATGGCTCGATTGGGTAATGGAACAAGTTCCACTTGGGAGACCTGCCGAAGTGTCCGAAATTGCTAACGGGGTAATGTGGTTGTTGTCGGATAAATCGTCCTATGTGACCGGGGCAACATTGGATGTTTCAGGTGGATGGGTCAGTCCCTAAAGCCGCGTTGTTGTTTTGCAAACGAATGTTCGAGCATGAATCAGGGTTTGTCTAGATCCCTGTTATTGAAATCGTTTGCTGGTAACAGGTTTTTGCGGCTGGCGAAAACATAGGGTTCAATGTCTACCTCAAACCTTCGTCAGTGATCCAATTAGGTTTTGTGAAATGAGGGGAGGCGGCCTGGGCCTGCGTAGAGCTAAATTCGCCAGGGTTTCCTGCGACGTTTCCGTTGCGCTTCGCGGTCTAAGCAATCTATGCCAATACCGTGATGGTTTACGGATGTGTGCTAGGTTTTCCGAGAATTCTGCGCTAGGTAACGAAATTGAGTTGAATTCCCCCAAGGTGATGCGATGGAAGGAGAAGCCATCATCGCGAGGGGAATGTGGCGAAATAATTTCCTTAGCATTGATGAAGGATTTTGGACTGCCCACTATTTTCCATGCCGTGGTAAGTAATGTTGAGGATGCTATCACCAAGGCTCGTGAATTTGGTTACCCCACGTCGATGAAAGCGGCGGTCAAGGGCATCCAACATAAATCTGATCACGGTGGAGTGAGGTTGTCGTTGAATAGTGATGAAACACTGGTTGCAGCTTATAATGACCTGAAAGCCCGATTGGGTGAGCCGATGTTGATTATGCTCATGGCAGCGGAGGGCATTGAAATCTCTAGTGGTATGAAAAAAGATCCGCAATATGGTCCGCTAATTGTGGTTGCCGCGGTGGGGATAATGATCGAGCTAATGGATGATCGGACCTCTCGTTTGACCCCTATTGGATAGGATGAGGCTCAGGCAATGATTGGTAAACTAAAAATCAATTGACTATTAAAATGGGCCAGAGGAAAACCTGCAGTAGATGTTGATGCTTTGACTCGTTTGATTATGGCATTCTCCCAGATCGCCCATTCTTTTTCAGATGCAATTGGGGAGATTGATCTGAATCCGGTGATCGTCCATGAGTTTGGTTGTAGCATCGTCGATGCGTTGATTGTTCCTCTTCACAAATGTTAGAAAGGAAAAGATAAAGTGTCGGAAAAAAGTATCACACCGTTGGATAACCCTCTTCGAGAGCGTATCAAAAGGAATTTGACAGATTTTGATGTAATCGAAAGAACCGCCGAAAAATCTGCCGCAGTGGCATTGATTGTGGTGGAATTGGGATATGGTGCAGATTTGCCGGGAATGGACAGCTATTCCCAATGGCAGCAGGCTCCCGCATTACTGCTAACTACGCGCTCCAGAAAACTCCGAAACCACCCAGGACAATGGGCCTTGCCGGGTGGACGAATTGACCAAGGAGAGACGGCATTGGTTGCCGCCAAACGGGAAGCGTTGGAAGAGATAGATTTAGTTTTGAATAGCGATGCTCTTTTGGGTCGCCTCGATGACTTCGTTACTCGATCTGGCTTTGTCATGAGTCCTGTGGTTTTTTGGGGCGGGAAAGCCGAAAGCCTTAAGCCCAACCCGGACGAAGTCGATTCCATCCATCGTATTCCAGTGGCTGAGTTAATGAGAGAAGATTCGCCGATACTCGATCATGATGAGGTTGGGGACGATGAGGCAACAATCGAAAGCACTGATAGCCAGAATCGTCCTGTACTAAGGATGCCCATCGGAGAACACTGGATTGCCGCACCAACTGCCGCGGTTTTGTATCAGTTTCGTGAAGTGTGCATTCTCGGAAAAGCGACCCGAGTGGCCCATTTCGATCAGCCGCGTTTTGCCTGGAAGTGACAACTCATCATTTAGGGTCAGTGTTGAATGGCACTTAGTTAAGGCTAAGCGATTGAATTAAAAAGTAAAAAGAGATCGGTTGAAGTGATAGGCTTCATTTACTTGTAGAAGTTTAGACCAAATCTGACACCGTATTAAATCAATCCGAGCGAAGCGAGGGTTGATTTAATGAGAGTTACCCGTTTTGATGTAGTTACCAAACAATATCAAAACACAACGAGGTAA
>WLWV01000171.1 GCA_012103395.1 Gammaproteobacteria bacterium
CATTAGGAGAAGTGGGGGGGGGGGGGGGGCTGGAGAGCGATTACCAACTGTCAGCTCAAGTCTAAACTTCTACACTTTATCTTTGCACTAACTGCCCCCATATCTGCTCTTCCTTGTAGACTGGATTTCAAACTACCCACAACTTTACCCATGTCTTTCATCGAAGCTGCCCCCGTTTGCTCGATGGCATCCTTGATCATTTTTTCGACTTCCTCATCAGACAGCTTTTCAGGCAAGTATTCCTCAAGCACCTGAATATTGGCCTTTTCCTTGTTTGCTAGATCGTCTCGGCCACCTTTAGTGAATTGCTCGATAGAGTCAGTGCACTGTTTGACCATCTTCTGGATTGTCTGCATGACCTCATCTTCCGAGAGATCACGCCTTTCGTCCACTTCCTTTCGCTGAATAGCTGCTCGGAGTAGACGAATTGTTTCCAGTCGAATTGTGTCCTTTGCACGCATTGCCAGCTTCATATCAGCAACGATACGTTCTTTGAGAGACATGATGTAATGTATTTTAGACTCAGTAAAGCTTGAGTTAATACATTCTTTTACGTCTTGCTTTTTGGCGAGAGACTCGCTTCATTTCACGACGAACAGCGGCGTCACCATCGCGCTTGCGAACAGTGGTAGGTTTTTCGTAGCATTGACGACGTCTAGACTCCGTAAACACGCCCGCTCTTTCGCAAGAGCGTCGAAAACGTCGAAGAATGACATCAAATGGTTCGTTTTGTCGAACTTGTACCGATGGCATATATAAATTACCCCTAAGCGAGTACTATAAGAAGGGGCGCGATTTTACTGCTAAATTTCTTTTGTGTATACATTTTCAACTAAATTTTCCATCCGTTTCATTGATTATCTGTTGATGTCCAAATCTAACTGACAAAATGCCTTTTATTTTAACCACTGCATTTACCAAACCACTTTGTTCAGTCCCTTCCTAAATCTAAACTAACGGTGGAGTCAGAAGCCTACGCCCCTAACGCGATCCTACATTATTTCTGAGGTTATTTGCTAACGAGGAACTGATAGAATCTGCCATTTACTTAAAGCCGTGTAGAAAAGTTATGAATGATGTAGTTTCTCAAAATATTCGCTCTCACTACGACAAGTTTTCTTCGAAGTATCAATCATTCCTTTTACTCGATTTGTCACTAGACATGACCCGGGGAAAGCCGTCGCCCACCCAACTTAACCTATCCGATGACTTATTAAGTTTACCGGGAACAAACTATCAGACTCCGCAAGGTACGGATACGCGTAACTATGGGATTTTAGACGGGCTACCTGGAATAAAATCACTCTTTGCTGAGTTGTTGGGGGTTCAGGCTAACCAGGTCATTGTGGGTGGAAATTCTAGCCTAACAATGATGTATGACACATTACAACGCGCCTGTCAGTTTGGAGTACCTGGCGGAGACTCCCCCTGGAACTCAGAGCCAAACCGCAAGTTTCTCTGTCCGACACCGGGATATGATCGTCATTTTTTGATCACCCAGCATTTAGGGTTTGAACTCATCAATATCGATATTACGGACACTGGACCGGACATGGATCAAGTTGAATGGCTGGTAAAGAATGACCCTACCATCAAGGGCATTTGGTGCATACCCAAATATAGCAACCCAACAGGATGTTGTTATAGCCCGGAAACCGTCAAAAGACTAGCTGCTATGCCTACTGCTGCGACGGACTTTCGTATTATGTGGGACAACGCATATGCAGAACATCATTTTAACGACAATCACCCTGAGCTCGACAACATAGCGAATCATAGCCAGCAAACTGGCAACGAAAATCGAGCGATTCAATTCGCCTCAACTTCAAAAATGACACTACCCGGAGCGGGAGTAGCAGCCATGGCTGCCAGTGAAGAAAACATTGCAGATGCCAAAAAACACCTTAATGTGCAAGGCATAGGGCCCGACAAAGTCAATCAGCTTAGGCACTTGCAGTTCTTTGGTGATATCGCAGGTTTGCGCCGGCACATGAAAGAACACGCGAAGCAGGTAAAACCGAAGTTTGATCTTGTGGACCGCATATTGCATGAGGAACTCTCGCAGTGGAACATCGCCAGTTGGACCAAACCAGAGGGGGGCTATTTTATTAGTCTTGATGTTACACCGGGATTGGCCCGAAAAGTGATCGAGCTTTCTCAAAAAGCAGGCGTTAAACTCACTGGCGCTGGTGCACCTTTCCCTTATGTGTAGAAGTTCAGACTTGAGCTGACACCGTATTAAATCAACCCTCGCTTCGCTCGGATTGATTTAATACGGTGTCAGCTCAAGTCTGAACTTCTACACCTTATGTTTCCATTGGCAGAGTCCTACTCAATCGTAATGAATTGAAAAGAGAAGAAATTTCGCTGTTTACGATCCGCCAATGGCTTAGAGATCATCCCGAAAAAGCAGAAGCACTTCTCAATGAAAACCCAAGCTATGTATTTTTTACGCTAAGAGAAGACCCTGATGATGGCCCCATTGGCTCCTTGAACGTTCCCCTAACGGCAGAACGCAGCATTGCGATCGACCCCAAGCTTGTGAGTCTTGGAACACCCATTTGGCTAATGACCAATCGCCCAGGTGAACCAAGTCAACCCTACAATCGACTTGTCATTGCCCAAGATACTGGTGGAGCAATCAACGGGCCATTACGTGTTGACTTATTCTGGGGTCATGATCGACATGCCGAACAATCTGCCGGCGAGATGAAAGAGCAAGGGGAACTGATCGTCCTTTTACCAAAATAAAAATAGTGTTAAAGAAAGCCTAATTTTCACCCTATTCTGCTGCCATCATTAAAAAGTACTATTGATCGTGGTACTGATCAAGAATATCGGCGCCCACCACTTCCAAACGCCACCCTTGGAATAACGGTAAATCCACATCACCTCGAACGAACTTCTCCACATTTTGTCGGTTAGATAAAAGCGATTGCGCCACATTCAAATCTTCGGACACAGACTTCAGTACCTTCATAATACTTTTAACTTTCTTCTTTTCTTCAGGCGTCATGATTGATAGTACAGACCAAATCGCATCAGCCTTCGGGTCAGGCTGATTTTCGTTCACTATCTCAAGTATTCTCTGACCGGATTTCCTCATTACCCCCGCATTCATCCCATCAGTCATCATGAGCTGCTTTTCATTTCGTGGCGATTGAATACTGATCTCCAACAAAGCCGCTGTCGATAAAACCCATTCTCTGGGGCGATCAGATTTCTGAGCTCTTTCCTCCCTCCAAATAGCCAAGCTTTTTGCACATTGGTGGTAGCGAGAATCAAGGCTACCTGCCCCTTTCAGACGCTTCCAGGCATCTTTGGGGTAGATACGATATTCTTCTGGTTTTAATGATTTCTGGCATTCTTGTTCGTGCCAGCTTTTACGACCTAAGGAAATCAGCAGCTCCTCCAGATGTTGTCTGATTTTGTCGAGGTACCTGACATCTTCAACTGCATACTCCAATTGAGGCAAAGGCAGCGGCCTTAAACTCCAATCCGCTCGGGTATAAAGCTTAGGGAGCACCACACCACAAATTGATTCGACGAGCATCGCATAGCTCACCTGATCACCATAACCACAGAAAGCAGCCGCGATCTGTGTATCAAAAAGATTCACCATCCCCCCGCTAAAACGAGTGTCGAAAGCCTCCAAATCCTGCCGACAAGAATGAAGAATCTTCACTGTGTTCGATGCCAACAGGATTGACTCTAGTGGGTGTAAATCATCAATGGTTAAGGGATCGATGCAGACTTCATGATGTGCTGTGCTGATTTGCACAAGACAAAGCCTCGGAGAATATGTTTTTTCCCGTAAAAACTCAGTGTCAACACCAATCCAGTCGCTACCCCGAATATCATCAATAAATTGCTGCAGCTCGTCTTTGGTCGTAATAATTTGCATGCTCGTCATGACAGTGATGATATCATCGACCCTTGTTGTCGACACGGAATTATTCTTACGTTATGCCCTCACTCTTACAAACATTAATTAACATTTGTCTATTCAAGGCAAGCCCTCAAGATCTTCCTGCCAAGCAGGATTTGCTGGTCAAAGTGATCATTGCTACTCTGGCCCTTTTTCTAATTCGAAATTATTATCTCATTGGCGGCTCCAGGGCAATTGCCATCTCTGTCACACAAGTTTTTCTCATTGGCGCAAGTTTAAGAGTGCTATTGATGGTGTTTAAACAAACTGATCGATGGACTCAGGCGGCCATGTCAATTTACGGATGTTGGTCCATCCTTCTAGTGGTTATCCTACCTGTATTTATGATGAACTCCGGCGTTGAGATCAAGTCCACAGACCTAAATCTGACAACTATAATGGTTCTAGCCACAACCATTTGGAATTTCGCCGTCATCACCCGAATTCTAAAAGAAACACTGGAAATCAACACTCCTCTGGCAATTCTGATTAATTTTATCCTCGAACTGATTTTCTCTACCGTTTTAGTTAGCTTGTTCGCTGGGGACGTAATGTGAAAATTTTTATTGCGGGCATCTGCGGCACATTCATGGCAGGTATTGCCCAGATTGCCCAGTCCGCTAATCATCGCATTTCAGGCTGTGACGCGAATGCTTATCCACCCATGAGTACGCTCTTGAAAAAAAAGGGTATCGACGTTAGATCTGGATATGATGAGCGCCATATAGACCCAGATGTCGATCAAGTGATTATCGGCAACGCTCTTTCCCGAGGGAATGTGCTGGTTGAAGCCGTGCTAAACAATGGGCTTCGTTTTCAATCGGGTCCTGGGTGGTTGCATGATCAGATTTTGGTTAATCGCCAAGTAGTCGCGGTGGCTGGCACTCATGGGAAAACAACCACTTCTTCCATGGTAACGTGGATGTTGCAAGTCGCTGGAAAGAGCCCTGGTTTTCTGATCGGTGGCAAGCCCGGAAATTTTGATAACTCTGCGCAAATAGGAACGGGGGAACATTTTGTCATTGAAGCAGACGAATACGATACTGCCTTTTTTGATAAACGTTCAAAATTTGTTCACTATTCGCCCAATATTGCCATTCTGAATAATCTTGAGTTCGACCATGCCGACATTTTTTCAAATCTCGATGAAATTAAAACTCAATTTCATCATTTGATCAGACTCATCCCACAGAATGGGCATATCGTGCTAAATGCTGATGACCAGAACCTAAAGGAAGTGATTGCGATGGGGCATTGGAGCCACGTCCATGAAATTTCGACCCAAAATAAAGAAGCTGAGTGGTTTGCCACCCCCCTTACGCGCGACGGCGGCTCATTCGAGCTTTACCATTTTGGCAAAAAAGTACACACTGTGAAATGGAGCGGCTTGGGAAGCCATAATATGCAAAACGCACTTGCCGCTATTGCTGGCGCTTCACTTTGCGGCGTGCCACTCGAATCCAGTGTGCAAGCATTAAGTACCTTTATTTCCGCGGATCGTCGCCTACAACACCTCTTCGAGCGTGACGGAATTCATTTGTATGAGGATTTCGCCCATCACCCCACCGCGATTAAGTACACTCTTGATACCCTGAAGGCTAAATATCCAAATCACCTTTTGATTGCAGCAATCGAACCACGGTCAAACACCATGAAGTCTGGATGCCACAATGATAAATTGGGGCCCGCTTTGGATTCTGCCGATATCGCATTCGTTTACCAACCTACAGAACAAGGATGGAATACGACAGATATTCAAAGCGATGCAACATTGATATCCTGCCAGAACAAACAAGAACTGCTGGAGAAAGTCCGTTTGAGACTCACTGCCAATAGCGTTATCATTTGCATGAGCAACGGCGGCTTCGATGGGATACCAACGGCCCTCAAAGATCAATTGCAAGTGGCATGAAACTCCTAGAAGAAACAGTTGTCATCATAGTAAATATTAAACCCAAAAACCGAAATACGCACATTATGAAAAAATCAAAAATAGGCACTTTTCTGGTCGCCACTCTGTCACTGATATTTTCGTCATTTCTGACTACCAGTTATGCCCAGGATGCCACATTCGTCGAGGGAGGACACTATGAATTGCTCGCAGAGGTTCAACCCGTTCAAACCGGAGACAAAATTGAAGTAGTCGAACTTTTTTGGTACCGCTGTCCTCACTGTTTTCGATTAGAGCCCTATATTCTTGATTGGCTTGATAACAAGCCCGAAAATGTCGAATTTGTTCCTATCCCAGCGGTACTTAACGAACAATGGGCATTTCACGGAAGGGCTTTTTATACATTTCAAGCGCTGGGATTAACAGAACTACTCCATACAAAACTTTTCCAAGCGATTCACGCAGAACGAAAACGCATCAACACTGTAGACGAACTGGCTTCATGGGCCAGTGAAAATGGGGCAGATGGAGAGAAAGTTAGAAACACCTTTGCTTCATTTGCCGTTGAAAATAAGTTGAATTTCGCACACGTTATGTCTCGTAAATACGGGATCTCTGGCGTCCCCGCGATCATTGTTGACGGACGTTATCGGACCTCTGTCTCATTAGCCGGCAGCCATGAAAAGCTCATAGAAGTTATTAACTTCCTTGTGGAAAAAGCAACAAAAGCCCGTACAAGTTGATGTTTGTATAAAACATCGGTACATTCATCGTTTAGGAACTAAGCATGTTGGATTTTAGTTGGTTTGAACAAGACAGAATGACTATTTAAAAATCCGGTGTTCTATCGAGGTATTCGCTGACGTCATGCTCGGGATAATCGGTCATCTTGGACACTTCATACTGATCTTTTAAAGTTCAGGCCACCAACAAACCACTGATACGTGTGTATTTGCTCGTCGAATCAAATGTTATCAGATTGAATACGACGACTTCTATTTAGCCAGATTCGATAGGGCTAAATGGGCGTTTACCTACTTCAGTTGCTGCTGAAGTTCCTGAATATGAGCGTACCAAAGCCCTCCGGTATCAGCTGGGGTTTATTGTGTTCCAAGCTTTGTGTCCGCATCGTTTATTATTTTGAGGACACACCAATGACAAAATCACTACAACTACTAGAAGGCGTAGGCCCTAAGCATGCCGAAGCGCTAAGAGCCCATAAGTGCCATAGTCCCAAGCAGTTACTTGAACAAGGAGCAACCAAAAAAGGAAGAAAAGAAATCGCCGAAAAAACAGGTATCGGTGAGTCTGTGATACTTCGCTTTGTAAATATGGCCGACCTCTTCCGTATAAAAGGTGTTTCTTCTCAGTATGCAGAGTTGCTAAAAGAAGCCGGTGTAGATACCGTAAAAGAGCTACGTAACCGTAATCCCGCAAATCTCACCACCGCCATGAAGGAAACCAATGAAAAAAAGAAGGTATGCCGGCAAGTGCCAAGCCAGAGCATGGTAGAAGCATGGGTAACTCAAGCCAAATCTCTAGACGCAGTGGTTACTTACTGACACACCTGTAGTAGATACAATTGAAGGCCGGTCAAACCATCGTTGTTAGATCGGCCTTTTTATCGCTTATACCTCGACGTTATCGCTATCTGGCCCCCAACCCGACCAAATAGCAGTTCACTTCTTAATGCTCGTTAGCAGGATATAATTCTGCTTGAGAACTCCTGTTTGTCATAAACCACCGTAGTGGTCTGAACTTGATCCGAAAAGTTTTCAGTCTTGTTATCCGTCGCTAACCTGAATCCAAACTTCTGGAACAGGGACGGCGTAGTGAACGTGCTTTGATGCTGTGTGTGGCAAAGATGTACATCAGCGGGGTCAGTACTCGTCGTGTGGAGAAGGTGCTGGATCTGTTTGGTATTGAGAAGATCTCCTCC
>WLWV01000172.1 GCA_012103395.1 Gammaproteobacteria bacterium
TTTACTCAGGCTTGTCAGTGCCATCCTCGTCGAGATTGACGATGAATGGAGCAATGCCGACAAGCGATATATCGTGTGGAACGACGATAATGACTCAACCTAAATCAAAGTTACAGACGTAGGGTTGATTTAATACGGTGTCAGATTTGGTCTAAACTTCTACATTTTATTGGTTTCTGACTGTGTCGATTCCAGATTGTTGTTGCAGGTCGTTAAAGTCAGTTGGTTTGTTGCTTAGGTCAATGAATTCTGGATGGATAACGGTTCCGTTGGTTTGTTCTGCTGCTATTTGTGCGTAGGTAAGTCCCGGGTTGTTTTCAGTGAATTGGTCATTGTCTGCTGCAATGATGATTTGTGCAGTTGGGTATTTGTCTTTTAGCTGTTTGGCTGTTGTTTTTAGGTTGCTGGTATCGAATGCCACCGCGGTCATGCCACCCGTTGCTTCTGCAACCGTGACACCCGTCGCGTAACCTTCGACGATATAAATTTTTCTTGGGTCGGAATCCGGATTGATAACAAACATTCCCTTCCTCCCACCCTTTAAGTACTGTTTTGATCCATTACCTGATATGTATTGGAGGCTGACCAGTTCACCATCCACTGTGACCATGGGTACCACCAACCGCCCATCTTCAGCACATCCTACTAGGCCGGTTGGTTCGATTCCTTTGGATTGCAGATACGGGTGGTCCTTTATAGGTACCATGGCGTTAATGATAGCGGCAGCAGTTTGAGCTGCTGCTTCGTGTAGTCGATCCCGCTCCTTTTCCGCTGCTCGATTCGCAGCTTCAATGGTAATTCGCTGTCTTTCCTGATCGCCGAGGGATAGAGACGCTTTATCATGTTGGGACCATGTTTGCGTTTCGCCTGTTTTCCAGTTGCCAAACGAGCCGGCAGGAAAGTCTCCATCAAAGTAGACGTACCAGCCTGACTTTTTGGATTGCTTGTCTCCTGCTACCGGTACACGATGAATTTTCCCATCAAGAATCGAGGTATTAATGATCAACCCACTGTTGTGAGCAAGCTCAAAAAAGGAAGGTGAATCATTCCCCGGTCTCGAAGTGTTCTCTCTGACCAATGGAGTCGCACTGAAGCCGCCCGGGAAGATTGAAGTAAGGTCCATGCTTACAGATGGATAACGACTAACGCAGCGATAAGGCTTCCAGCAATGAAAGCCGTTCTGGTGGGGTTGATTCGTCTTTGAATTGAAGGCTTGGTTTCCCTCTTTTGTTCAGCGTTTCTAAGCCTGACGTATTCATTCAAGAGAACGCTAAAACCCTCTGATCTGACCATCTGGTGGCCGTAGTATTGGTCCCGAAAGATAGCCCTGATCTGCTCAACGGACATTCTTTCTAGGTTGTGCTTGATTTTGTTTTTTCTTCCCATGGTAATTACCGCTTATCAGTGGGTTTGCCTTTGAGAGCCTTTGCGAAATCCAAATTTTTCAGTTCTTTCAACCCCATTTTCTAGCATCATCCTTATTGCTTTTTCCCGAGAGAATCCCGTATTGGACATCAGTTGTGCAATCCGTTTTTCGTTTTCTTTTGAGATCTCGACCGTTTGCTCCCAATCAAGACCTTCGATCATCTAATCCGCCTCCGAGCAACGCTTCCCCTAACCGGGATAACGTTATTAAATTGCGCTTCCAAGGCATCGATATCCGTGTTCTCTAGAACGAAGTTGATAATTTCGCTAACCGACAGATACGGATTCTCGGCGGCTATTTGCCGAAGCTTGTTTTTCAACTTTTCGTCGAGGTGAATCGTCGTTTGCACTTTCACTACTTTTTCCTTAAAAGATGATAGATATGATTTACAGCCCAATTAACAGGGTATTAAGACGTAGTCTGCTCACCGAAAATGTCTGGGCGAAGGTCTCTGGCCGTTACTTTTCCGTTCGTCGCGGTTTGGATAGGCATTGCGTACTCAGCCGGTACCTTTTTGTCCCGATTAATCCAATTCCAAATTCGAGGTTGGGAAACGCCCAATGCTTTGGCGAGTTCCGTCTGCCCTCCTAAAAACTCCACGGCTTTTTTTAAATTGTTCATAAGTCGAAAATAACATTAGTTATTTTTTGTGTCAACAAAAGTTGTTTGTTTTTTAATAACAAACGTTATGAAATATAGGTATGGAACTAGGTCAACGTGCAAAACAAAGAAGAGAAGAACTCGGTCTAACTCAAGATCAAGTGGCCAAATTTATTGGCGTGTCTCAAGAGGCTGTCAACCTGATGGAAAAAAGGGATAGCAGATCAAATAGAAACGTGGTTAAACTTGCTGAGATACTGAGGGTTGACCCTAATTGGCTGACTACGGGGCAAGGTATTCCAAGCTCTGATGGTGGAAAACTCTCTGAATCTTCCATAACCCAACTCGTCCCCATCGCCCCATGGGAAGACTTGAAGGAGTGGCTCTCTGATCGACCTAGCAACTCGCAGACCATCCCTACTACCCACCCCCCTGACAATGCTTTTGCCCTCGAGATAAAAGACAACTCCATGGTTTCGTCGTCCTTCCCCTCTTTCCCTGAACGACACTTTATCGTCTGTAGCGAACATGCGCTCATCGAAGACGGGGATTACGTCGTTGTGGAACAAAATGGAATTGTTATCTTCCGGAAACTAGTCTCGTCCAAAACGATGCTCCAGCCATCAAACCCGCAATGGCCAACAGAGAAATTTACGGGAGTAATCATCGGTAAAGCCATAGATTGTTATTACCCGTCGCTTTACTAAAATTTATTCGACAGAAATCAAGGATATGGATAAAAAAGGTCATAAGAATCAGAGTAAACGATCGGGTACTCCCCCCAGCAGCAGGAGTGATTCCAGAAAAAGCCCTCCCAAGGCTGTATCTGATACAATTAAGCCTCCACCACCGCCCAAGAAAGGAGGAAAGAAGGAATGAGCGAATCAGAAAATAAACTCCATACATTACTGTTTGGTGTTAGAAGATCTGTGAGATACCACTCTCACCGACAGCGTTTTTTTCGCAACTTGAACCAACTTTCCAATTTCCTTGGATTGGTTCTGGGCTCTGCGGCGGTTGTTGCTTTCATGTCTTCCCAAGCATCCAGCTATGGCGCCTATGCCGCTGCTCTGGCCGCTGTAATTTCCGCAGCAAGTCTGGTTTTCAGCTTTTCAGAGAGAGCCAATCAGCATGAAAACCTCAAGAGAGAGTTCATCGAGATTGAACAGTCTCTCGCAGAGAATGATGACGAAGACAACATTCTTTCGATGGAGCAAAAACGCTTACAAATTGAGACTCAGGAGCCGTCAAAGCTTTACGCTTTGGACCTTCTTTGTCATAACGAAGTGGTTCGAGCAATATATTCAAGGGAGGAGGTAAAAGATCACATCGTCAAGATAAGATGGCGCGAACGAATGACTGCGAACTTTGTTGCGTGGCCCCAAATCACGCCAATCTAAGCATTGTCTATTTGTATTCAGGAAGACCCGCTTCATGCGGGTATTTTTTTGCCCGCGTAATTCCACACCACAAACCCGATACAATAGCCCAACACACTAACCGGGCTATGAAAAATGATATTGAAAGGCGGTTCAACCATCCTTGGCCTGGCTGATTACATACCAGAACAAAGAGTCAGCACGGAAGAAACCATGTCCCGTTTTTCTCATCGATATGGAATATCGGATGACTATCTAAAGCGAACTACAGGTATTTTTGAAAAGCGTCGCTCACTAGCAGGACAAATGCCGTCCGATCTCGCAGTCAACGCGAGCCGTACAGCTTTAGCTAAAGCAAGACTCCATCCAAAAGACATTCATGCCATCATTTACTGTGGGCTAATTCGGGATTTCGAAGAGCCCGCAACTTCTCATATTGTGCAGGACAAATTAGGTGCAAAGAATGCGATGTGCTTCGATGTTACTAATGCCTGCCATGGATTCGCAAACGGGATATTTGTCGCAGACACATTAGTATCTGCCCACCAGAACATCAAGAGTGTTCTTGTCATCACTGGTGAGCAAGGCTCTAGATTCGAAGATCAGGCTGTTGATTTATTGCTTAACGAACAACCAGAGAAACGCTTGCTAAGAACACTAACAGCAGGCCTCACTCTTGGTGATGCTGGTGGGGCGATTATCATAGGAAGGAAGAAAGGCGACACAGGTTTCACCGGTTACAACGTAGCTAGTTTTGGACAGTTTCATTCACTTTGCGTGGCAGGATCACCGCTTGAACAAGGTGCGCTTAAAACAAGAATGGCAAGCTTAATGTCCGAGGCCGCTCCCCGAGTAGCTTCTATGTATCGAGAATTCCTCACCAAACGGGCGCTGCTATGCTCAGGAGTTACAGCCGCCTCTTAAACATACAGGAAGATAGAATGTCACACACTTTGGAAAATATGGGGAACCTAATAACAGCAGCAATACCCGTTAATCTTCGTAAGTATTCCGAAGAAGCCACTTTAGGTGATAAAATAGTATTCTCTATCCAAGGTTCTGGGCTTTCAATTTCGCACAGCGGACTAATTTGGCCGGATCTGACAAACTAATTATTGGGAAGGATGTATGCAGATCAGTAGTTTTGCGCTACCCGCCATATTTGCAGGAATACTAAAGTTTTCTTTACTAGTCTTGCTCTTTAAATCAAAAAGCAAATCGGATTCGCGCAATGTTTTGCTCGTATTTTTTGTCGCTATGGTTGGGCTCAATTGTAGAAGTTCAGACTTGAGCTGACAGTTACCCGTTTATCAGTAGCTGTCTGTCAGATAGAGTTTAGTTTACAAACTTTTCTTTCCAGATCGCTTTACCGTCGATGAGTGTTTCCATCGGCGTTCTCCCCAAGAATTGTGGCTCGACAAGGGTTCGAAGGAAAAAAATCTATTATCTCTCGTGGAGCAAAAAACAGCGTCGGTTTGCATCCGGCCCCGAGTTCGATATTTTCAGCAATCGAGAGGGTGATGGTCTTCCGGCGCTGGAAGAAATTTGCTTGGATAATTTTTAAGTGAGCCAGCTCGAAGAAAACCTCGCTCTGCACATCCGGGCTTTAGGGCTTCCTGCCCCTGATCGAGAATACCGTTTTGCCCGAGAAATCGTTGGGCATGGCCTTGGAGTCAAGAAACGCTTGAAAGCTGCAGAGCTCAAAGACTGGCGGTTCGACTTCGCATGGCCGGGCTTGAAGTTCGCTTGCGAAGTGGAAGGCGGTCAATGGACCGGAGGCAGACACACAACTGGCGTTGGATTCGATGGTGATCTGGATAAGTACGATGTGGCAGCAAGGCTTGGATGGTTTGTTTATCGGTGCAATGGCCGGATGGTACGAGAAGGTCGAGCGGTGGAAACAATTGAAATTATGATTCAAATGATTCGAGGGGAGAGATGAAGCCGGAAGATTTCGAAGATTTGCCGGGCGGATGCCATCGTGAGGTTTGGCGTGAATGCCCAAAACCAAGAAAACAAACCATTTGGTGCGTTGCTAAGAAGCGATTACCTAGCGTGAATGGGTTGGTTCGGTTCTGGAAACCAACAACCTGTGAGTTCTGTTACTGGGCGAGGCTGGTGGTTGTTGGATTGGCCGGGTCGATATTTGGGTTCTGGATTAGTGCTTTGATTTTGATCGCATTTGCTCACTCCCTGTTCCGACGAAAGACAGAGTGGGGCTAATGAAGAAACTTAATCCTTACGAGACAAGGTTCAAACCTCAAAACCTCTCAGGTAATCGGTACGGTGCTCTGGTGGTGGTGTCCAGAGAGGGGCGACAGGAATACGGAAACATGAGGCCGTTATTGTGGCTGTGTCTCTGCGATTGCGGGGCATACGAGACAAAAACTTCTGATCAACTGCAAAAGGGCAGGGCGAAGGCTTGCAAATTATGTACATCCACATCAAAGCCGAAATCAGCGGAAAAAAAATGCCGAATCATTAAACATCGAGGAGGCGTGAAATTTTATCTCGGCACGAATAGGCAGTTTGTCCAACGGCTATCACAATCTGCCACTTTCCCTTGTGGCGATGCGTTAAAGGCGGCAAAGAAACTCTCAAACGAGTTTTTCATTCCAATCTCTACGGAGGCAATATGACGAAACAATACGAATATCACCAGTATGCAAATATCTTTGCGATGTTGGTGAACGACGACTTGAACGAATTAGCTGAGTCGATCAGAGCCAATGGGCTAGATAATCCCATTGCGTTGTACCAAGGAAAAATACTTGATGGACGCAATCGATATCAGGCTTGCTTGCTGGTTGGCGTGGTACCGAACTACGTGGATTTCGATGGAACCGATCAGGAGGCGCTGGATTTCTCTTTCCGGCAAAACGCGGAGCGCAGGCATTTGACGACAAGCCAGAGGGCGATGGCTGCGGCGAAGTATGCTGATTTTCAGGTTGGAATGAATCAGCATAGCGGAGGGAGTGCAAATCTGCACACCCTCAATGATGCGTCGAACAAAATGGATGTTAGTAAACGGTCAACCGCCGCAGCAAAAAAGGTAATGAAGGAAGCCTCTCCTGAAGTCGTTGAAGCCGTAGAACAGGGCAAAATGACGGTAAACGCCGCTCATGACGCCCTAGACCTTCCCAAGCAAGAACAAACCCGTATAGCTCAATCAGAGAAGCCAGCCGATGAACTGAGAGAACACCGAATCGCCAAAGCTTCAAAAGCCAAGATGGTGCTGAACCCGGTTGATTGCGATGGAGATTTAACCCTTCAACAGATCACGCACCTGTTTGGCAGCGTTCGTGGGGTGTTAAGTCGGGGTAATGAGATCGATCAGGAAACGAGAAATAATCTGATAAAGCGGATGGACTGCGGGATCGGAAATTTACAGAGAATGGGGGAAGCATGAAGAGTGATTTTATTTTTACTGGTTTGGTGTTTGGTCTATGCCGTCAAAATAAACGAGAAATTGGATAGGGTGATCAGCCCTAGCAGGTCGTCATACCCAGATGCTCCACCGCCTCCAAGGAAAAGATATCAATCGCTTTCTGGAGAGGATAGAACACCGCCTACTTTCAAACCTCCGCCACCGCCCCCACCACCAGCTCCGCCACCGAGGAAACCATAATGGAAGCACAAGAAAATACGGATACATCAAATACGATGGAACCAATAAGAATCGATAAACGAATCGGTAACGAATTCTGGAAGGCCAGAAGCAGCCATGGTCGAAAGCCGAAGTTTCGAAGTGCTCAGAAATTAAGGGAGGCTTGTGAGGAGTATTTCGAATGGAACAACGAGAATCCATTGTACGTTACTGAACTCGTTAAATTTCAGGGAACAGCCACGCCTTATGAGGTTCCCAAAATGCGCCCAATGACCATGGGAGGGCTTTATGAGTTTCTGGATATTAGCCGAGACACTTGGAATTTATACAAAGCCAGGAAAGGTTTTATAGCAGTCATAGAGGGGGTAGAACAAACTATCTACCGTCAAAAATTCGAAGGCGCCGCCGCCGATCTGCTTAACCCTAATATCATCGCCCGTGATTTGGGCTTATCGGATAAGAAGGAAGTGACCGGGGCAGGTGGCCAGCCGCTTAATCCTGACAAGATCACTTTTGAGTATAAGTTGGTGGAGGCTGGTGTTGATGAGTGACCCTCTAATCCCCGAAGGCTTCAAAAAGTGCAGCAAGTGTGGGGTAGTTAAGGACTATTGGTAGTGTAATCTGAGGTCTGTAATTTAGCTTTCTATTGCAGCTTCGCTATTGGCTTTGGCTTCGTTCGCTACGCTCACTTCGCCTAAGCCAAACGAACATCGCTAAAGAAATAAATTACAGAC
>WLWV01000173.1 GCA_012103395.1 Gammaproteobacteria bacterium
CAGCATGATTATCAGCTTTACATGGCACTGAATAACATTGAGCACACGAAAACCAAGGTGAAATCACCGCAGACAAATGGGATATGTGAACGATTCCACAAGACCATTCTTAACGAGTTTTATCAGAGGTAGTGTACCCTGAGGTCTGTAATTTATTTCTTTAGCGATGTTCGTTTGGCTTTGGCTTCGCTCTCTACGTTCACTCCGCCAAAGCCAATAGCGAAGCTGCAATAGAAAGCTAAATTACAGACCTCAGATTACACTACCCAAAAATGTTAAAGCGTTCAACCACAGTAGCAGTCGGTGCATTATGTTCTGTATTGGCTTTAAGTTCTCAGTCTGCATTTTCAGGAGAACTCTGCATTAGTATCGGAGATATTAAATCCAATGAAGGCACCATGATGGTGGCCATTGTCGATAACGAAACATCGTTCAAGGAGAGCAAGCCATCGGTTGCGTCAATGCTGTTACCGACCCATTCTGAAGCAATATCAGCTTGTGTTAAATCACTAGTGGACGGTGAATATGCCATCAGAGTTATGCAAGACTTGAACAACAATGGTGAAATGGACACGAACCTTGTTGGCATGCCAAACGAACCATGGGGCACGTCGAACAATGCCACGGGATCATTCGGTCCTCCTGCTTGGGAAGATGCCAAATTTGAACTGAGCGCGGGCGGCGCCACGCAAACAATCACACTCAATCACTGATTTCGAAGAACACTTTAGGAGTCTAATGATGAAACGCAGAAAATTCGTACAATTGGCCGCTACCGGAATGGGCGCTGCGCTTTGCCCGCCACTCCTTTCAGCATCCAATGTTGATCCGTGGAAGCAATCGTTTGATGCATCATTGAAAACCCATCCTGAGTTGCTGGGTTTCAAGGGAATTCAGGATGAGTTCTTGGAAAGCCCCGATATTCATTTTGAAGGTAGTTTCCCCACAGCGTTAAATGGTGTGTTGTACCGAAATGGCCCAACCCGTCATGAAATTGGTGATTTTCGCTACCGGCACTGGTTTGATGGAGATGGAATGGTTCACTCATTTCATCTCCATGAGGGCCGCCTAAGTCATCGCGGAAAAATGATCCAAACCCATAAATATCGAGAAGAAAGAGCAGCGGGAAGGGCAATGTATGCCGGATTTGGCTCTCATCCCCCAGAAGCACGAAACGTCACCCACGCCGACCAGTTGAACACGGCAAATATAAGTGTGCTGGTGCATCATGGTGAGCTACTAGCGTTATGGGAGGCGGGCTCAGCCCATATTATTGACGAAAAAACCCTTGAAACCCGGGGCATAAAAAATTGGTCCAGCGAAGCCAAAGGTCTACCTTTTTCGGCTCATCCTCGTGTAGAACCTGACGGAACATTGTGGAACTTTGGCTATGCCAGTAGCTTTGGTGCACTAGTTTTATGGCACATCTCACCAAAGGGTCATTTGCTACGTAATGGCGTCATCCCCATTGAGCGTATGGGCATGCCCCATGACTTTATTGTGACAGAAAAGCACATCGTGATTATGCTACCGCCGTTTCATTTTGAACCGAAACCCGGAGATAGCTTTCTCGAAGCACACCATTGGCATGCTGACCGCGCCACCCAATTGTTGATCGTGGATAAGAATGATTTTACACAATATCGCTATGCAGAATTACCTGCTCAATGGGTTTTTCACTTTGGTAACGGTTGGGAAGATCAGCATGGTATCATCCATTTTGATGCGCCCAGAGCTGCGGACCCAAGTGTCATGACGGAATTCTTTAGGGGTATTATGAATGGGAAATTTGACACTCTTCCAGAAGGATCTATTCATCATCGCTACCGCATTGATACAAGAACGGGAATAGCCACGGAAGAAGCGTTGACCGGCGACAGCTTAACCACCGACTTTCCAGTGATTGACCATCGAGTGAGCACCCGTCCCTATCAACAAGTCGTATGTCTAGGCAGCGACCGGGCATATGGAAAACCATCACCATTATTTGATAGTGTATTACGGCTAAATGTTCAGTCGGGGAACTATGATATCTACACTTATCCTGACCATCAGATTCCAGAGGAGCATTTGTTTGTTCCTGCCCCAAGAAGCGCTCCAGAATCCGATGGTTGGATAATTGGTACCAGCTTAGACTATTTATCAAAACAAACAAAATTGAACGTTTTTCGCTCAGAATCATTGGCAGACGGCCCCATCGCAGTAGCGACGCTACCTTATGCACTGCCTTTGGGCTTACACGGAAAATTCAATCCGTCTTCGAGTTGATGAAAAGTGTTATTCGGCCATAAACCTCGATTGGTAGACCCATAGGGCAAACACAAGAAACGAACAGAGAAAATGTTAACCGCCTCCCCTCGGAAGATATATTTAAGCAGTTTTGCCATCACTGGACTATTCTGCCTATTGATCGCCTTAGTCATTCCGCTATTTGGAACAGAGCAACGATTTACGGACAATCTAGTGATTTCTCTGTGTATAGGATATTCCATTAATCTGTTCACCATATTAGGTCACAATGTTGTACGACAATACGTTCATTCATTGCTCATTACTGTATTTGGGTTCGCTGCAGGAACACCGGCTGGGCTCACTCTGGCAGGATGGCTCCTACAGGATATGCCCTCGTTCTTTTTTGTTGGTGCATCTTCTCCTCTTTTCATAAGCCTTTTTTTTGGTGCACTGGGCGCGGCACTCATCAATGCTCTTTGGTATTTGTTGGACGCAAAGCGTCGACTTCAAGATGCGCAGCTAAAGCAATTGCAGCAGGAAAAACTATTACTTGAAAGTGAACTCCGAAGTCTGCAAGCACAAATTGAGCCTCATTTTCTATTCAACACGCTAGCCAATACCATCGGACTTATCACCACTGCGCCAGCTCAGGCCATCAGTATGTTGGAAAACCTGACGTCGCTACTAAGATCAACCCTAAGACGCACGCGGAATGGGAACGGCACGTTGGAGCAAGAACTTAATGTGCTGGAAGCCTATCTCGCGATTCAAAAAATAAGACTTGGCAGCCGATTACGGTATGAAATTAGTTGCGATGAGGCCCTCCATCAACACCCCCTATCACCCTTACTGTTACAACCATTAGTTGAAAACGCCGTGATGCATGGTATTGAACCCAACGAGGGTGGCGGACTTATTCAAATTCTTGTTTCCCAAGAGAATCAGATGCTTAATGTCAAAATATCAAACACTGGTGCGCCGTTTACGATAAGTAAGACCCACAAAAAAGGATACGGGATCGCCAATGTTGAGCAAAGACTATTTACACTGTATGGCAAACAAGCAAAATTGCGAATAGCTCAAACTGATGCTAATGTTAATTCAAATAGCGCAGACACTGTTACATATGATGGGGATAGGACCATTGTCCATCTGATGATCCCACTGCCCTAGACACCGCAAATTCCATTTCAATGAAACTTGTCAATTCTAATCGTCGATGAATAACGCCACTTCCATTGCCACAGCCATTATTGCGGACGACGAGACTCACATTTCCGATCATCTAATCCGGCTACTTGAACTGATGTGGCCAGAACTCGTTGTGCTCGAGACGGCTCAAACAGGCACCAAAGCATTAGAGTTAATTCAACAACGCGAACCAGATATCGCGATTCTAGATATCCGGATGCCCAGTCTCTCTGGTTTGGATGTTGCTTGCATGCTCTCACCAGCAACCCTTGTCGTGTTTGTCACGGCATTCGATGAATATGCCACTCAAGCCTTTGATAGTGAAGCCGTGGACTATTTACTTAAACCAGTCAATAAAGAGAGGCTGGAAATCACTATACGGAGATTGCAACATAAATTGGCGACTAAAACCTATATTAGCCCAGAAGTGTTCGGGAAAATACTGGAGCAGACCCAAACCAAAACCACGAACTATCTACAATGGCTAAGGGTCGGCACCGGCGAATTAGTGGAGTTAATTGCAGTGGATAAGGTGGTATATCTAAAAGCAGGAGGAAAATACTGTTCAGTGTTTACCGAAGAAAAAGAACACCTTATAAGGATGTCCATTGCGCAGCTCGAAAGCCGGCTTGACCCTCAATGTTTCTGGCGGATTCATCGCGGTACGTTAGTGAACGTCAGTGATATCGTAAATGCTCGTCGAGACCTTCGCGGACGCTACCAGCTCACGTTAAGACGGAGACCAGAAAAGCTGAAGGTCAGCACCAGCCACGGTCACTTGTTTAAAACTATGTAAGATCTCAGTTAGAGCTCGGATGGTAATATTTGATCCTTTTTGAGATTGAACGATATTGAAAGTGGGACCTCATTATTCATCGAGAAAGATCACTTGCGCATAGGACCAATTAGCAAACGCGGTAAGATAAAAATCGGCAACCCCAAAAACGATAAATTACTTTGGCCGACACAGACTCGGTGTTGCCAAAGTAATCATATTTTTCAATCGCTTAAACTAAGCTTTTCGATTTTCAATGAGACTTTCTACCACGGATGGGTCCGCCAGAGTGCTGGTGTCACCCAAGTTGTCCAGTTCATTTTCGGCGATTTTTCTCAAAATCCGACGCATAATTTTGCCCGAGCGTGTTTTGGGTAATCCCGGCGCCCACTGAATGGTATCTGGCTTAGCAATGGGGCCGATCTCTTTTCGAACCAAATTGAACAGCTCAGTCTTAAGCTCATCTGTGGGTTCAACACCGACCATCAACGTGACATAGGCATATATGCCCTGCCCTTTGATTTCATGGGGGAATCCGACCACTGCTGCTTCAGCCACACTTTCATGCAAAACCAGCGCACTCTCTACTTCGGCAGTACCCATTCGATGTCCAGAAACGTTGATCACATCATCCACACGACCGGTAATCCAGTAGTAGCCATCCTCATCTCGCCGGGCACCATCACCGGTGGTGTAGCAACCGGGATAGGTCTTGAAATAGGTTTCAAGAAATCGATCATGGTCACCGTAAAGGGTTCTCATTTGGCCAGGCCAAGAGCTCTTAATCACCAAATTCCCTGAAACCGCGCCTTCCAGCTCCTTACCATCCGCATCCATTAGCGCCGGCTGAACACCAAAAAATGGGCGAGTGGCTGATCCAGGTTTTAGTGAAGTTGCACCTGGTAATGGCGTAATCGCGATACCCCCGGTCTCGGTTTGCCACCAAGTGTCTACGATGGGACACCTTCCTTCACCGATAACATTATGATACCACTCCCAAGCCTCTGGGTTGATTGGCTCACCAACCGTACCCAGTAACCGCAGACTGCTGCGGCTAGATTGCGCCACGAGATCATTACCCTGAGCCATTAGTGCTCGCAATGCAGTGGGTGCGGTGTAGAAGATGTTGACCTGATGCTTATCTACGACCTGCCAGAAGCGGCTAGCATCGGGATAGGTTGGTACACCTTCAAACATCATGGTCGTCGCGCCGTTGGCCAGCGGTCCATAAACGATATAGGTGTGCCCCGTAATCCAACCGACGTCTGCGGTACACCAATAGATATCACCATCATGGTAGTCGAAGACATATTTATGAGTCATCGCCGCGTAGAGCTGATAACCACCGGTAGTGTGCAGTACCCCTTTAGGTTTTCCAGTGGAGCCAGAGGTATATAAAATGAACAAAGGATCCTCAGCATCCATTTCTTCTGGTGGACACTCGACGGCTGCATTTTCCATGGCTTCGTGATACCACACGTCACGGCTTGCATCACCGCTTACTGGATTACCTGTGCGTTTGACCACAACCGTGGTATGAACATTTGGACAGCCTTCCAGCGCCTTCTCAACGTTTTCTTTGAGCGGAACATTTTTGCCACCTCTTGGACCTTCATCGGCGGTAATGACCACCTGACAATCCGAGTCCAAAATACGATCCCGCAGCGCATCCGGAGAGAATCCGCCAAAAACAATGGAATGCACAGCACCGATACGTGCGCAGGCCAACATGGCAACGGCAGCCTCAGGAATCATCGGCATATAGATAGAGACACGATCTCCCTTCTTTACACCTCGGGATTTCAATACATTTGAGAACTTACAAACTAACTCAAATAATTCGTTGTAAGTAATTGATTTATCAGTATCGGGGTCGTCACCTTCCCAGATCACAGCCACCTGACTGCCTCGAGTTGAGAGGTGCCGATCAATACAATTATAGGCCACGTTGAGTTTAGCTCCTTGAAACCACTTTATATCAGCCTTATGGAAATCGACATCCATAACCGAGTCCCAAGGCTTGAACCAATCCACAAACTCCGTGGCCTGCTCTGCCCAAAAACTCTCTGGCTCATCGACAGATCGTCGATACATTTCCTGGTACTGCTGATCCGTAATTAAAGCCCTGCTAACAACTTCTTCTGAAACAGGATAAACTTTTTCTTGTGACATGTTTTCCCCAAGTAGGTAAATTCGATTATTCGGTAACTTTAAGGCCTAAACACATCGTGCGCAAGCTTGCCAGATGGGTTAGTTTTCCAGAAATCGGGGGGCATTCTCGACAAAACAAATAGATAAGTATCCGTGACTATGGGCAATAAGAAATATTTATCATTATGGGCCTGGGTAAAAATCCTTCGAGGCCCGATGAGATGGGGTTAAACGATACTGCTATCGTCCCTTCGCGCTAGCCTTTAGTCGCCACCCAGCATGACTATGATACTAATGAAGTTGGTACTCATAAAAATGGGACTGCCCAGTTACCTATTTGCTCTCCGACATCATCCTCGCCACTGCCTGGTCAACATTAGACGGCGATCGACCTAAGGCATCCTGAACCCGCCTTCGATCGGTTTCAGACTTATTCTGACTCAGCTTGTATTTTCCCTGAATCTCATCCACCGACATGGAAAACCCAACAATTGCATTGAGCATTTCCAATGGGAAGTCCGGGACCCATGGGTCGTTTCGGTTGCGTTCATACTGATCACTTAGTCGAATGACAAGCTCACTAAGCGCCTCGGGGTCATCCATTACGGACAGGTTTCCATACAGGTGAACTGCCGCATAGTTCCACGTAGGGACGCCGCCGTCCGCATACCAAGTTGGAGACACATAAGAATGTGGCCCTTGAAATATGGCCACCGACCGCTGACCCTGCCAGTGCTTCCAATGTTCGTTGGCCCGAGCAACATGCCCATACAACATCATTCTTGTTCTGCCCTGATCCTCCACTCGATCCAATAGCATGGGAATATGGGAAGCAAATGGTTCGCCGTTTACCGTTGAGACCAACAGTCCGAAGCCGTTCTGTTCGATGATGCGGTCGATCTGATTCAAATCAGCTTGTTTGAAATGCTTAGGTAGATACATGGTTAGCTTGGGTTCTCTTTAGGTTTGTGCTTGGCCCTTGCAGGCCTCCAAAGGAGTCGTATTTTGAGGGAATCACTAAAAGCGATTGAGATAAGGTCGTAATACGACTTGATTATCAATTGTTTCGCCGCTCAATAAAGGTCCAGTTCTGTTTTTACGTCGCAGACCAATCAGGACATCAACTCGACATAAATAGGGGGCTAGTCTTATGAATAGGTATTAGTTACACCGAAAATTCATTAAAAAGTGATACTAATTAGGTGAAAAAATTCGCTAAAATAAAGAACCAATCATATGCAGTACTGTACCCAACAGATTGTGCAACCCTACGTCTGTAACTTCGGTTTAGTTTGAGTCATTATTGTCGTTCCACACGATATATCGCTTGTCGGCATTGCTCCATTCATCGTCAATCTCGACGAGGATGGCACTGACAA
>WLWV01000174.1 GCA_012103395.1 Gammaproteobacteria bacterium
ATGGCTCAACATTCAATACTAAAGCCTGAAAAACCGGCTTTGGCTTCGCTCTCTACGTTCACTCCGCCAAAGCCAATAGCGAAGCTGCAATAGAAAGCTAAATTACAGACCTCAGATTACACTACCTGTGATCAGCTTAGGCAGGATTATCTATCCTGTTATGGGCATCCATCACTATCGACTCCGAATATAGATAAGCTCGCTGAACGAGGAGTCCGTTTTGATCAAGCATACTGTCAGGCGCCGTTGTGCGCGCCATCCAGAGCAAGTTTTTATAGTGGAAGGTATCAATCCAGTCATGGAGTGATGGGTAATGATGACGCAATGCAGCTTGGAGAGAGGCTTTTGTCTGATTATCTGTCCCCACTTGGCTATCGAACCGCAGTGGTTGGTAAGACCCATAATCGAAAGAGTAGGGAAGAGATAACGTCGCTGGGCATTGACTCGAATTCAAACTTTGCTCGATTCGCTGACAGCGGGGGTTTTGAACCCTATGAGTGGCATGAGGGGCTCTTCCCTGATGAAATCCTTCCCGATGATCACGGCTATACAAACTACCTTAAAGATTTGGGTTATGAAGAGGCTAATCCATGGGACCGCAGAGCAAATAGCGGGATTGATGAGAAAGGTAATCTGCATTCAGGATGGTCGCTTCGAAGTTCCAGATACCCCGCAGCAATACCTGAAGCGCATTCTGAAACTGCCTTTAGTACACGGCGGGCAATGGATTTCATCAATGAAACGAGTGATCAGCCATGGTGCCTACATCTGAGCTACATAAAGCCGCACTGGCCTGTCATTGCGCCGGCTCCTTACCACAATATGTATGGTCCTGAAGATATCAAACCGGTGGTCAAGGGAGGAGGAACTGTCCCGGCGCACCCAGTAGTGGATGCGTTCAGACAGCAGGAATATAGTAAATCCTATGCGCGGGAGGGTTTGAGGAATATGGTAATTCCCGCCTATATGGGACTTATCAAGCAGATTGATGATCATCTTGGAGAATTATTTGCGTTTATGAGGTCGAAAGGCCTAATGGAAAGCACCCTGATTGTTTTTACTTCAGACCACGGTGATTATCTAGGTGACCATGATTTGGGTGAAAAGGATCTATTTCATGACCAATCGGTAAAGGTGCCATTTATCCTAGTTGACCCTGGTTCTGAAGCGGATTCGACCCGAAATACCTCGCGAAATGATTTGGTGGAAGCGGTGGATTTGGTTCCAACGTTTGTCGAATATGCCGGTGGGAAGGTTTGTCAGGAGAGGGTAGAGGGGCGGTCATTACTTCCGATGCTGCGTTCGACTTTGTCGCCGGATAAATGGCGAGAGTTTGCTTTTAGTGAAATAGATTATTCAGAGCGTGGGCCGCGAGAGTTGCTCAATATGCCTCCCTATGAATGTCGAGCAACAATGGTGGCCAATCATGAATGGAAGTTTATTCACTATCTGGGATTCACGTCGCAGCTTTACAATCTGTCCGAAGATCCTCAGGAGCTAAATGATCTGGGGCAATCCCCGAAAACTGAAGAAGTTCGGAAAAAGATGCTGGATGCGCTTTTACAGTGGAAGTGCTCACTAAAAACCAGGGTTGGTATTAATTACAACTATCTGCTGGGCCAAGGTCCAAAAAGAGATGAGGAATATGGCATTATCATTGGTCGCTGGTGATGTTAACGGAGCATATTGTGACGAAACAGGTCGCGAAGAAATTGGCGATGACAAAATAAGCCGTCAAGAAGCAAATACTCTCGTGAAAGGTTTCGAATCATAACAAGATAAACGAGGGAGATAGGAGAAGCCGCTGAGCGGATCGGTTAGGCGAACGTGTCCTGCCTAACCGATCCGATCCGATCCCATTCCAGGGTTGTGTGTTTATCAATGAACTGTGTTTGGGTGCTAGATTGGATCTCCCGCTTCGTCTTCTGGCTTAACGTAGCGACAATGTGAGTTTAAACTGGATACTGATATTTACATTCGAGCAGAAGTTAACCAATGGGTGGATGATTCATGCTGTATATCGGGAGTCTATCTCGGCTAAACTGACAGGTGTTTTCACTTTAATTAGCCAGTAAAATAGACTGGTTCTTCGCTAATCCTAAGGCCAGACATTCCGGTAGCAAAGATGCGCTCATGCAATTTAAATCACCTAGGTAATTCATAACGAAGATGGCTTTGTTCAAACTCCCCTATGAATCTGACATGATGTCGCTTGGTCGATCCTGGGGCCCAGGTTTTCGTGCTGGCTCAGTGGTATTTCTCAGCGGTGATCTGGGGGCGGGTAAAACCACGTTGGTCCGGGCGTTTCTCCAAGGCATGGGACATCAGGGGGCGGTAACAAGTCCGACCTATACGTTGGTTGAGCCGTATTCCCTTGGAGGGCGGGAAGTTTATCATTTTGATTTGTATCGTATCAAAGAAGCCGAAGAGCTAGAGATGATCGGGATGAGGGATATGCTGAATACAAGCTCCATTTGTTTCATCGAGTGGCCTGATCGGGGCCTAGGCTTTCTCCCTAAACCTGATTTCTCGATAGAGATTCATCATGATGGTGATGGGCGGGAAATTCAATTGATCGAAAGCGGAATATACTCAATTACTAACTGATGTTTGCCATCATTCGCAACCAGTGTCGAGTTGTCTTTTGTCGCAGACTGTTACTATGTATATTGCTTTTGAGTTTCTTTTCGGGAGTAAACGCTGCTGAGGTGAAAGACGTGCGTATGTGGCATGCGCCTGATCGTTCGAGAATCGTTTTCGACATGGACAACAAGGTAGATTTCAAGGTGTTTACTCTAACTAACCCCGACCGGGTGGTGATTGATCTTCCTGATACGAAGCTAAGTGGCGAGGTGCCGAAGCCAGGAACCACGGGTCAGTTTATTCGGCAGATCAGAACAGGGTATCCTCGATCAAAAGTTATGCGTCTGGTTTTCGATATGGCCAAACCTGTTCGCTATTTTATTCAGCTGTTTAAGCCCGTTGATAACTATCAATATCGGTTAGTGGTTGACTATTATCATCGGGATTCAGAGGACCAGCCGAAGGTGAAGAATCATCCCGTGGTTGCTGGTGAGAGCTCGAAGAAGCAGGAGAAGCGTGACATATTAGTGTTGGTAGATCCTGGGCACGGCGGAGAAGATTCTGGTGCCATTGGCAAAAAGTCCTATGAAAAAAATGTCGTTTTGCAAATTGCAAGAAAGCTAGAATCTGAAATCAATGGGCAGCCAGGGATGCGTGCAGAGTTAAGCAGGAAAGGTGACTACTATATTTCATTGAGACAACGAACGTTAATCGCCAGAAATAAACAAGCCGACTTATTCGTTTCAATTCATGCGGACTCCTTTAAGAAGAAGAGCGCCAGAGGGGCATCGGTCTATGCGTTATCGCAACGTGGTGCTTCCAGTGAAACAGCTAGTTGGCTTGCAGACAAAGAGAATGCAGCTGATCTTGTGGGTGGAGTCCGCTTGGCTGACAAAGATGATTTATTGGCGGAAGTGCTGCTGGATCTGTCTATGACAAAAACGGTGAGTGAAAGTATCAGCTTTGGTAGAGAAGTTCTAGATGAGCTTAAAAAGATTGGCAGGGTTCACAGTGAAAAAGTCGAGCAAGCTGGATTTGCTGTTTTGAAGTCACCGGATATTCCTTCGATACTGGTCGAGACTGCTTATATCACTAATCCCCATGAAGAGGCCTTGCTAAGAAGTCCAAGACATCAAAGCAAGATTGCTGTTGCGGTAACGCAGGGAATTAAGCGCTACCTTAAAAAAAGTAAGGGATTGTACGTCAAGTGAAACTGGAGTCGACTGAACCACACAATGATAGTTAACCTGACAAGTAGCAGGGTCTCGATTCCATGAAGGAGCGCAGACCGATCCAGCAGCTGGATGACCGTCTGATCAACCAGATTGCTGCGGGCGAAGTTATTGAGCGGCCAGCGTCGTTACTTAAAGAGCTGCTTGAAAATGCCATAGATGCCGGTTCGACTACCATCGAGATCCACGCAGAGCGAGGTGGGCTGAAACGGATCGCGGTAAAGGACAATGGTCTTGGTATTACTCCACAAGAGCTTCCCCTTGCCTTGTCTCGCCATGCTACAAGCAAAATAACCCAGTTTGATGATTTGTTTAAAGTGAATACACTTGGATTCCGTGGAGAGGCGCTGCCCAGTATCGCTGCGGTGTCACGACTGAGTATGAAGTCCCAAGCTCTGGGACAGGATAGTGCTTATGAAATTCAGGTTCACGGTGGTAATCAGGTTGGCAATCCAAAACCCGTTGCA
This sequence comes from Gammaproteobacteria bacterium, assembly GCA_012103395.1. Lineage (GTDB taxonomy): Bacteria > Pseudomonadota > Gammaproteobacteria > Arenicellales > Poriferihabitantaceae > WLWV01. The sequence goes on from WLWV01000174.1 coordinate 4,283, forward strand.
CATCCTCCGGGTACGACAGTGGATGTGGTCGATCTTTTTTATAATACCCCTGCGCGAAGAAAGTTTTTGCGTGCAGAGAAGACAGAATTCAAGCACTGTGAAGAGGTGGTAAAACGGATTGCGCTGAGCCACTTTGAGGTGGAGATTCTGTTTATCCACGATGGCAAGCAAGTGTTTCATTGCTTGCGCGGTGTGAGTGAGATAGAAAGAGATAAGCGTATTTCAAAGTTATGTGGTAGCGCATTCGGCGATCAAAGTCTGTACTTTGAAGATGATGTAGAAGTGATGTCGCTGTCTGGATGGATAGGTTTGCCAACGTTTTCCAGAAGTCAAAGAGATCTACAGTATTTTTTCGTCAATGGTCGGGCGGTGAAAGACAATCTTATCGCCCACGCAGTGCGGCGGGCGTATAGTGATGTCATGTATCATGGTCGTCACCCGGCTTTCGCTCTTTTTTTTACGATTACCCCCAACCTAGTCGACGTTAATGTTCATCCCGCGAAGAGTGAAGTTCGCTTTAAAGAAAGCCGATCTGTGCATGATTACATTTATCGGACATTGCATCGAACTATCGCTGATTTGACCCCTGAACAAGGTGGGGTTCGCCTACCTACGCCGGCTGGGGCGGCGTTTCCACATTTGGGCTCGGCTGACGGTAAAGGAGGGTATGGCTCCATTCCCGCTCAAAGAAACATTAAGCAGATGGTCCAAGAGCAATTACAGGTGTATGAGGCCATGACTTCGGGCTTAGCTTCTACCAATCACGCTTCTCCTAATTCTGCTGATTACTCACCTTTTCGGCAAACGTTACTTTCTGGGATTGCGTCAGACCAACATGGAAGGGGTGAACGGGTGGGCCTGGCCACGACGCCGCCATCTAATGATGTGCCTGATTTTCCACCACTGGGCTTTGCCGTTGCACAAATTAAGGGTATTTACATACTGGCGGAGAATAACGAAGGGATGGTGATGGTAGATATGCATGCCGCTCATGAGAGAATCACTTATGAATTATTGAAAACCCAGTCTGCTAACCAAACCGTGCGCTCACAGCCACTGCTCGTACCTTTAAGGCTTAACGTCAGCAGCGCAGAAGTCGCTGCTGCGGAATCCTATGGATCCCAGTTTACAGCGCTGGGGTTTGATATCGAACCATTGGGTGAGGAGCAATTAGTGGTAAGGGCGGTAGCAGAAGTATTGCTGCGTGAGGACGTGGATACGTTGATTCGGGATGTGCTCTCAGACTTGATTGAATATGGGCAAAGTGATCGAATCGAAGATGCGAGAAATGAGGTTTTATCCAGTGTTGCCTGCCATGGATCAGTGCGTGCTAACCGTAAGTTAAGTATCGAAGAGATGAATTCTTTATTGAGGCAAATGGAAGAAGTGGAGCGATCAGGTCAATGCAATCATGGCCGCCCAACATGGATGAGTATTTCCCTTGGGGAAATTGATAAGTGGTTTATGCGTGGACGTTAACAAACTGCCTGTCCTATTTTTAATGGGGCCCACTGCGTCCGGTAAAACAGACCTAGTGGCGACGTTGCATGAGCGGTTTAATGTTGAGCTGATCAGCGTTGATGCAGCCCAGGTTTATCGGGGTATGAACATTGGTACGGCGAAGCCTGATCAGCACTTCCTCGAAAGATACCCTCATCACCTAATTGATATAAAAGATCCAGACGAATATTATTCCGCCGCTGAGTTTCGTGTTGATGCAACCCGTCTGATCCGTGATATCCATGGCCGTGGGAAACTACCTGTGCTTGTGGGCGGAACGATGTTCTATTTTTCTGCCTTGGAAAAAGGACTGTCTGACCTACCTGCGTCAGATGACATTGTCAGATCTGAAATTGAAACGGAGTTGGAGAGACATGGTTTGTCGAACTTATATCAGCGCTTGGTGGAAGTTGATCCCGTTATGGCGCAAAGAATTAATCACAAGGATCAACAAAGAGTGCTAAGGGCTCTCGAGATTTATAGGATAACAGGTAGCCCGCCGAGTGTGGTGATGGCTCGCTCTCGACTTATTGGGCTAAATAGCCCCATTGTAAAGTTAGCCTTGTTTACTACGAACCGACGAACTCTGCATCACCGAATCAAGCTACGATTTGATTTAATGATGGAAGAGGGTCTAATTGATGAAGTGAAGGGGCTGTTGGGAAGCTTCCAGTGCTCAGATCAAATGCCTTCAATGAGAACTGTGGGTTATCGCCAACCGATTGAGTACTTGAGAGGAAACTTAACTGAAAAGGAAATGATTGATTCCTCGGTGGCTGCGACAAGGCAGCTTGCTAAGAGGCAATTGACTTGGTTACGTCAACAATCTAATGTCGTTTGGTTCGACATATCAGGGCAGAAATCGGAATCAGTTTCGCGTTATATGGAAGCTAATCCTCTTTTACTAAAAATAATATAGATCGGACAAATTTATTAGTGCGAATCAGTTTATGATAGCGCTTTCATTTGTTACTATGTCACTAAACTCAAATTCATTGAATTAAATTCTTCGGGAAAGAAATTAATTAACTTTTGCTTTTGCAATATTCATTATAAATCTGATTTATCTTTGGATTTTTTTGTCGAGTTTATGGAATTTTTATATTTTAATCAATTGGTTACCGCTATTGTGTAGCTTAGGAGGGATGTTATTTTGGGTGAAAGAATAGTGAAAATTGTGATAAAATCACCTTCTATTATAGGTAGACACTATAGTAATTTAGCAGAACGATATTATGTATGGGTGTGAGAGTTATGCTTTTTACGTATACTGATCACGTATAGTCGAAAATAACCAAAATAGATAAAAAGGGTACAAAAAACATGGCACAACAAAGAGGAACGGCATTGCAAGATCCATTTCTGAATGTGTTAAGAAAGGAACGAATTCCAGTTTCTATTTTTCTGGTGAATGGAATTAAGCTCCAAGGCCAAGTTGAATCTTTCGATCAATTTGTAATCTTGCTGAGAAACAATGTCAATCAGATGATCTACAAACATGCAATTTCGACTATCGTGCCTGCCCGCTCAATAAAAATACCGCATAGTGATGAAAACGAAGAAGATAATTTCAACGATACTTCTTACGAGGGTTAATCTGCTTTACAGAAGCATTATTAGCTTCGGTGTATGAAACCGGGATGATTGATATGTCGCCATTCTTCCTCACTGTGTGTTCTTTCTCGGTCTTCAGTTTCGGCGAGAGGGTTGTAAGATAAGTTGGGACTCAATTGATTGGTTATAAATTTGTTTGGAGGTTTCTTAGGTATTTTGACTAATCGAAAGCGAAAGGTAGTGTAATCTGAGGTCTGTAATTTAGCTTTCTATTGCAGCTTCGCTATTGGCTTTGGCGGAGTGAACGTAGAGAGCGAAGCCAAAGCCGGTTTTTCAGGCTTTAGTATTGAATGTTGAGC
>WLWV01000175.1 GCA_012103395.1 Gammaproteobacteria bacterium
GCTCAACATTCAATACTAAAGCCTGAAAAACCGGCTTTGGCTTCGCTCTCTACGTTCACTCCGCCAAAGCCAATAGCGAAGCTGCAATAGAAAGCTAAATTACAGACCTCAGATTACACTACCTTACAAACTATTGTTTCTTAGAGTTGGGCTCTATCCCCAAGAGCAGAATACAGCGCAGTTCCATCGTCTGAAAGTGTATTTCTCCAATGTATAGGGCGCAATAATGAGATTATAAGGATTGTGCACGTGAAGAGTTAGGCCCGATTTCTAGTCACCATCATCCGCTTCCTGTATGCTAGCGTGCAAGCATTGGTGGTGGATCGATTGAGATTGTTTTCTTTCTGGTCTCCCTACCAGTACTGATAGTGTTCTGAGATTCTCCAATCTTGGGGAGCTTGGGAGATGTGGTTGTGGCGCTCTTCTGCTGATACAGAGCACCACAGATAAATAAATCAGGAATCTTGAGAAATATAAAATGAAACGAAACAATCTTGCTTCGAAATATCTCGCTTCTACTGCTATTGGGTTATCCATGGCATTCGCGATCCCTTCTGTATCTTCTGCAGAAGAATTCGTCAGTATCGGTACGGGTGGTGTAACAGGGGTTTACTACCCTACTGGTGGTGCGATCTGCCGTCTTGTTAATAAAAATAGAAAAGAGCATGGAATTCGATGCTCTGCAGAATCCACCGGAGGTTCTATCTATAATATCAATACCATTCGCGCAGGCGAACTAGAGTTTGGTGTGGCTCAATCTGATTGGCAGTTCCATGCCTATCATGGTACTTCGAAATTTGAAGATGCGGGCAAATTTGAGAACCTCAGAGCCGTATTTTCCGTTCACGCAGAACCAGTGACGGTTATCGCTAGCGATGACTCAGGCGTTAATAACATTTCTGACCTGAAAGGAAAGCGACTGAATATCGGGAATGCAGGCTCAGGTACCAGAGGTACTTGGGAAGTATTGGAAGAAGCTCTAGGGTGGGAACGTAGTGATCTCAAACTGGCAGCAGAAATGAAGTCATCTGAAACTGGCGCGGCGGTTTGTGATGGAAAAATTGATGCTTATTTCTGGTTGGTTGGACACCCCTCTGCGTTGACTCAGGAGTCATTGGCAACTTGTGATGCGCATTTAGTCAATGTAACGGGTCCAGAAATTGACAAGTTAATAGCGGAAAATGATTACTATCGTTCTGCAACCATTCCTGCAGGTATGTATAACAACGAATCGGACATTCAGACCTTCGGTGTGGGCGCAACATTTGTGAGCAGTGCTGATGTGTCTGCCGATGCCGTCTATATCGTGGTGAAAGCTGTTTTTGACAACTTTGACCAATTCAAAAAACTCCACCCTGCATTCGCAAATCTGACAGAAGCCGAGATGATCTCGGATTCACTATCGGCGCCATTGCATGAAGGTGCAATTAAGTACTACAAAGAAAGAGGCTGGATGTAATTTAGTCACCACAACCTAGACGGGCCCAAGGTCAGTCTAGGTTGTGTATGCCATTCTTTTTTAATGTTGTTGGCAGAGATTTTTAGAGTTATTGGCTTAGAATTTACGACTCGTAACAGTATTTGAAGCCAGTTTGAAGCCAAGGAGTGTTGTTCGTTTATGGATTTTGATTTTTGAATTGAAAGAGGTATGACCCATGAGTGGAAAAGCAGTTCAGGATGCTGAAGAGTTAGTTGCCCGGATTGATAGTGGTGCGAGAAACCCGCTTGGAATTCAGAGCAAAATTATCCCAGGGGTAGCCTTTATCTGGGCTGTTTTTCAACTCTACACCGCTTCCAATCTGCCTTTCTACCTCAGTGATATTACTGGCCTGAGCTTTGTTGTAACCAACTCTAATGCAAGATTAATCCACCTTGCATTCGCGTTGTTCCTAGCTTCCATGGCTTTCCCCTTATTTAAGTCTAGTCCGAGAGACTACGTTCCTTGGTACGACTGGATTCTAGCAGCACTTGGTATCGTTGCTTGCCTGTATATTATTGTGTTTCGAGAGGCCATTGCCATTCGAGCAGGGTTGCCGACCACCGGAGATTTAGTGATGTCGTCCATTGGCATGGTGGTATTAGCTATCACTGTTTACCGGGCGCTGGGCTTACCCTTGGTGATCGTTGCTTCGGTATTTGTCTGTTACGTTTTTTTTGGTGATTCTCAGGTATTGCCTGATGCAATTCGCTGGAAAGGCGCCTCTTTTGGTAAAGCCATGTGGCATTACTGGATGCAAAGTGAAGGTGTGTTTGGAGTGGCTCTCGGTGTATCGGCGTCGTTGATCTTCTTATTTGTGTTATTCGGGTCTGTGTTGGAGAAAGCTGGGGCTGGGAACTTTTTTATCAAGATTGCGTTTGCATTGCTCGGCCATTTGAGAGGAGGCCCTGCCAAGGCTGCGGTAGTTGCATCGGCCATGAGCGGACTTTATTCTGGATCATCTATCGCTAATACGGTGACAACGGGTACTTTTACTATTCCTCTTATGAAGCGGACCGGATTTAGCGCAGAGAAAGCCGGGGCGATTGAAGTAGCGTCTTCCACCAATGGGCAACTGACCCCGCCGGTGATGGGTGCCGCGGCTTTCTTGATTTCTGAATTCACTGGGATTACTTATACAGAAATCATTCGCCATGCTTTGTTACCCGCATTAGTTTCCTATATTGCGCTGGTTTACATTGTCCATCTGGAAGCGATGAAAATGGGGCTTCAGGGGTTGCCGAAACCATCTTCAGCCATGACGTTCGCGAGTAAAATGATAGGCTTTTTTGGTGGATTTATTGGTATTAGTGTCATTGGTATTGCTGTTTATTATGGTTTGGGCTGGATCAAAGTAGTAGCGCCTTCCATGGCGTTTATTGTGATTGCATTCCTCTGTGCGATGGCTTATCTGATTTTGCTGTTTCTAGCATCCCGCTATCCGGATCTGGTGGTGGATTCACCTGATGCACCGATTACTGAATTGCCTCCGGCAGGTGCCACCGCGATGACAGGACTCTACTACTTGTTACCTATTGTTATTTTGATCTGGAGTATCATTATCGAGCGGCTCTCACCAGGGCTCTCCGCTTTTTGGGCAACCATTGCAATGATGATTATTTCTTTAACTCAAAATCCCATAAAATCCTTTTTCAGAGGCTCTGGAAATTATTCTGAAGCTTTCATGACAGGGCTGAAAGGATGCATTGATGGCATGATTTCAGGTTCTCGGAATATGATTGGAATCGGGGTGGCAACGGGAGCTGCTGGCGTTATCGTCGGCACCATATCGTTAACGGGAGCGCACCAGGTCGTGGGCGAATTTGTGGAGTTTCTCTCAGGCGGCAGTTTGATATTAATGCTAATACTGGTTGCTCTCATGAGTTTGATACTCGGGATGGGGTTGCCTACAACCGCGAACTATATTGTTGTTTCCTCTTTGATGGCGCCCGTAATTTTGACGCTTGGGGCTGCGAATGGTTTGATTGTTCCGCTGATTGCGGTTCATCTTTTTGTGTTCTATTTCGGTATTCTTGCGGACGATACGCCTCCGGTGGGGCTAGCTGCATTTGCCGCAGCGGCAATCTCTGGAGGCGACCCAATTCGAACGGGCATTCAAGGATTCGCCTATGACATTCGAACAGCATTGCTACCGTTTCTGTTTATTTTCAATACAGAACTATTGCTCATTGATGTTTCTCCGATGAAGGCGGTGTTTATTTTTGTTATCGCTGTTTTCGCTATGATGTTATTCGCCTCCGCAACCCAGTCCCATATGTTGGTCAAAAACAAGCGATGGGAGTCCGTGATGTTGCTGCTTGTCGCCTTTACACTATTTCGCCCCGGGTTTTGGCTTGACAGGGTTGACCCTCCATTTGTGACCAGTTCTCCTGAATACATTTACCAGATTGTCGATGAAACAGGGATCGATGAAGTCCTGACATTAGTGGTGCAAGGCCCTGATTTCGATACAGGAGAGATGATGTCCACAACCATATTGGCGCCGCTGGGTGCTGCCGAGAATGCATCGAAACGCTTGGAGCAATCGGGTTTGTTGATTAGCATTGAAGGCGGAGTAGCGCTCATCGAGGAACCTTTCCCGGCAACTCCGTTTTTTGAGACCATAGGCAAGGAATTCGATTTCTATGGCGATCAGCCTGTTGTGGTTGCCGAAGTAAAGCAAAAAGCAGAGCGAGTTATCAAGGAAGTATTTTATGTCCCTGCGCTCTTATTGTTTTTATTGATCTTTTTGCTGCAAAAAAGCCGAAGAAACAAGGAAGAGAGATATGCTTGATACCGAATTTTCAACCATTGCGTCAGTCGGTAAGTTGCTGGATCTACCAAGGGCTAAGCTAGTCAATGGCATCACACCTCTAGAGGCAATGCCCAATCTCTCCCGAATTTGTGGCGGAGCTAATTTATTCGTCAAACGGGATGATTCGATGGGGTTCGCATTCGGAGGAAACAAAGTTCGCCAGTTGGAGTTCTATCTTGGAGAGGCATTGAGCCTGAATGCAAATACCATTTTGATCACTGGTGCGGTTCAATCAAATTTTGTTCGATTGGCCGCCGCAGCTGCCAATAAATTGGGTATGGAGTGCCATATCCAGTTGGAGGAACGTGTGGCAAAAGAGGATACATATTATCGTAACTCGGGCAACGTGTTTCTAGATCGATTGTTAGGTGCAACCATACATTCTTACCCCGAAGGTGAGGATGAAGAGGGTGCGGATCTTCATTTGGGTGAAATCGCCGCGGAGTTGTCAGCGGAGGGGAAAAGCCCGTATATCATCCCGCTCGGTCCGGGGCATGCTCCACTTGGTGCGTTGGGTTATGTGGTTGCGGCGAGAGAGCTGCTGAATCAGATGGTGCAATATGATATAGAATTTGATGAAGTGATTGTTCCTTCAGGAAGTGGAAACACCCATGGCGGATTGTTATTTGGTTTACGCGCATTGGGGTCAGAGTTAAAGGTCAACGGTGGTTTGTATTCGGCGAGAAGCAGATGTCCAATTTCCAAGAATCAAGCAACGCTGTGAAGACATTGCCCGATTGCTTGAAATGGACAACATTGTGCAAGATAGCGATGTGGTTCTCGACGACCAGTTTTTAGCTCCGGGCTATGGTTTGATGAATCAGAACACGATTGACGGAATTTTGTGGGGTGCTCGCTATGAAGCATTGATGCTGGATCCAACGTACTCTGGTAAAGCGATGTCGGCCTGTATTGACTATGCAAAGGTGGCCAGTACTGATTCTTCGATCCTATTTTGGCACACTGGTGGCACCCCAGGACTATTTGCTTACCAAAATGATTTGTCTAGAGAGTTTGGAAACGCAAACTAGCTCGGTGGTCGACGACAAAATCCAGTGTACTAATTGATCGTCGCTAAGCATCCTAGATTAGCCCTTAATCTCCGGTGATAGAATGGTTTCACGAGGGTGGTTGGTTGTATCGAGCTCGGGGTAATCACGAGTGGTATGTAAACCTCGGCTTTCTTTTCTCAGCATCGCGCTTTTGACGGTGAGCTCTGCCACCTGAACCAGGTTTCTCAGCTCGATTAGATCATTACTAATGCGAAAATTGCTATAGAAGTCTTTTATCTCTGCCTGTAGTAACTGAATTCGATGAGCAGCACGCATTAAACGCTTATCTGTGCGAACGATACCTACATAATCCCACATACATCGGCGTAGTTCATCCCAGTTATGGGATACCACGATCTGCTCGTCTGGATCGGTCACCTGACTTTCATCCCAGATTGGTAGTTTGATTAAGGAAATATCCTCGTTCTCTTTGATTGTTTTTGCAATTTGAGTGGCGGCAGATTCTGCAAATACCAGGCATTCCACTAGTGAATTGCTCGCAAGCCGATTAGCGCCATGAAGTCCGGTATAGCTGGTTTCACCAACTGCGTATAGGTTTGATATGTCTGTTTGGCCATTGAGGTTCGTCACCACACCACCACAAGTATAGTGTGCTGCAGGAACCACTGGGATGGGGTCGGTCGTTATATCCAAGCCGAATTCAAGACACTTCTGACGAATAGTTGGAAAATGCTTTTCAATAAGCTCTGCAGGTCGGTGGCTGATGTCGAGAAAAACGCTGTCATAGCCGTTTTTCTTCATTTCGAAATCGATGGTCCTTGCTACCACATCCCTTGGTGCGAGTTCGCCCCTTTTATCGTACTTGAGCATGAATCTCGTCCCATCAGCATGAACCAATTTTCCTCCTTCTCCTCGGACCGCTTCTGAAATTAGAAAAGACTTAGCATGGGGGTGGTACATGCAGGTTGGGTGAAACTGGACGAATTCCATGTTTGCGACCCGACAGCCTGCGCGCCAAGCCATGGCAATTCCATCTCCGGTTGAAGTGTCTGGGTTGCTGGTGTAGAGATAAACCTTGCTGGCACCACCAGTGGCAAGCACCATGTGTTGGCAAGGCAAGGTCACTGTTTTTTTTATGTGCTGATCAAATGCATATACGCCAACGCAGCGATTCTCCCCATCGAGCCCCAGCTTTTTGCTAGTGATGAGATCGATGGCAACGTGGTCTTCTAGCAATGTGATCAGTGGGTGTTGTCGGACGATTCGCTCCAGTGTTTCTTCCACCGCAGCGCCCGTGGCATCCGCAGCATGGATAACTCGACGATAACTGTGGCCTCCTTCTCTGGTTAAATGATAGTCGCTGTTCTGGTTTTCGTCGATCAGACTAAAACTCACGCCCCGATCAATCAGCCACGTAATGGCTCGAGGGGCGTTCTTAACCACAAACTCCACTGCTTCTGGCTGGCATAGACCGCCACCCGCGATATGGGTATCATCGATATGCGATTGAAAAGAATCGTCTTCGCTGAGTACTGCTGCTAATCCTCCCTGAGCGTAGCGTGTCGAGCCCTCACTGAGTGTTTTCTTTGTCAAAATAGTCACACCAATACCGTCATCAGCAAGGCGTAATGCAGTTGATAACCCTGCTAAACCTCCGCCAACAACGAGCACGGAACTGGGTTTTTGGGTATTAGCGCTGGTGGGCATAAACGGTAATCAGATTCTGAAAGGATCAGTGTGTGGATAAATTATCCGTTATTACATGAGAATTATCCAGCAGCATGTTCTTCGCTCCTGACGGATTGAACGGTTTCCAGATACGCCTTAATGATATCCGTTTCGTAGACGACTCCGACAAATTGACTTCCTGTTGTGTCTCGCTCCATCACCACGGGAATGCTCTCTCCGACGAAATTCGTCATACTTTCCATGGCTTCCCATATTGTGGTGTCGACGTTGAAAATGAGCTGTTCCTTTTTTGCATGCTTAAGTGCGGTTCCGCTTTCTATCAGATTCTCATAAATCGATACAAGATAAGGTAGTTTGATTGTGCCAATGTACTCACCCGATGTGTCAATAACATAAGCTTCGGTCTCTCCGGTTTGTTTCAACCCATCCCAAACTGACTGAACTAGTGTATTCGATTCGTAAAGCCGAATATCCTTGCTTATATAGGGTGCTATGCTGCTTTGGCTTAAAATCACTTTGTCCCTGCCCATGGAGATATCAAAATTCTCGTTGATTGTGCAACCCTACGTCTGTAACTTCGGTTTAGTTTGAGTCATTATTGTCGTTCCACACGATATATCGCTTGTCGGCATTGCTCCATTCATCGTCAATCTCGACGAGAATGGCACTGACAAGCCT
>WLWV01000176.1 GCA_012103395.1 Gammaproteobacteria bacterium
GCTTGTCAGTGCCATCCTCGTCGAGATTGACGATGAATGGAGCAATGCCGACAAGCGATATATCGTGTGGAACGACGATAATGACTCAACCTAAATCAAAGTTACAGACGTAGGGTTGCACAATCCTAATTTTTTTATTTGATAACTCACGGCGCCTTTGCTTAAGCAAAGTTCCTCCGCTGCGAGGCTAAAGCTTAGGTGGCGAGCGGCGGACTCAAATACCTTGAGTGAGTCAAGAGAAGGGAGTATGTGTTTCATCGATTTAATGTATATGATCCATGGTGACTCATAGTGCCTAAATATCAGCGTTTCGTGTTTTTATAGTCTAATTTAACTGAATCATAGTGTAAATATTTTGCATTGCCTCGTTTCCAGTAATTTTGTTTAATTACGTTTTGAACAATGGCCGTAAGTGGACATTAAGTATTGTCCCGGTAGCAGTTCTTATGAATCTTGTTCGCAATTGAACAAGCCCCGTGATGGCTGAGCCAGTTTTGGTGAAATGTAAACGGTATTAGCACGTATTAGCACGTATTACCACAATGAATAATCAAGTGAAAAAACAAATAAAGAGTCATGCTAGGGTAGTGGTGATTGGCGGCGGTATTGCAGGTTGCTCCACCTTGTATCATTTAACCCAGCAGGGCTGGTCGGACGTGGTGTTAGTGGAACGAGATGAACTGACTTCCGGCTCTACTTGGCATGCCGCTGCCCAAGTGACCCAATTCGGCGGCAATCAAACGATGATTGCCTTGAAACGGCACAGTATTCATTTGTACAAAGAATTGGCCGCGGATAAGGACTTCCCCATTAACTATCACATCACCGGGGGTATGCGGCTGGCCCACACTCCGCAGCAAGTGGATATCTACAAACATTATATCGGCATGGCGAAGGGTATGGGTGTGGAGTTCGAATACATTGATGCCCAAGAGGCAAGTAAGCGCCATCCACTCATGGATCCCAAAGGATTGCTTGGTGCATGGTGGGATCCGTTAGATGGCGACATTGATCCCGCACAACTGACTTTTGCATTGGCTCGAAAGGCCCGCCAAGCTGGTGCGGAGGTTTATCGTTTTAACCCCGTTGAAAGCATTACGCGAAAAGCAAATGGTGAGTTCGTAGTCCACACCGAGAAAGGCGACATTACCTGTGAAATGGTGGTGAACGCGACGGGGTACCGTGTTAACGAAGTGGGTAATATGTTGGGGGTGACTCATCCCGTGACGTCCATGGAGCATATGTATTTTCTGACAGAGCCCATTTCTGACATTGAGGCATTGGATTTTCGAGTTCCCATTATTCGGGATCCGGGTGATGATTTCTACAGTCGTCAGGAGAAAACGGGCTTGTTGGTCGGGGTTTATGAGCAAGGGTGTAAAACGTTTGGCATGGATGGGATTGACCCGCATTTTACCAAAGCATTGTGTCCGTCAGATCTCGATCGCTGTTTGGATAACATGGAGCGAATTTTCGAGCGCCTTCCTGCGCTAACAGAAACGGGTATTCATACCGTGGTGAACGGACCCATCACCTATACTATTGACGGTGCGCCACTGGTGGGCCCTATCCCAGGTGTGCAAAATGCATTTGCTTGTCTGGGGCTGCGTGCTGGGATAGGTGAGGGCGGTGGTCATGGCAAGATACTGGCGGAATTGATCGTCCATGGCGAATCCGAGTGGGATTCCTGGTTTTTGGATCCCCGACGTTTTACTCAATATGCCAATACCGAACACACCAGTCTTAAGGCCATTGAAGACTATCAAAATGAATTTCACTATCACCAACCCCACGAGCATCGCCCCGCTGCAAGGCTAGCGAGAACCACGCCGCTTTACAGCGTGTTAGATCAAATGGATTGTGAATGGGGCGTGGTTGCGGGTTGGGAACGTGCCTTATTTTTTAAACCGAATGCGGAATTTATTGATGAACATGGTTATCGATTTACGCCGACCAGAGATGTGGTAGCAAAGGAAATTGAGGCGATCGTTAGTGGCGTTGGCATCATGGAGGTGTCAGGTTTCAACCGTTACGAAATAAAAGGGCCGGGAGCCGGAGGCTTCTTAGATCGAATGATCTGTGGCGCTTTGCCAAAAGCCGTGGGTAAAGTGAATCTCTGCTATTTACTGACGGAAAAAGGAAATGTTCTGACAGAAGCCACCATTACTAAGCTCGGTGAAGATCATTACTGGTATGGCTCCGCTGCGGCGGCTGAGTGGCACGACCGGGATTGGTTGAATCAGTATATGCCTGATCAAGTGACACTGACCGAGATGGCGGCAAGTCACACAATTTTGGTGGTTGCAGGTCCAAAATCTCGTGCGCTGTTGCAGTCGGTATCGCCGCGTTGTGATTGGTCAAAAGACGCGTTTCCTTGGATGAGAGCGAAACACATGTTCATCGGCCACGCTGAAGTATTGGCGATGAGTGTGAGTTTCTCGGGAGAATTGGCCTATGAGTTGCATGTGCCGAATGAGCAGCTTTATCTAGTATGGAAAATACTTAACGAGGCCGGTCAGAATGCTGGTGACTTTGACCTTGGATTTTTTGGTTTGTATGCCACTGAATCCATGCGACTGGAAAAAGGGTATCGACATTGGAAGGCGGATCTTATCTATGAGCAAAACCCCATTGAATCGGGCCTTGATCGTTTTGTGAAATTGGACAAACCGGACTTTGTTGGAAAACAAGGATTACTTGATCAATTGGAACGAGGCCATCGAAAAATGTTTGTTTCCATGGTTATCGAAACAGATGTTGCACCTGCTCACGGTGGAGATGGCGTTTTCGCCGGTGACGTGCAAGTGGGTTCTGTTACGTCAGGAGGGTATGGTCATCGTGTCAGTGAAAACATCGCTTTTGCTTTCGTCAATCCTGATCAATCGGCGTTGGGAACGGAACTTGAGGTGGAAATACTGGGTGTTCGATGCCCTGCCACTGTTGTCGATGGGTGTCGGTACGACCCTGAGAATCTCAAAGTTCGGAGTTAGTTATGAGTGACCAGCGCAAACGAACGCGTCGGGGAAAAGTAAGTAGTCGTGAGGCAATGCATGAACTGCGTAGTCGCCCTCCCGAGTATGACCCGTGTCCGCTAGGTCAAATTGGGGGCCGGTATAAGCCCCTGAGTGATGATCAGATACTGGACATCTATGACACTGCGCTGAGAATTCTATCTGAACTAGGTATGGGCGAATCACCGGACGTTTTGGCCCAGCAGGCGATTAAGTGCGGTGCTCATATCAATGAGCTTGGTCGACTTTGCTTTCCAAAATCCATGGTAGAAGACATCATTGATGGAGCCGCAAAGACCTTTGTTTTTCACGGACGTGAAAAAAAACACGACTTCGAGTTAGGAGGCGACCGGGTATATTTTGGAACCGGGGGCGCGGCCGTTCAAACCCTGGACATCGAAAGTGGGCGCTATCGACCGTCGACATTGAAGGACTTATACGACTTTACCCGTTTGATGGACACGCTGAATAATGTCAGTTGGTTTACGCGATGCTGCGTCGCCACCGATGTTCCCGACAATTTCGACCTGGATGTCAACACCGTTTATGCCCTGTTGAGGGGAACCACAAAACCAACGGGAACCAGTTTCACATTTGGCTCACACGTTGATCCCATTATCGACATGTTTGACTGGGTGCTTGGCGGCGAAGGTAAGTTTCAGGAGCGCCCATTTTGCAAAGCGCACATCAGTCCGGTCATTTCACCGCTACGCTATGGTGCAGATGCCGTCGAAGTGGCCTTGACTTGTATGAAGCGCGGAGTACCAATAAACAATATCGTTGCCGCTCAATCCGGTGCGACGTCTCCCGCCACCATTGCGGGTATGCTGGCGTCAACATTGGCAGAGACGCTGGCAGCATTGGTCATGATCAATGTGTTCAAGCCGGGTTATCCGATGATATTTTCCAATTGGCCGTTGGTGATCGATCTACGCACTGGCTCTTTCGCCGGTGGTGGTGGTGAAATTTCCCTGCTCAACGCAGCGTCCGCGCAACTGTCTAATTGGCTAGGTTTGCCATCCGGCGTTGCGTCGAGCATGTCGGATGCGAAAGCGGTAGACGCGCAAATGGGAATGGAAAAAGCATTGTCCTCATTAGCCGCCGGGCTCGCAGGCGCGAATATGGTCTATGAATCATCCGGGATGACGGCAAGC
Source organism: Gammaproteobacteria bacterium (assembly GCA_012103395.1). Taxonomy (GTDB): domain Bacteria; phylum Pseudomonadota; class Gammaproteobacteria; order Arenicellales; family Poriferihabitantaceae; genus WLWV01. The sequence goes on from WLWV01000176.1 coordinate 4,166, forward strand.
CTACTGGGCGCCTCTTTCGAAGCGTTCCTCATCGATGATGAAATGTTATCTCACGTCTATCGGATGCTTCGAGGCGTAGAAGTGACCGAAGAAACACTGGGCTTCGAAGCCATTCGCGAAACCATCACAGGGGAGGGCCACTTCCTCGGAGGCACGCACACCATGAATGCGATGCAAAAGGAGTACTTCTATCCTAAGCTATCGGATCGCGACGAGCCAAAAACATGGGGTGATCTCGGTGCTAAAGACATGTGGCAAAAGGCGAATGCGAGGGCCAATGAGATATTAGAAAACCATCATCCCAAGTACCTCGACTCGGCGGTGGATGAAAAGATACGAAGCCAGTTTAATATTTTGTTGCCGAATTAGTAGTTACTGCTTCCCAGCGTTTCGAATTATCAATGAAAGGGGATATGGGAAAGATAAGTGTTTCGACATTTTCCACACTAAATCGAGTCTCGAAAATGTTACATGCCGTGATACAGAATCAGAAGCGACTTTTCCTTGCATATGGTTTTTCCATAATCTGACTTTACCTCCTCAACGGAAGAACCCGATCCACTGCGCTTTTTAGATCATTACGACACTGACCCTAGTTAATCTAGTTACTCTGAAATACCAATCGTGTGTCTGGATTGGCCGCAAACCAGCCAAACCAAAATGCACGATGAGCCGGGAGGCGAGATAGTTTGGTGCCATCTTCTGCTGTAATTGCATCTTCGGTAAGATGCCAGATTTGTTGTTGGTTATCGATAATAGTGCGGTTACCGTCGAAGGACGAGAACGTGATGCCGCCTGATTGATAGACCCGGTTGGCACCGCTAGGGTCTGTGAATACGACTAGCTCTTGGGAGGCAACGTTATCGTGGTAGACAGGGTTCTCTAGCAGGTAGTTAGCGTGAATCGCGGCGGTTTCCTTGCCTTTGTCTGGAAAGGTCAATGCGAGAATCTCGTCTTTATTGTTCAGCCTCGAATCTGTTTTCGGAACGGTGAACATTAATTGGTTGGTGGCAAAATAGTCGCTATATGCGACGCCTTCGTCATAGTTTCGTTTGTGACCAGTGTCCAGCGATAGAACGGTAGTGTCGGGGTGTCGGCGTTTCCATTCCCCCCAGTTGGTTGTTACCACATAGCTACGTTTTAGCTCAATACTTTGCCCGACTAATGGTCCGATGACTGGTCGTCCCCATGTCGTGTTCCATAGCGATTGGGTGGCTTTGTCATACATTAGTTTATTGGAGCGATACAAAAATCCACTGGTCCCCATTTCGTATGCTGTCTCCTCCTGGGTTGTTTCATACAAAATGACGGCGCCACAAAGTGTGCAATAAACGCCGGCAAAATCAATACCACCTACGGTATCAACGAACATCTCATGCCAAGCTAAAATCCGTTGAGGATAAGCTCTGGCATCCCCGTTGATCTCAATGCCAAAAACCACATGATCATCTTTAAGGTAATCCGCCTGGTCTGCGGGTATCATTTTTGGTGAACGCAATGGAGGAATTCCATCCTGCCCAACACCACCCCATCGTACTTCATCCAACCTGATCTTGCTCGGTCTTCCTGCGCTAAAATATTCGGCAAACTTAGGATCAATCATTCGATATAGCAGTGATTTGAATTCACCATAATGCACATAAGGCTGCTCTGGCTGATTCCATAACCATTGGAACCAATCATCGATTGCACCTAAGTGAGTTTGCCCCGTTGTTTTTCGTAACATGCGCACCAGCCGATTTTGCACATATTGACTTCGCGATAGCATCATCACCTCTAGTGCCATAACACTAAATCCAGGTTGCCAGTTTGCTTCGATATATTTAAAGCGTTCCTCCAACGATGGGCCTTCTTCAAAGAGTAAAGCGATAAAGCCGATATTAAGCGGGTCGAATTGATCGAGTGGATCTTGTTCTTGGGCATAATTTGGGGATAGAGCCAATATTGTGCCAATGGTAAAAATAGCGATGATGGTTCTAAGGATCCGATGTCTTAACATTATGAAGCTATCCAGTTATCGTTAGATCCTTGGACAAATGTCGTTTCATAAGTTCGATTTTATTTCTAACTGTGGGGTAACTAGGGTCAGTGTCGTAATGATCTAAAAAAACAGAGGTTGATCCTAGTTGCCATATCAAAGCATGCGAAATAAACTCTAGCCTAAATTCGATATTCAGATCTACAAGTATTAATCAATGAACATTCAAAACCTTTTGTCACAATTTGCTTCCAGCCAGACTCAAACACATGAGCCAAATAGTCCTGACCAGTCGTCCAACCTATTGGCAGCTATCGCCTCGTCGTTGCCGGGCGGACTGGCGGGAGGAGCCGCAGCGGGGGGAGTATTAGCGCTCCTACTCGGTAGTAAGTCCGCCCGAAAAGTTGCCGGTAATGTCGCTACGATTGGTGGAACCGCTTTATTGGGTGGGCTTGCGTACAAGGCTTATGACAACTGGAAACAAAACAAACCGCTAGCCCAAACAGAGTCGGTCACGACCGAGGACATTGAACGTGCGCAGTCGGTGATTCCAGAATCCGTAGGTCCAGAAATACCGTTAAACCTGGTTCTTGTTAAGTCGATGATTGCCGCTGCCAAAGCTGACGGTCACCTCGATTCGGTAGAACAAAAAAATATTTTCGAAGCCGTTGAAAAACTGGGCCTGAGTTCAGATCAAAAAGCGGCTATCTTTGATGCGATGTCTCGGGATATCTCAGTTCAGGAGTTAGCCCAAAGTGTGACTGAAGAGCATCACAAAGCGGAGGTTTATATTTCTGCACTGCTGGCGATTGATGTCGATCACCAGGATGAGCGAACCTATCTTGATTCGCTAGCCGTCGCGCTTGAATTGCCCGAGGGGTTGCCAGCTTATCTGGAAGAACAGGCCCGAATCGGCATTAGTTAAAGGAAAAGGAGAAGAGAGAGTCCGAAGGAATCAACGGGGTTAAGTGTTGAATTTTGAATTCACCATGATCTGACTGAGGATGGATATGGTAGATGCTTCGCACAGTGTGTGGGTTTCTTTTTCCAGGTAATCTGGGGGTCTGCTCGGTGGCCTCGTGGAGTCGACCACGAAAGACCCTAGTTACTCCCTTATACTGCCCTTGGAATTGTTTGGAAAACAGGACTACTTTTTATTAATGTTGTTGAACTGTCTTCGGCATTTCGACACAAAGATAGTCACTTTCTACTAAAACGAGGAAACACCATGTCGCTTCGCATCAATGATACGGCCCCTGACTTTACTGCGCAGACTACCCAGGGCGATATTCAATTTCATGATTGGATTGGGGAGTCCTGGGCAATCTTGTTCTCTCATCCCAAGGACTTTACTCCGGTGTGTACGACGGAACTCGGATAGGTAGTGTAATCTGAGGTCTGTAATTTAGCTTTCTATTGCAGCTTCGCTATTGGCTTTGGCGGAGTGAACGTAGAGAGCGAAGCCAAAGCCGGTTTTTCAGGCTTTAGTATTGAATGTTGAGCCAT
>WLWV01000177.1 GCA_012103395.1 Gammaproteobacteria bacterium
TGGCTCAACATTCAATACTAAAGCCTGAAAAACCGGCTTTGGCTTCGCTCTCTACGTTCACTCCGCCAAAGCCAATAGCGAAGCTGCAATAGAAAGCTAAATTACAGACCTCAGATTACACTACCGTATGATGCGGTTTTGAATCGTATTTTTAGCATGACTTAAAGTTGTGCTGCCGCCACGCTTCATAAACCACGATCGCGACACTATTTGATAAATTCAAGCTTCGAGTTTCGCCGAACATGGGAATAGTAAGTCGATTTTCCGGCAATATCCGCTGCCTTACATCCTCTGGCAAGCCACTGGTTTCCGAACCGAAAATAAGATGATCACCACGTTGGTATCGATAATCGCTGTAATGAACGTTGCTCTTGGTGGAAAAAGAGATCAGTCGATTTGGGGTTTCTTGCGCGCTTTGTGTTTCGAAGGCATCCCAGTTTGGCCAAGTCTGAACATCGGTGTATTCATGATAATCCAACCCCGCCCTTCTCAATAGCTTTTCTTCCAGCTTAAAACCCAATGGTTCGATCAGATTCAAACTGCTCCCAGTGTTGGCGCACAGTCTAATAATGTTTCCCGTGTTCGGTGGGATTTCCGGTTGAAATAGAACGACGGAAAACATAAATTAAAATTCGTCCAAAAAATGCGCTAAATTGGTTTTACAACCACAAGGATCACAATGGCAATCAGCGCCAGCACCGGCAACTCATTCATCCATCGATAGTACACATGCCCATGGGTGTTCCGGTTCTCTCGAAAAGCAATCAACGCTTTGTAACACCACAGGTGATGCAAAATGACCAAAGCAACTAATACTAGTTTCCACATTAGCCAAGCTCCTGAAAAGCCATACCCGAGCCATAACCAGCAACCTAAAACAAGCGTCACGATTCCCCCTGGGGTCATAATGCCAAAAAATAGTTTTCGTTCCATTACCTTGAACCGCTCAATACTGGGCTTGTCCGTCGCCTGAGCATGATATACATACAATCTAGGTAGATAAAATAGTCCAGCAAACCAAGTAACCATGGCAATAATATGGAATGATTTGATCCAAAGCATTGTTAATCTCTCTTTTAGTGTTTGTTCTCGTAGTGTTTGTTCTCGATCCGGAGACAAGACAGGTTTTCATTCACGAGGCCGAGAGGCGTGAATATGATATCATTCATGCCTCAATTTCCACTCCAAAATCTTGCTGTGTCAGAACAAGCCCTCGAACTTAATACACTTACCGCTCTTTCACCATTGGACGGACGTTATGAGAAAAAAACCGCCGAGCTTCGCCCTTATTTTAGCGAATACGGTCTCATTCAAGCCAGAGTAAAAGTCGAAGTTGAGTGGTTTATTCACCTTTCAAATGAAATTAAAATCAAAGAAGTCCCGGCGTTTTCAGACTCAGACTTGGATTTCCTCAGAAACCTGATTGCGAACTTCTCTGTGGAAGAGGCACAACGGATTAAGGAAATAGAAAAAATCACGAACCATGATGTAAAAGCGGTCGAATACTACCTTAAAGAAGAGATCAGTGGTCGCCCTGCATTGGTTGCTGTGAATGAATTCATTCATTTCGCCTGCACTTCTGAAGATGTTAATAATTTAGCTTATGCTCTGATTTTGAAAGGCGCACAGGACAATGTACTGCATCCCCTGATGATAGAAACTCACCGCCGAGTTAGCCAGCTTTCTCAGCAGTACGCCACTCAACCCATGTTAGCAAGAACCCATGGGCAACCCGCCAGCCCAACCACAGTGGGAAAAGAGTTTGCCAATGTAGCCCACCGACTGGGGCGTAGTATAGAACACCTATCCTCTCAGCAGTTTCTGGGTAAAATGAACGGTGCCGTGGGGAACTTTAATGCACACATCAGTGCTTATCCAGACGTAGATTGGCCCTTAGTTTCCGAATCTTTTGTTAATGATCTTGGACTGATTTACCATCCACTCACCACCCAAATCGAGCCCCATGATTACATCGCTGAGTTTTGTCACACACTGTCACGTTTCAATACGATACTGATCGACTTTGATCGCGACATCTGGTCATACATCTCGCTGGGTTATTTTAAACAGAAAGTGATTAAGGGCGAGGTCGGCTCCAGCACTATGCCCCACAAGGTAAATCCGATTGATTTCGAAAACTCGGAGGGAAACATTGGCATGGCTAATGCCATGCTCAATCATATGGCTGCGAAGCTTCCTATCAGTCGCTGGCAGCGAGATTTAACGGATTCCACTGTACTCAGAAACCTGGGTGTTGGTATTGGATACAGCGTGATTGCTATGTCATCCACCATTAAAGGAATGAGTAAACTTGAGATTAATGCTGACCAATTGAATCAGGACTTGGACAACAACTGGGAAGTACTGGCCGAGCCTATCCAAACCGTTATGCGTCGACATGGTGTTGATGAACCTTACGAAAAACTCAAAGCCCTAACCCGGGGAAAAGAAGGTATCAACCAAGCCTCTTTGAAACAGTTTATCCAGCATCTGGACATACCAGAGGAAGCGAAGCAAACACTGATGGAAATGACACCCGCCAGTTATATCGGCAATGCGGTTCAAGCCGTTGAATCATTCAATCAACAATAAAGTGCACGCCGTCAAACAAATTAACTGGAACGATGACAGAGAAGGACCCAGCAATACCGGGCAGTAAAGTAGAGCCTATTCGTCTGTCAAAGCTTATGTCCCAAAAAGGCATTTGCTCTCGACGGGAAGCCGATCGATACATTGAAGGCGGTATGGTGTATGTCGACGGAGAGCGAGTCAGCACGCTCGGCATCAAAGTGCTACCTTCCGCCAAGATCAGGCTGAACCAAAAAGCCCAGGACACTCAAGCCGCGCTAACCACCGTGTTACTTAACAAACCCATGGACTATGTTTCAGGCTTGCCGGAAGATGGCTATACATCAGCAGTGATGCTAATCGACAAACTAAATCGCCAGCATCCGGGAGACACCGTACCTAATCGAAAAGGACTCGCTCCTGCAGGAAGATTAGACATCGACTCTATGGGGTTGATCGTGTTCACCCAAGATGGGCGCATCGCCAAACAGCTCATTGGCCCTGAAAACCGGATTGAAAAGGAATATCTCGTTTGGGCAACAGGAGAAATCACTCAGGAGAAATTAGCATTGTTGCGCCATGGCCTTAGTCTCGACAACCAATTATTAAGACCCGCAGGGATAGACCATATCACGGGTTCTCAGATGCGATTCACCCTAATAGAGGGTAGGAAGCGACAAATTCGCAGGATGTGTGAGCTGGTTGATTTACAAGTGACCCGTTTGATCCGAGTCCGTATTGGAAATGTTAAACTCGGCAAACTGGAAAGTGGAAAATGGCGGCTGTTACGCGATAACGAACGGTTCTAACTTTGCCCTGATTATGTATAAATTACTCCGCCCACTCCTATTCCGACTCGATGCCGAAACCAGTCATGACCTGGTATTGAACGCACTAGCGAAAGCGTCGAATAGCCAAGCGATCTGCTATCTGATCAGTCTTATTTATGGCACAAAAGGTATTTCGAAACCGAAAAACCTCATGGGATTGACCTTTCCGAATCCGGTTGGGCTCGCAGCGGGTTTGGATAAACAGGCAAATGCCAGTAATGCGCTGCATGCTTTTGGGTTTGGGTGGGTTGAACTTGGCACAGTTACCCCCCAACCCCAACCCGGAAACCAGCGACCAAGGATGTTCCGACTGTCGGCCCATGATGCCATCATCAATCGTATGGGGTTTAATAGCATTGGTCTTGATGAATTCGTCAAAAACCTAGCAACTATTAATCCCAATATCATCAAAGGAATTAATATCGGGAAAAACGCCGCCACCCCAATGGAACACGCTAATGAGGACTATCTAATTGGCTTGCGCAGAGTCGCTGAACTCGCCGACTATGTCACCATCAATATATCCTCTCCAAACACCCGCAATTTACGGGACTTGCAACAGGATGATCAATTGGATGCTCTTCTTGGCGCACTCAATAATGAGCGGAAGAAGCTATCGGATAAATTCGGCAAACCAATTCCCCTCGTATTGAAAATTGCCCCTGACGTCGACCAGGTCCAGATTCACAGTATCACCCGCCTGCTTCTGGCCCATGAAATCGACGGTGTTGCTGCAACCAACACTACCTTATCTCGGCAAAGCGTTCAAAACAGTGCGCTATCCCGGGAGACTGGGGGACTAAGCGGCAGCCCTATGCACAATCAATCCGTGGAGGTTATTGCCGCTTTGCGTAGCCATTTACAGGGAGCCATTCCCATTATCGGCATTGGCGGAATCGATAGCCCACAGGCAGCGATCACAACACTACAGGCAGGAGCTGATATGATTCAGTTATACACCGGTTTGATTTACCAAGGGCCGACACTGGTATCTCGAATTCTCAAAGAGATAAAGAAAACAAAAAAGTACGGTGTCTAGTGACCACACCACACCTGAGTACGGGATTGTAGAAAGATTGACTCCTGGCATCCGTCGGGTTCTTGCTCACAACCCTGGGCCTTTTACTTATCAAGGCACAGGTACTTACTTAGTCGGCAACGGTGAGGTCGCCGTGATCGACCCCGGCCCGTCCATCCCAAGCCACGTCGATAACATACTCTCAGCACTGGAACCTAGAGAAGTCATTACTCACATACTGATTACCCACACCCATGCGGATCATTCCCCAGCTGCTCGGTTGTTAAAAGCTCGAACAAATGCCGCCACATTTGGTTTTGGGCCCCATGGCGGATCCGCTGATGAAACAGATTCCATGGAAGCGGGAATTGACCGAGACTTTACCCCTGATTTTGAATTGTTAGACGGGGAGTGTTTGCGCACCGAGAATTGGGAAATCGAAGCTGTGCATACCCCTGGACATTGCTCCAATCATCTTTGCTTCGCCTATCTAGATGAAAACACCTTATTCTGCGGTGATCATTTGATGGCATGGTCGACCACCGTGATATTGCCACCAGACGGTAATGTGAGAGATTACCTGCAAAGCCTTGAAAAACTAGCCCATCGGAATGAGTCAACCTATTGGCCAACCCATGGCCCTTCTATTGTCGAGCCTCACCAATATATTGATCAGATCATGTCTCATCGCAGGCAGCGCATTGATCAAATACGATCATCATTAAAAAACGCCCCAGCAACACTTTCCGAGTTAAGAAAAGCCCTATATCCAGAAATACCGACCAGACTCTACACAGCGGCTGAGTATTCTATACTTGCCTCTATCGGCTATTTGACAGAAGAAGGGGACGTGATTTGCCAAAGCCCAAACAAGCGGGATTCGATGTTTCTTGCCGTATGATCATTCAGTAATTCTGAAGGTTTAGAAGTTAAGGACTTAAATGAAGTCTCAGTGAACCCTCAGTGAACCCTCTCAAGCGACGAAAGAACAAAAAATGGCAGTGTCAATGAAAACAACAAAAACCTCTTTCCTAGGGTCGTTGACCTGTCCATTTACCAATGGCTCATGGGCCGGGGTGCTCGGAGCCCTTCTTTTTTTCAGTTTGATTTTTGTTTTCACTCCAAATAGTGTCGCTCAAGATTACACTCAGATTGATAAAAACGACTCAGTAGACACGAATTCCTCAGAAAGCGACGTGTCGTTTACTCACAAACAGATCGAATCGCTGTTGACCCAGATGTTGCACTCGCCAACGCCAGGTAACGAAGGACAACATGAGAGAGCGGCTTCAGAGACTAAAGTTTCTTATGACCAAACATTACTAAGTGATTGGGAAGCAGACAGGTCACGATTGAAAATCAGTGATCGGCTCACCAAACTTAGTAATCTCCTACCAACCTATCCCGACGAATTAAAATCTGCAATACTGAAAATTGCTTCGCCAGAAGCTGGGCGGGGCTTCTGGTCTGTCATCAGTTCACTCGGGCTCATACTGCTTATCGGTTTATTCTGTGAGTTTGTCACCACCCAAAAGCTACTCAAACAACTTTATCGATTCGTCGAAGCACAAAACGAATCACTAAAGCAGAAAGCGCGATTTATTCTTGCAAGAGTTGTCATCCAACTTATCGGTATCACAGTCCTAGGCATAGCCATCTATGTCAGTTCGATATTTCTGCTTCAACCCAATCGTTACCTTGAAGTGTTTTTTCATGAAGGGCTTGTCGCTTTGATTAAATTCAGGGTGTGGATGATCATGCTAAGAAACATCTATTCGCCCTATCGAGAGGAGTTGCGCCCCATCCCCATTGACAATCGATCCGCCAGACAAGCCTATATTTGGTTCACACTGTTTTTCGCCATCATCGAATTAGGTGAATTGACCGTGGTTTATCTCACCACAGTGGGGGTGGACGAGCTGCTGGTTAAGGGGTTATTTATCCCTTATACCCTGGGTTTAAACCTAATCATCCTTAGTCAAATATGGTCCCAGCGCGACAAAATTACCAACATGTTCACCCGACGGCGCCGACACACCGTCCATAAGAATAAAGAACATCACCCTAATCTCATTAAGGAATTTACGGTCCACTCTTGGCCGTTTATTTTCACAAGCCTGGTTGCTTTTTTTATGGGCGTTATGGTTATTCAAGACATTCATGGGGCACTGGCAGCATGCTGAGTTTGTCACGATTAGTTGGTGGATTACCTTAGCTTTTCCCGTCGCAGACCGAATTTTCAATGGCCTCCTGCGCAACATTGTGAAAATTGAATCACTACAAAGCCCAACGTTTGAGAGACGCGCTCATCGCTTTATTGATGTATTGCAAACCGGATTCAGAGTTTTGCTTTTCGGCTTCGCCATCTTCATGCTCACGCGAGCCTTAGGTGCTAACACCGATACATTGATGGAAGCATCGTGGTTACAAAGCGCTCTTAAGAAAGGAATCAACCTGACCATTATTGTGACCTTCGTCTATATAGTTTGGGAATTATTCAATGCCATCATTGAGAAAAAAATACCCACTGAGGAATTCGATGCTATCGCCAGCCTCGAAGGAGACGGGGGAGGCGAAGGCGCCAGTAGGGCAGAAACCCTGATACCGCTTATTCGCACCTGCGTCACTTCAGTGTTGGTGATCTTTCTTGCGCTATCCACCCTACATTCTCTAGGCATCGCTATCACACCACTACTCGCCGGTGCTGGCGTCGTTGGGATCGCCATCGGTTTCGGCGCACAGAAACTGGTGCAAGACATATTAAGTGGCCTATTTTTTCTGATTGATGATGCATTCAGACGAGGCGAATACATCGAGTTGGAAGGGTTGCGTGGCACTGTGGAAAAAATCTCCTTGCGCTCCATGCAACTAAGACACCATCTCGGTGCAGTACAGACTGTTCCCTATGGGGAAATAAAAACGGTGAGCAACCTCAGCCGAGACTGGATCACCATGAAACTTGAATTGAGGCTTTCTTATGAAACGGACATAGAGGCGGTGAGGAAAATAATCAAGAACGTGGGAAAAGACATGTTACAACACGAAGAATATGGAAAGAATTTTATTTTGCCCCTTAAATCTCAAGGAGTAATGTGTAGAAGTTTAGACCAAATCTGACACCGTATTAAATCAATCCGAGCGAAGCGAGGGTTGATTTAATGAGAGTTACCCGTTTTGATGTAGTTACCAAACAATATCAAAACACAACGAGGTAA
>WLWV01000178.1 GCA_012103395.1 Gammaproteobacteria bacterium
GGCTTGTCAGTGCCATTCTCGTTGAGATTGACGATGAATGGAGCAATGCCGACAAGCGATATATCGTGTGGAACGACAATAATGACTCAAACTAAACCGAAGTTACAGACGTAGGGTTGCACAATCATCTTATCTAGGAAGTTTCTGAACCAGTCATAACCGATTTCGACTCTCGGCTTGTTTCGTTCTAACTTATGTAGACGCTCCCTAGGTAAGTGTAAAATTAATTATTTTCCAGTACGGTAGGCCAATTAGTGTCTGCTCCAGAAATATGTAACTCTCGATTTGTGTTCCATTGAGTTTGTACTTCTGCATCGAAGTTTAAATACAATTTGTCATTGAGCACGGTCCAATGCTGGGGATCACCTTTGTATAGGTTTCCTTCGAAAACTGCCCAAGCACAATACCCACCGTACTGAGGCGCGTATTTTTCAGGAGAGGCAATGAATGCATCGAGGTTTTCTTGGGAAGAGAAATACCAGTCAGCATCTTTGTGCTCCGTTTGATAGTCATCTTTACCTTTCACGGGTTTTGATTCTGTGAAATAAGCCACAACATCATATCCCCCCGCACTGGCATTGCTAAATAGTGAAGTATAAATAGCATCTGCGCCAGCGAAAACGTTACTTGATACTAATAGCCCGGCGAATGCGATTAAGGCGGTTCGAAAGTGCTTTAACATTGTGTTTACCGTTATGAATGTTGCCGACAAAAGAGTGATCTGTATCTTCGTTCATCAACAGTTTTAAAAATGATTGTCTGCTTGTTCGAAAAGCATCAAATCCTTGTAAATACTGAAGACTAACCTAGAATTAATAAGTTCAAAAAATTATTAAGCTTTCTTGAAATATTAGAGAGCAGTCTATAAATCTTGCATTTACTTCAGAACTCGCACGATACGAACAAAGAGATCCTTACCACCTTATTCTTCACCTGTTCGCGCGTTTAACGATGATTGCAAAGAAGTAAAAATAGCGGAAAAATCTTTATGATCATTTCCTTGGTCGCTGAACGCCTGATAGATCTCCTTCGCCGTTATGGCTGTTTGAAGTTTTAGCCCGGCGTTGTTTGCCGCATTTAGTGCGAGGCCCATGTCTTTTAGCATCAATTCCGTAGAGAACCCAGGTTGATAGCCATTGCTTGAAGGAGAGGTCGCCACAATACCGGGGATGGGGCAAAACGTTGTCAGCGAAAAACAATTGCCCGAAGACTGAGTTGCTACGTCGAATAGTTTTTCATCTGACAGTCCACAATGCTGAGCTAATTTGAAGCCCTCTGCGACGGAGGCCATTTGAATTCCTAACATCATGTTGTTGCACATTTTCGCTGCTTGGCCCATACCACCTAGGCCGCAGTGGATGGTGGTTTTCCCCATGACATCAAAAATAACGGATGCGTCTTTCATATCATTGGGATCACCACCGACCATGAACGTTAAAGCGCCATTAGCGGCGCCGATAGTGCCTCCTGAAACCGGTGCATCTAGCATAGAGAACCCCTTTGCTTTCATGGCGCTGTGGATTTCCTTGGCGTCCATCAAATCAATCGTAGAACTGTCCACCAAAAGTGATTTCGTATCTCCCGACTGGGACACGTGACGATAATAGACATCCTTTACTTCATCGCCAGAAGGCAGCATGGTCAGGATAATATCCGCATTTCTAATGGCTTCTTCGTGGCTGCTGCACTTATTGATCCCATGAGGAGTTAGTGCATCCAGTTTTTCTGTCACCAGATCATAGGCGTTTACGGTGAAGCCAGCTTCACTTAAGTTAACAGACATGGGAGCGCCCATGTTTCCGGTTCCGATGATCGCTATGTTTTTCATTTTATACTTATGAAGAGCCAGAAAGGTTTGAATGAATCTCTCCAGAGCATAAAAGCCGGACTGGTTTCCGTCAATGTTAATCGATGCTGCTGGGAGGAGGTGAAAAAGCCAAGGTTGGGATTGATTCTTATCGCAATGTCCCACTTAAGTCTTGTATCCATGAATACTGGGTTTTCATAATCATAGACGGTGTGAATGTCATAGCGATATAGAGACGTGTGATATTGCACCAGTAGGCGGGCAAATTTTGATTTTATATTGCTTGCGAGTCTGGGCTAATCTCATGATAATAGCGAAATTATTTCCTAGCGTGATATTTTCATGAACCGTTCAGAATATGGTCATGTTGCTGATGGTGCCCAAAGGAATGTTGGGTTCTTTCTTTCTGACTACTTCAATATGCTGCCTTTCATTTCAGCAGTGGAGCCTTTACGTATTGCAAATAGATTGTCACGTAAGCCGCTGTATCAATGGTCGATTGTCAGTGAGTTGGGTGATGGTGTTATCGCCTCCAATGGCATGATGCAAGTCGCTGATTATGCCGTGGGGAGCGCGCCTGAATTTTCGATGCTAATGGTTTGTGGACCTTTTGAACCTAGCAACTTCAGCCACCGCCCCACTTTGGAGTGGTTGAAACGGGAAGCCAGACGAAATATTCTGATTGGTGGATTGGAAACCGGGTGTCATGTTCTTGCCCAAGCTGGGCTGCTCAGAGGATTGCGCTGCACGACTCATTGGGAAAACATGGCAGAATTCGTTGAAACCTATCCAGAAGGAAAGGTTTCTGCGGACGTGTACGAAATCGATAATAATCGTATTACCTGTTCTGGTGGGGGAGCATCGATGGATATGATGTTGTATATCATTGAACAACACCATGGACATGAACTGGCTTCTTCTGTGGCAGATAGCATGATCCACCCTCATCGTCGAGCCAAGGGAGAACCTCAGCGGATGGGACTGGAAGCGCGAATTGGAGTCAGCCATCCGGCGCTGTTGGAATGCATTGAGTTAATGGAATCAAACATTGAACAACCCCTAACGCCCAATGAGCTCGCTGATCTAATTGGTTTTTCGAAACGCCAATTGGAGCGCTTATTCCGGCGGCACCTAAATACTACCCCAGCACGATATTATCTGGATTTGCGCCTTGAAGTTGCCCGAGGCATGTTGGAAAAGAGTTCTACGAAAGTCATCGATATTGCATTAATGTGTGGATTTAAATCCTCCGGTCATTTCAGTAGTCGATATCTTTCAAGTTTCGGTGTGACGCCACGTGAAACCAGAAAGTAACTTTCAATATCGGATGGGATGCCCTAGGAAGTGAACGGTTGAGGTGATTAGTTGGAATTAACGCTTAAAGAAGAACAGGACGCAGAAAAAGAAATTGGAGTCGTAAAGTCTGATTTATGGCGCTGAGCTTTCCGGGATACTAACAGCGATTTTTGTCACAAACCCTAAGAGTGTTAATTATATGGCTAGCAAAAGAGCAGGTGGCCGTGAAGCGAGAAAAGCGCTTCGGGCAGCGCCGTTGGCGGAAGAGAATAAACCCGTCAGACCCGGCCAGTTAGGAGGTCGGTTTAACCCACTTAGTCAAGCGGATATGGCGCGTATCCACGAGGCTATGTTGGACTTGCTGGAGAATGTGGGCTTTGCCAAATCAATTCCTTCATGTATTGATTTGGTAACAAAGAACGGTGGTAAATTCACGCCAGAAGGACGTCTTTTATTCCCTCGTAGCATGATCGAAGACGCACTTGCGGTTTGCGCGCGAGACATCACGCTCCATGGGCAGTCCCCGGAACATGATATGCATCTATCTGGCAATAAGGTACATTTCGGAACCGCGGGTGCGGCGGTGCATGTAGTAGACGAATGGAAAACCCATGAGAAATACCCGGGTGTGGGTGCGTATCGCGAATCCACACTTCAGGATTTATACGATGCCTCCCGATTAGTGGACAAGCACGAACATATTCATTTTTTCCAACGTTGCATGGTGGCACGTGATATTGAAAACCCCGCCGCCATGGATCTAAATACGACCTATGCCTCTGTAGCCGGCACTACCAAACACGTTGGGGTGAGCTACGTCGAAGCCGATCATGCGGTGGAAGGACTGAAATTACTTTACGAAATTGCTGGTGGAGAGGATAAGTATCGAGCTCGGCCTTTTGCAAGCCTGTCTTGTTGTTTCGTGGTTCCCCCTATGCGTTTCGCCGAAGATGCCTGTAAAGTGCTGGAAGTTTGCGTTCGAGGTGGTATGCCTATTTTGTTATTGGCTGCGGGGCAAGCCGGGGCGACCAGTCCGGCTTCGTTAGCTGGCGCAGTTGTGCAGGAATGTGCTGAGTGTTTGGGTGCGCTCGCTTATGTAAATCTGATCCAACCCGGGCATCCAGCTATTTTCGGGCCATGGCCGTTTGTATCTGATTTAAGAACCGGTGCAATGAGTGGCGGCTCGGGTGAGCAAGCTGTTCTGATGGCGGCATGTGGTCAGATGGGCCGTTATCTCAACTTACCCACGGGTGTTGCCGCTGGTATGGCGGATTCGAAAATTCCGGATGCGCAATCTGGTTTTGAAAAAGCGTATACACTGACCCTCGCGGGGCACAGTGGAACGAACCTAGTATACGAGTCGGCAGGCATGCAAGGCAGCTTGCTGGGCTTCAGCTTCGAGGGTGCAACCATCGACAATGATATGCTTGGTGCAATAAATCGAAGTGTACGTGGTGTTGAAATTGATGATGATAATCTCGCTTTGGAGACCATTACCGACGTTTGCATGAACGGCCCCGAGCATTTTTTAGGCCATGATGCAACCTTATCTAGGATGGAAAAAGACTATGTTTACCCTGAAGTAGGCAATCGACTGACACCGTCACAATGGAAAGAACTCGGGTCACAATCCATCAATTCGCCGGCTCAAAGGTTAACTCAGGAGATACTGGAAACTCATTTTCCGAGTCATATCTCGGATGAGCTTGATGCCCGATTGAGAGCGCGATTTGACATTCGTCTCCCTCGGGAACAAATGAAACCGAGGAAATAAGACCAATCCTTAGACGAGATAGTCTTTAGGCTGTCTAAAGTTATCTGGGATAGGGTAATCAGTCGGAATTATTTTGTGTTCACACCTATCACTTATATAGTTAGTGATAGGTGTGCGAAATTTAGGTAGACAAAATGGGAGAAATTAGAAAAGTGAATTCAAAGCAATTGCCGGGCCAGGCGCGGGTTGTCATTGTTGGTGGGGGCATGATGGGAGCCAGCTTGCTCTATCATCTTGCCGAAGAAGGTTGGACCGATAGCTTATTGATTGAAAAAGGGGAGCTGACATCTGGGTCCACTTGGCACGCTGCGGGTCAGTGTCCAAGTTTTAATCCAGACTACAACATGGCGAAGATCCATGATCATGGTATTCGACTCTACCCAAAGCTTGAAGAGATTACCGGGCAGTATGTTAGCTGGCATGGTTGTGGTGGTATTCGCTTTGCTCAAACTCCTGCGGAAGTAGAATGGTTTCAACGGGTTGCTTCAGTGGGTAAACTAATTGGGTTTGATTGCGAGATTATTGATCCTGCGAAAATCAAACAGCTTCTGCCTTACGCCAATATCGATGGGGTCATCGCTGGAGCGTGGACGACTGGTGATGGCCATGTTGATCCAGCCGGGGTGTGTAACGCGATGGCAAAAGGTGCTCGTCAGATGGGCGCCAGTATTGTGACTGGAAACCGCGTGCTGGATATCAAACAGCGCCAATCCGGCGACTGGGAGGTGATTACTGAGCAAGGTAGCGTTATCGCTGAGCACGTTGTGAATGCCGCTGGTTGCTACGCTAGGCAAGTCAGTCAGATGGTGGGAACGGATATTCCGATGATCAATATGAAACACACCTATATTGTGACAGACACGGTAAAGGAGTTTCTTGATCGTGATGATGAGATGCCGGTAATTCGTGACCCTTACCCATCCTCTTACTATCGACAAGAACAGAAATCCGCCTTGATCGGTATTTACGAAATGGCAAACTCAGAGGAATGCTGGACACATCGAGGTGGCTGGCCGGAGTGGGATTCAGAGAACGAGTTGTTTGATCCCGACTTTGACAATCTTATGCCCTACATTGAACGGGTAATGGAGCGAATTCCTATGTGGGGTGAGTTGGGGATTAAACGTGTGGTTTGTGGTGCTATTCCTCATACTCCTGATGCTAACCCTTTTCTTGGCCCTGCGGCTGGCTTGAAAAATTTTTGGCATTGTAATGGTGCTTCGATCGGTATCGCTGCGGGTGCTGGTTCAGGAAAATACCTGTCGCAATGGATGATTTATGGTGATTCAGAAATTAACATGGCGAGTGTTGATCCGAGGCGTTTCAGTAATTATGCGCCGGGTGATTACACCAAGGCGAAATCCCACCAGGATTATGAACACATGTACAAATTGCACATGCCTGGCGAAGAAAGACCTGCGTCTCGTAAAGAGCGCACCACGCCGCTTTATGATTTGCTGGAATCCAAAGGTGCGGTTCATACGGAGGTTAATGGCTGGGAGCGACCTAAGTGGTTTTCCTTGGATGGGCGAGTTGAAGAAGTCGGCTTCCGCCATAACAACACATTTGATGTGGTGGCTGAAGAATGCCGTGCAGTTCGTGAAAGAGTGGGTATTCTTGATTTGTCCAGTTTCTCTAAATATGACGTCGTTGGAAAAGATGCGGAGCAATTTTTGAATCGAATTAGCGCCAACAAAATGCCGGTTCGGGAAGAAGGCATTACTTTGACCCACTATCTATCTCCAGAAGGGAGGCTCAATGGAGAGTCTACGATAACCCGTCTGAGTGAAGGCCACTACTACGTTCTGTCTGGGGCTGGTTGCGAGGAAGTAGATCTAGCCATATTGAATCAAGGCGTGGAGGAAGGAGAGGATGTTACCATTACTAACATAACCAATGATTGGGGCGTGCTGGTGGTCGCGGGACCTAAGTCGAGAGAGGTTTTGGGTTCGCTAACCGACAGTGACTTAACCAACGAGAGTTTTCGGTGGTTGACGGGCAAAGAGATTGAACTATCAGGTAAAACTGTTCGTGCTTTGCGGGTGAACTACGTCGGCGAAATGGGCTGGGAACTGCATTGCCCCATGGAAGAGATGCTTGGGATTTATCAGTCAATTTGGAACGTTGGTGAAAGCCACGGTATCGCTGATTTTGGTACTTATGCAGTGAATTCTTTGCGGCTTGAAAAAGCATACAAAGGTTGGGGCGCGGAGCTGACCAATGAAATTACACCCATCGAAGCAGACACAGAGCGTTTTTTCTCAAATAAGAAGTCCGAGTTTAGAGGTCGACAAGCCACATTGGACGTAAAAGAAAAAGGTATTGAGATTAAGTTGGTTTATCTGGACGTTGAAATTGGTGATAATGATATTGTCGGTGGTGAGCCGATATTGGTTGGCGATCGAACCATTGGAGTAACCACATCTGGCGGTTACGGACATGCTACTCAAAAGAGTTTAGGATTTGCGTATGTTGAGCCCGAATGGGCAAAGGAGGGAACGACATTCGATGTTGAGTTATTGGGCGTAAGAAGAAGTGCCACGGTCATTATGGACCCCGTGTGGGATCCACAGAGTGAGCGTCTTCGTGCCTAAGGACGTTGTAAGGTCCTTTAGATGTAGAAGTTTAGACCAAATCTGACACCGTATTAAATCAATCCGAGCGAAGCGAGGGTTGATTTAATGAGAGTTACCCGTTTTGATGTAGTTACCAAACAATATCAAAACACAACGAGGTAACT
>WLWV01000179.1 GCA_012103395.1 Gammaproteobacteria bacterium
GCTTGTCAGTGCCATCCTCGTCGAGATTGACGATGAATGGAGCAATGCCGACAAGCGATATATCGTGTGGAACGACGATAATGACTCAACCTAAATCAAAGTTACAGACGTAGGGTTGCACAATCTTTCAATGCTTATGAGTCCGGAGACCTGCCCGATCATGGTGTGTTACGCATGTTGTGTAACATAAATATAATTGCACGGGGTCGTGCAACACCGAGGTTTACCAGATGAACAAAACCCTTCTGGCTGGGATTTCCGGCCTGCTTTTTTACACGTCTGCCCAAACTGCATTGGCGGCTGACAAAGAACCCATTACCATCGTTATTACTGCGTCTCGTAGCGCAGAAACTGTCGATGAAACCATGGCTCCCGTTTCTGTTATCGATCGCAAGCAAATCGAAACAAGCGGTGCTGCTAATGTGCCAGAATTGCTGGCTTCTGTTCCGGGTCTTGTCATCAGCCGAAATGGTGGTGTGGGCCAACAAACTTCTATTTTCCTTCGTGGCGCTGAATCGGATCAAATTCTGGTGCTCATTGATGGCGTAAAGGTTGGGTCAGCAACCCTTGGAACGACTCCTTTTCAGGATATCTCATTGGACCAAGTGGAAAAAATTGAAGTGGTTCGTGGACCACGCTCCAGCTTATATGGCTCCGAGGCGATTGGTGGCGTTATTCAGATCTTTACGCGTAAAGGGAGTCAAGGTACTCGCCCAACGCTACGAGTCTCCGCCGGTAGTCATGGCACCACGGATCTTCATGCGGGTATTTCTGGTGGAAGTAATGCTGGTTGGTACTCCCTGAATGTTTCCAAGTATCACACGGATGGATTCAATGCCTGTAAAGGAAGCTTTTCTTCGGGTTGTTTTACCGTTGAGCCGGATGCAGACGGATATGACAATACGTCGGTTGCATTACGTGGAGGTACAAAACTCTCTGACAACTTCGGTATCGAAGGCGGCATATTAAACTCGCAGAGCGAAACACAATTTGACGGGTCTTTCCAAAACGAATCCGAATCATTGACCCGAGTGGTACACGTCAAGGCCAATTTCAATGTGAGCGATCATTGGGCAAGCAGCCTGTTAATCGCTCAGTCAAAAGATGCTTCTGACAGCTTTCTTAACGGTACATTCTCTTCGAAGTTTGAAACCACCCGGGATCAGATTTCCTTGCAGAATGATCTCATGCTGAGCAGCGGCCGTTTGATTTTTGGTGCAGACCATATTAGCGATGACGTGAATAGTAATACCGCTTTTACGGTGACCAGTCGTGACAATATGGGAATCTTTGCTTCCTATAATATGGACCTTGGTGATAATGAAATCGAGCTATCGGTTCGTAATGATGATAACGAACAGTTTGGTTCGGAAACCACGGGTGGGATTGCTTATGGGCGAGATATGGGCGATGGCAATCGTATGACCTTGTCTTACGGAACAGCGTTTAAAGCACCAACTTTCAATGAGCTTTATTATCCGGGTTTTGGTAATGCAGACTTACAAGCCGAAACATCGAGTAGCATTGATCTAGGTTTCTCAGGCCGAACTGACAGTGGGCGCTGGTCGTTAAACTTGTTTCGCACTGAAATTGAAGATTTGATTGGGTTTGATTCGGTAACATTCGCGCCAGTCAACATCAACAAAGCTGAGATCATGGGTATCGAGTTAGCGAGTTCCATGAATGTGGCAGGTTGGGTGTTGGGCACCAGCTTAACGCTGCAAGATCCTAAAGACGCGAGTGGTAGCTTTAATGACGGTAAGCAGCTTGCGAGAAGAGCGAAGCGTATTGTTCAGCTCACTGCGGATCGAAAAATCGGCGAATTCAACGTGGGTGCGACGATGACTTCTCGAGGCAAAGCTTACGATAACCTAAGCAATACCACTGAGCTCGGTAGCTATGCGTTACTGGATTTACGTGCAGAATACAAAGTGCATTCTAAATGGTCCCTTGGCTTACAGGTGAATAACGTTTTTGATAAGGAGTACGAAACCGCTGCTTCTTACAATCAGGACGGTGTGAACGCGATGGTAACCTTGCGTTATATTCCCTAAACTATTACCGGCTTCCTTAATCGGAATCCGATAGTAATGACGATGCACTTATCGATCACTTCGTTTCGTGAAGTGGTCAAACTTATGCTGGCGACGATTGGGCTCCTTGGTTGGGTTCACGTTGCCATTGCCTCCGAGATCAAAGTCAAGGATGACTTTGATCGAATCGTTGCGCTAGAGAAACCAGCTCAACGTATCATTAGCCTCGCTCCTCACAACACAGAAAACCTGTTTTCTGCAGGTGCAGGAAACCGGATTGTGGGGGTGGTGGAATACAGCGACTTTCCGCCCGAAGCCAACGATATTCTTTCCGTTGGTAGTCATGTGCAATTTAATCTTGAAACGATATTGTCCCTAAAGCCGGATCTCATTGTGGCTTGGCGTGGTGGGAACAATGGCGGTACACTGGATCAATTAGAACGCTTGGGTTTAACTGTTTACTACTCTGAACCTCGAGTATTTGAAGATGTTTTAGATAACATCCGAGACCTCGCTATTCTTGCTGGGACAGAAAGTCTGATCGATCCGTCCGTTAATACGGTGAGCCGAGTAATTGATGATGCTAGAAACTTATATGGCGGTCGGCAACCTTTGGGTGTGTTTTACCAGGTTTGGACGAATCCTCTGATGACCCTGAATGGTGAGCATTTCATTAGTCGAGTATTAGAGGTTTGCGGTGGGGTGAATCTGTTTGCGGATTTGCCTATCATTGCCCCTAGAGTGAGCATGGAGTCTGTAATCAAGGCAAACCCAGACGCCATTGTCACTGGGATGACTGATAGTATTCCACCGGATATGTCGCTTTGGCAGCAATGGAAGAACATTAATGCCGTAAGGCGAGATGCGTTTGTGTATGTTGATTCAGGCATGATGCACCGCCACACTTTACGTATGCTAAATGGTATCGAGCCGTTCTGCCAGCAACTGGATGAAGTGCGGGAAGCTATGCGCTTCAAAGAAGACCATGCCTTGCAATAACCTGAGCGATGGATAGGGGAGGGTCGCAGGGCGACAGTTGAGGGCGGCAGTGAAAGATAACACTCTGTCTGCGGAAACAACCCGTGTGTTCCTCGAATCGACACACACGCTAAAGAATGTCGATAAGGATTTCGTGAGCTGGCATAAAGGAAGGCCGCATTATTATGTGTGGGCAATCATGGTCGATTCTCCGTCTTGGCAATATCGAATCCAAAGCGCGCATGATGTTCTCTCACCTTACTTGGTCAACGGTTACCAGCGTCAGCCCCATGTCACGATTCTTCCAGCAGGTTTTATTGGCAAGGCTTCCATTAGCAAGACGTCGTTGACGGAAGTTTGCAGCGCATTCTCGCCTTTTGAATTATCGTTAGGTCAATTAAGTAGTTTCACGGGCTCCCCATGCTACCCCGTCATCAATACTGGCCTCCAACTTATCGAGCTAAGAGTGGCGCTAAGAAGCATTGCGGTGGATCCAGATAGCCAAGTCAATGATGAAAACTACGTGCCTCATTTGACGGTGGGTTTATATGATGAGGCGTATTTTACCGATGAAGTGGCGCAGAAGATTTCGTTGGTGGGATCGGCGCGGGATTTCATTGATGACGGGGAGGTTGTAGTGAATCGAATCGCTTTGGTTAAGTATCAAACGGCGAGTATCAAAGGCTCCCTTGAGATTGAAGCGGAATGTGACCTCGGCAGCGGAAAGCTAAAAATCGCCAGCCCGCGTCTATTCTCCTAGCTCACTGTATTCTCATCGAGCTTGGGCATAATTAACGGAATGTCTGGGTTTTGTGGATGTGGATTTACCCACATTTCAATGCTGAATACCTTGCTGAGAATGTCTTCACTGAACACGTCTTTTGGTGCTCCATCTGCAATTAGCTGGCCATTGTCAATGAGAAGGCAGCGATCCGCAAATTGGGCCGCTAGATTGAGATTGTGCAATGAGCAAATGATGCCGATTTGCTGATCCTTTGCCAGTTGTTTGAGTAACGTTAACAGCGAGTATTGATGACTCAGATCCAGTGCGGATACGGGTTCATCCAGCAGTAGAAAGCGGTTTTTATCATTCGACTGGTTCCAGATTTGGGCCAGAATTCGTGCGGTGTGGACGCGTTGTTGCTCTCCCCCGGATAGTGTGGGAAAGGCGCGAGCGGCCAAGTGTACGCAGTCACAATGTGCCAGTACATCGTCAGCAATTTTCTGGTTTTCATCTTCAGTGGTATCGTGGGGGATTCTCCCCATTAACACAACGTCTCTCACTGTGAATGGAAAATCAAGATTTGAGTACTGTGGCAAGACAGCTCTTTGCGTCGCCAGTTCAAGGTTGCTCCAACGGGATAATGGTTGACCATTTAGCTCGACAACACCGGGACTTGGCGTAATTTCTCCATCTAGGCATTTAAGCAAGGTGGTTTTCCCCGCGCCATTTGGTCCCAGTATCATGCAGAGTTGTCCCGTGGGAAAATCACAGGAAAAATCATCCAGTAGCGTGTGATGGGAAAAAGTAACGCTGATGTTTTTTACCCTAAACATCAAAATACCTGCTTACGTTTGTGACGAATAAGCAGGCCCAAGAAAAATGGGCCGCCAAGTACTGCGGTGATAATACCGATGGGTATTTCTGCTGGGGCAACAATGGTTCGTGCAATGATATCTGCCATGATGAGCAAAATTGCGCCGGCCAGTGCGGATGCAGGAAGTAACAATCGATGATCCGGGCCGACGACAAGCCGCAGCAGGTGAGGCACCACCAACCCCACGAAGCCGATCACGCCAGACACGGCCACCACGACACTAACAACTAATGCGACGAGGATGATGAGTCGTTTTTTTATCTTTTCGACATCGAATCCGAGGTGCCTGGCTTCGCTTTCACCGAGAAGATTGGCGTTCAATGCTCGGGCGTGAAAAAGTAAGGCAAAACACGCGGGAGTGGCGATCAATGCGGTTGCGCCTAGTTTCCACCAGTCGGTTATGCCGAGACTGCCAAGGCTCCAGAAAATCAGATCTCGCAGTTGGGTGTCGCTGGCGATGTAGCTAAGTAGCCCGATCATTGCGCCAGTAATGGCATTGACCGCAACACCGGCGAGGAGCATCGTGGGAATATCTGTTCGACGATTAAATGTTGCTAGTCGATAGACCACGCTAAGACTGATGAAGCTGCCGGCGAAAGCGACCAGTATCAACAACCAGTTGCCGAACACGGCGAATGCCTGAGCGAAAAATGAAACACCAAAAACGATGGTAGCCGCAGCACCAAAAGCAGCACCTGATGATACGCCCAATAAACCGGGGTCAGCCATCGGATTGCGAAACAATGCTTGTAAAACTGTCCCAGTTATCGCTAGACCACCACCAACAATGATGGCGAGAATAAGCCGGGGGATACGTATTTGTCCTAATATTTGCGGTAGGCTATTATTGTCTTGGTCCATGGGGACGAGCCCAAGGAACTGAGCTGTTGCACGAAGCGTTTCGAACATACTGGTGTCAATGGCCCCCGCACTGAGCGAATATAGGGAGGCGACGATCAGTATGATCACAAGCCCCCCAAGGGTGCCCCTTGCACGATATTTGGAGTAACTTAGCAATGAAAGACCGATGTGGAACGAGATGGCAAAATGGGCATTGGATTCTGGTTGAGAAACATTGAAAAAACAAATCGACATTTCGCTGTTTAGCATTCAACATTTGAGCTTCAGTACTCAATTTTAGTACTCAACCTTCAGTGTTCAACTATAACATCCAGCTCAATTTTCTGTAATGGCAGACTCAGTTGAATGCAACATATAAATTGAAACTAGTAGATGATAATTTCAGACATTCCGTTTGGCACCACTGATTGGGCAAAAGTTGAAAAAACCGAACACCCCGGTGAGGTAGGTGTGGCGTACTGGCGCACCCGGCAGTTCGGTGATATTCGAGTAAGGATGGTGGAATATTCGCCAAGATATGTTGCGGATCATTGGTGCGAAAAGGGCCATGTCCTTTTCTGCCTTCAAGGAGAGCTTCGCACCGAACTTAAAGCTGGCAGAGTGTTCATGCTAACCCCGGGACAAAGTTATCAGGTGGGTGATAATCAAGAAGCCCATCGTTCGTCCACGGAAGGTGGGGCAACGTTATTTATTGTTGACTAGCTTCGGTGAATAGCGGCCACTTAACCAGTTCGGGATTATGTCGTTTGATACGGGGAGTGTTGTTTTACCGCGTCGATATAGCGTTGCACGCCCTGTTGCTCCTGAGAGACAAATTTTGCAATGGCGTCATTAAATGGACTTTGTGCCATCCAATGTAATGATTGCATCAGGGTTGCTTCGAATCCGCGAGCGATTTTGTGTTCGCCTTGGGCCCCGGGGTCAAATCGTTGCCAGCCGTTTTCGATACACATCTCAATACCTTGGTAATAGCAAACCTCAAAGTGCAGACAATCGACATAGCTATCGCATCCCCAATGTCTCCCGTAAAGGGTGTTATCGTCGCTGTACATTAGCGCCCCAGCGAGGGGGCTTGAGCCGTCATCAACCAGTACTAGATGGATCTGATCGGGAATTCCTTGAGCGACTTCCATGAAATAGTGATGGTTAAAAGCGGGTACCCCGTATTTGCGATTGTAAATGAGTGTATACAGGCGGGTGAAATCTAGCCAGTCTTGTTCATTGGCAGTGTGCCCATTTAGGCGCCTGATGTTGAGCCCAGCATCCGCAACTTTGCGTCGCTCTTGGCGAATATTTTTCCTTTTTTTGGGTTTAAGAGTGGAAAGAAAATCATCGAAGTGCTGGTAGCCTCGATGATGCCAATGGAACTGGCAATCGTTTCTCGAAATTGCGCCCTGTTGGTTTAGCGCGGCATGATAATCCGGTGAAGGAAACAGGCAATGCAAGCCGCTGTATCCGCCTTCATCCACCAACGTTTTTGCCGCTCTGATAATATGGGAGGTTATCTGCTGCTGGTCTTGTTTTGTAACCAAAATACGTTGGCCGCTGGCCGGTGTAAACGGAACAGAATTAACCAGCTTCGGATAATAGTCGATACCAGCTCGATGATAAGCATCCGCCCAAGCATGATCGAAAACAAACTCACCCCAGGAATTGTGTTTTTCATAGACTGGCATGGCGCCGACCAGTTTGCCCTCTTGGGCAAAGGTAAGATGTCGAGGGATCCAGCCAGCATGATCACCCACGCAGCCATGTTTTTCCATCGCAGAAAGGACTTCATGTCGCAAAAAGGGATAGCGATCCTCCACCAGTGTATTCCATTGCGACGCAGAAATGTCGTCGATGCTTTGATGGCTGGTGATTAACACGAAAACGAGATTAGAAAGAACGCAGACATAAATGGTGGCACGATAAAAACGATCATAAAAGTTACCACATGGTTTGGTCATATGGCTTGGAAATTGGTAGTGACGGTAGTGTAATCTGAGGTCTGTAATTTAGCTTTCTATTGCAGCTTCGCTATTGGCTTTGGCGGAGTGAACGTAGAGAGCGAAGCCAAAGCCGGTTTTTCTGGATTAGGTGTTGAATGTTGAGCCATC
>WLWV01000180.1 GCA_012103395.1 Gammaproteobacteria bacterium
ACCTCGTTGTGTTTTGATATTGTTTGGTAACTACATCAAAACGGGTAACTCTCATTAAATCAACCCTCGCTTCGCTCGGATTGATTTAATACGGTGTCAGATTTGGTCTAAACTTCTACACTTTATCCCTATCATTCCGTATTTTGCATCGACCTTTAACGACTTATTATCAAGCGCAGTAGGTATTATCGAAGCCACTAGGAAGGCATTTGGCAGAACGGGTGGCTACGGCCGCGCTCCCTGCTCTCTGCATCGCCGCTCTGTTCTTGGCCTCTCTGATCCAAAACGACTTAATCCAATACGGGATTAAAGTAGTGTTTACCCGATGTAATCGTATTCACCTGCCGTAGCAGCAAACTATAGTGTTCCTCATTTTCCATAAAGTCCACGTTTTCAGCGTTGACCATGAGTAAAGCCGAATCCTGATAACCAAGGAAAAAACTCGAATACGCTTCAGCCAGCTCATGCAGATAGCGTCGCTCCATATTCCTTTCAAAAAGGATACCGCGTTTGTGAATCCGAGCCGCTAATAAATCCACTGGAGCCTGAAGATAAATCACTAAATCCGGTGTGGGAACTTCCTGAGTAAGTTGGTTATAAACCTGTTCATAAAGATACAATTCGTCCTCTTCCAACGTTAGCCTCGCAAACAACGGATCCTTCGCCAACATATAATCCGCTATCTGAATCGGTGTAAACAAATCTCCCTGACGCAATTCTTTGAGTTGTTTAGCCCGCTGGAACAGGAAGTAGAGCTGGGTTTGTAAAGCGTATTGTCGAGGGTTCTTGTAAAACCGTTCAAGAAACGGATTGTCAGCCGGTTGCTCAAGGATCAAGCCCGCTCCGATGGACGTCGCAATCCTTCGCGCCAGTGTCGTTTTCCCCACCCCAATGGGGCCTTCTACGGTAATGTATTTTTTGTTGCTGATAATAAACCTCGTCGTTCCTTAAGGTGAACGATGTCAATTCGTTACATCGTTTTCAGGTCAGTATTTTATATCAAAAACTCAAGGTTACTAGGGATTACTAGAGCAGCATCTAATTTGGGACACCCTGATTTTCAATCCCATATTTCCCCGACTGAAGTTCCAAAATGACGAAAAGAAGCGTCCGCGCTCGGTACGGTGATTGGCTGTGGCAAGTACATGACAGGATAATCACAACTCCGTATACTCCAGCCTCCAAGTGTTCCGACACTAATCTAGCAATTCCCTTACCTCAAGCATCACGGAATTTTGATGAAACTATTATTTGACCTTTTTCCTCTGCTGATATTCTTCGGCGCTTTTAAGATGTACGACATCTATACCGCCACCGCCGCAGCGATTATCGCAACATTCGTGCAGGTTGGCGTATTCTGGTTTAAACATCGCCGCTTCGAAACCATGCACCTCGTCACGTTAGTGATCATCTCGGTGTTCGGTGGGTTGACAATTTTCTTTCAGGACGACGCTTTCATCAAATGGAAACCCTCTATCGTTAACTGGGTGTTCAGTATCGTCATCTTCGTCATGCTGTTTACAAAAAAAACGGCGTTGGAATACGTGATGGGCGGTCAGTTAACGCTACCGAAATCTATCTGGCAGAAGTTAAACCTTTCCTGGGCCATTTTTTTCCTCGTACTCGGTTTAATCAATGTCTATGTTGCTTTTTACTACAACCTCGATGCTGACGCAGAAACTCGTACTCAGACCTGGGTAAACTTTAAAGTGTTTGGATTAATGGGCATAACCTTAGCCTTTACCATCGCGCAAATGTTTTTCTTAAGCAAACACATTGATGTTGACGCCATTGGCAAACCCAAGACGGCGCAGAAGACAGAAGACTAGCCAAAACGAAAGAACACAAGACATGTACTACACCATTTATGCCACAGACATTGAAAACAGTCTGGAAAAGCGACTTGAAGCAAGGCCCGCTCATGTTGAGCGCCTAAAGAAGTTAGTGAATGAAGGTCGATTGCTAGTAGCCGGCCCTAACCCCGCCGTGGACAATGAAGACCCTGGCTCCGCCGGATTCACCGGCAGCGTCATTATCGCTGAATTCGACTCCCTGGAAGACGCAAAAACCTGGGCCAACGCCGACCCCTACATCGCCGCCGGGGTTTACCAAAACATCGAAATCAAGCCCTATAAGAAAGTCCTACCCTGATTAAACCTATAAAGCGCTTATAAGCTATAAAGGGGGCAACTTCACTCTGGTCAGTGATCCACCCCAAAGGCATAACAAGTCGAACTAAAAAGAGTCAATGGTTTCCCGCTCGACTGATTGGTACAGCACTCGTCCCTCGTTCGCTGACCCATCAGTCCGCTCCGCCTGTTTCTGGACTTGAGCTCTTTGGACCTCGGGCAAGACGAAAGCCTACGCCGGCGCTGACGATGCCGATAAGACTATCGTAACGGTAAGCGGAGCGGAGGTAACTGCCGTAAAGGTTCCAGCTACCACCGCGTAGCACCGATCGATTATCGTCTCCGCGGCCCCAAGCACTGCCATCCCTCGGCGCATCGTCATAATTATCATGCCAGCCATCTTCACAATACTCCCAGACGTTTCCATGCATCTGATACAAACCCCATGGATTTGCCGTGAATGACTTCACTGGCAAAGTCGTTTCCCGATACTCTCCTTTTTTTCCACCGAGATAGGGATAATTACCGTCATAATTGGCATCATCCGTGGTCAATTCATCACCAAACCAAAAAGTGCTCTCCGATCCTGCTCTGCACCCATACTCCCATTCCGATTCAGACGGTAATCTTGCATCAAAGCCCGGTAATCGTTTATTTAGTATTGAAATAAATTCGTTTATTTGTGATTTTTTCACCCTTTCTACCGGACATTCTTTGTTATCCGAAAAACGACTCGGGTTGGTGTTCATAATTGTCTGCCACAAGTTCTGAGTACACGCTGTTTCTGCTAACCAAAATCCTTGCTCAAATCGAACAGGGTGGCGAGGGCCTTCCGAATCACGTCTCCCTGCTTCTTCCTCCTTCGATCCCATCATAAAAGAACCCGGCGGCATCCACCGAAAACGCACTTCGATGTCTTCAACGTAAACCCCATGCCAAACTCCATATCGATCCTGGCCATAGCTATGAGCCCAAGGCTCCGGAAACCACTGAGGCAGACGTTGATTATCAAGTTTCATGGCGACGGATCATATTAATGAGGCATGCTTGAGTCCAAAAACCCTAATGGCCGGACAGATTAAAGAGGTCGGCTACGCAGGGAGCTTTCACCGCAGTTTCATGTCTAAATCTTGTAACGATTAATCATGACAATAAACGCTACTCAAATAAGAATAGAACACCCTATTTCGCCGCCCGCTCGACTGATTGGTACAGCACTCGTCCCTCGTTCGCTGACCCATCAGTCCGCTCCCCTTGTTTCTGGACTTGAGCTCTCTGGAGCTCGGGCAAGACGAAAGCCTACGCCGCCGCGGATGAAGCCGAAATGACTATCGCCACGGTAAGCGGAACGGAGAAGCCCGTCGAAATCGTCCCAGCTACCGCCGCGTAGCACCGACCGATCATTATCTCCACGACCCCAAGCACTGCCATCCCTCGGCGCATCGTCATAATTATCATCCCATTTATCTTCGCAATACTCCCAGACGTTTCCATGCATCTGATACAAACCCCATGGGTTTGCCTTGAACGATTTCACCGGTAAAGTCGTTTTTCGATACGTACCTTTTTTACCGCCGTTGTAGCGCCCGTTTCCGTCATAGTTAGCATCATTCGTGGTCAATTCATCGCCAAACCAGAAGGCACTCTGGGTCCCTGCCCGGCACCCGTATTCCCATTCCGACTCCGACGGCAGCCTTGCCTCAAAACCGGGTAATCTTTTGTTTAAGGCCAGAATAAAGTTCTCTACCTCTGTCTTTTTTACATTCTCTACCGGAAGCTCGTCGCTGTCAGTAAAACGACTCGGGTTAGTGTTCATAATTGTCTGCCACAAGTTCTGAGTACACGCTGTTTCTGCTAACCAAAATCCTTGCTCAAATCGAACAGGGTGACGAGGGCTTTCATCTTCATATCTTTCGGCTTCGCTCTCTTGGGACCCCATCATAAACTCACCCGGCGGTATCCAGCGCACCACAAAACGAACGTCACTCACACCTACCACAGCAAACATTCCGTATCGATCCCTCCCAACAGCATCCGCCCAATCCGGGCAGCGACAGACCTCGTAGGTTCGAGTTTCTTGTCGCGTGTTGATCGTAAAAGAAGTCAGGCCGTTCGGCAGAACGATCTGATTTAAATCCCCTGTTTCCTGATGAGGTTTTTCATCCTCGTTAACGGTCAGGACTTTGTGTTTTTCAAGCACTGATCGACCCTTCTGCTTGCGCTCGATCAATAATTCGGACTGCTGATCTACCGTAATATAATCAATTTCGAACCCCTGGGAATCAACCGCTGGCGAATCAGAAAGCATTGGTCCACCCTCACCCTGATCAGCGAATACTAACCTGTCATGGTATTGCAATACTTTCACTCGCCGAGGTGCTGATTCACCGACAACCCAGTGCGGTATGGTGGTCGAATCCAACCCCACCGGCACCCTCGATGGATCACTCAGGCTTTTTGCTCGGGCACATAAACCGTATAAAGCCACCGTATTAGCGTTCCACGGCTCGTTCCCAGATCGAGCTTGCATCCGATCTACCCAACCGTACAACATCTCCAGCGCAGGATCAGATAGCGACGCTTGGTTGATGGAAGCCAATAAGCTTTTCAGAAACGTGTATTGATCCGTATTGAATGATTTACCGGCCTTCTGCCTCTGCTCGATTTGCAGTTCAGCGGGCAACCTAGATTCATAACCCTCGATCAGGCCCCAAGCTGACTTCGCTAGCGCGGAGTCTTCAAGCAATTCATTGATAAACGTATTTTGCGTATCCGCTTCACGCCATTGAAAGTGGGTAGCATTCCCCTTGAGCTCGCTTTTTTGGATAACTAGGCTTTCTACAGAGACTCCCATCCCCAGTTGTTTTCTGGCGTCTCGAATCATTCCTGGGGTTAACTCGAACGCTAGCGAAAGGTAGCGCAGCAGTTGGGTAGCTTGCTCTGCGCTGTTTGGGTCCAAGGCCAAACCGCCGGACGGGTACGAGGGAGAGATTGGATTTGGCTCCCAAGCATTCAATAGAAAATACCCCCCAAGCCCCGTTAGCCAATCCCTGGGGTCCACTGTCAAAAGCGCCTCAACATTCGCTTCGCGTCGTTTCAAATACGCCCCCACCGCCCGCCACTGGGCAGTGCATTGCGTCTGCTGATTTAAAAACCCTAAATCCCCCAAATACAATACCCCGACCTTACTGTTAATGGAGGGGAATCCATCTCGGGTCTTGCCATCATAAAAATAGGTTTGGCGCTCCGCATCAGTACAAACGATCACCTTTAAACGCGCTTTAAACCATTTCATCAGGTTTCGGGTCAACAGTAGATAGTCGTCAAAATATGGCGAAAGATGACGGCTAAAATCAGCAACGATGACTAACTCATTAGGCCAGCTTGGTTTCGCTTTCCATGGCATCACATCCAAGGGTTCACATTTAGTCGACTTGTCGATGATCTTTTTGACATTCAAGCGACGGGTGGTTTTTTGATGTCGAAACAAATCATGAACTCTTGGCCATAGTTGGGACCATTGCGCTAATGGTACTTGTGCGTGGCTGGGGTCATCCGTCACCCTTTCGCTCTTCACTTCGCCATCAAAAACAGCCACTTCATTCAGTTCAACCGGGGGATGATTACCCTCTTCGCCCACTGCGTCTTTTACCACGACCTGCTGACAGTAGAGAAAAGGCAGATTCATCCCTTTGGGCGGATAGGGATTGCGTCGATTCTCTTCAGCAATCCGTAACGCATCCGCCTCATCGCGATTCAAGTTTTCCGAATCACCTTGGCCCAACGAAGACTCATCCGCGAATTCAGACCACGAATCTGGTGACAGTTCTGGTGACCAATCTGGTGGCAGTTGTGATGACGAATCCAACTCCCCAACGCCCAGATCCAATTGCAACAGCGCAGCCAGCGTCTTATCAGGCACCTCTGGGAACGCCTCTCGCAGTCGTTGCATCCCCCGCATTTCCACAGCAAGGTCACCGAACATCATGTTGTCTGATTGAGACATTGAGCGAATAATGTTGTCGAACGCTATAAATTTCGATTCTTTTGATAAGCCAACTCTGCCAAGGAGCGAATAATGTCGTCTTCCTTCTCAGGACGATGACGTTTAATCGCTAATACTGCCTCTAAATGATCTAAATACTCAGCTTGCCCAGGCAAAAAAGAATGTTGTTGGGCCAGTGCTTGTCTGCGTTTTTCCCATAACTGCTTGGCAATATCTTCATACACGGTTGTCGAGTCAAACCCGGTTGGAAACAGCCCTCTCCCCCTCGCGGACAAAGTCTCGATAAACGCTGTTTCGTCTTTTGGTAGTCCGATGTCCAGAACCAGACATCGTCGAACAAACGCCGGGGGAAGCTCTTGTTCATCATTGGTGGTAATGAGAATTAGCGGGGGTTGATTACCTCTGCACTCAATTCGCTTCTTGATATAAGGCACGTCAAAACTATAGTTACCTAAGACTTCCAGCAGCCCGTTTGGCACCGCCCGATCCGCTTTGTCAATTTCATCAATCAACAGCAACACGCCATTTTCAAACTTCGCATTCTCCTCGGGCTGATCTTCTTCATCCCTATCTTGGTCTGGCCCAAAATCGTCACCTAAGAATGGTTTACTACTCCTGATTCCGATGTTTTCTTCGGCACTAACGTGATCCAGCGCCCACCATAATGGCCCCGCGCTCAGATAACGGGATTCGTCCTCAACATCTTGATCCGGGTTATGGGCATCCGACAACCGACGCAATGCATCGTATTTCCACAACAAGTCCTCGGCCTCTGTCCGTTCATTCACCACCAATAATGCTAAAGGCATCTTCAACACATGCGCGGCCGCTCTCGCCATTTGCGTCTTCCCACAACCCGGTTCGCCGCGAATCAATAGCGGCCGACCAATTTCCTTCGCCGCGAGGATGGCTGTGGCTTGTTCTTCACTAAAGGTATGGACCGCTTTTTTCGGCCACCCCGAAGTGGGTTCCAGATGGATGATTTCACCAACCGCGAATGCACCAAAAGAATTCATCATGCTTATGATCCTAATTATGTTGTTAATCGACTAATATTTCGATAAATTTCGTGGATAAAAAAATCCAACCCGCCACTTTCTAGCCCATCGCGATAGTATTTTTGAGCAGTTTCTGCGCTCTCATTAGACACAATCTGTTTCACTTCGGGGAATTCTTCAGCTAACATTTGTCTAAATTCAAGCAACGAATGCACGCCAAACAGCTTTTCCTCAAACAACATAAAGAAACTTCTTTCATCACTAAACAATACTTTTAGTGCTCCCGAGGTAGTGTAATCTGAGGTCTGTAATTTATTTCTTTAGCGATGTTCGTTTGGCTTAGGCGAAGTGAGCGTAGCGAACGAAGCCAAAGCCGGTTTTTCTGGATTAGGTGTTGAATGTTGAGCCATCAA
>WLWV01000181.1 GCA_012103395.1 Gammaproteobacteria bacterium
GTCATTCCTCTTAGAATCTTTGATCAATAAAATTTACTATTTTCGTGCCTATTATAGATCCGGTGACACGGGATAGTTCATAATTCTATCTCAAATAGGGTCATAAGGTGAATAAAACAAGTATCATTTCAGGATTCTTCTATCGATAGGCACCAACAACCCTCGGTAGCCATTTTGTTCAACGTCCGAACACTATTCGGGCACTCCCTCCATACTGATACTTGCTATTCAATGGGTTGTATAGGTAATGTCAAAGGCACTCGCACGCCTCCCAACTGTGGTAGTCTTAAAAATGACACAGGAATGAACTCGTATTTTCAATCGGAACATGTAAATTGGCAGACAGAAGACTACAGGTTTTTGCAACAGTTGCTCGGCTATTGAGCTTCACCAAAGCAGCTGAATCACTACACATGACCCAGCCTGCGGTAACTTTTCAGATTAGGCAGTTGGAAGAATATTTTAATACTCGTCTATTCGATCGAACGCACAACCGAATCAACCTCACCAAGGCAGGTGAGCTCGTAAAGCGCTATGCAGACAGTATTATTTTGCTTTATAGCGAGATGGATAATGAAGTAAGGACATTGACGGGAGACGTCCAAGGCCCGCTAGTAGTGGGCGCTAGCACTACTATTGGTGAATATTTCATTCCTAGCGTGATTGGCGCGTACCAATCCAGCTTCCCCCATGTAAAAGTCAGACTAAACGTGGCAAATACAAATGGGATTATACATATGGTCGAGAACAATCAAATCGATATCGGCATAGTTGAAGGGCCAGTAAACAATAAAAACCTCATTACTGATATCATTTGGGACGACGAGCTTGTTGTGGTTTGCCCAACTGAACATCCTTTAGCGACAAAATCCAGTATTCTCATATCAGATTTGGCCACACACTCTTTCATTAGCCGTGAAGAAGGGTCAGGCACACGAGAAGTCGTCGAAAACTATCTGCTCAACAATAGCACTACCATCGACAGTCTAAATATTATTATGGAGTTCGGCAGCCCTGAGTCTATAAAAAATGCAGTCGCCGCCGGGCTTGGAATTTCTATTTTGTCCATCGCAACGATGGAGAAAGAACTTGCACTTTGCTCATTGAAGGCCATTCCTCTTGAAAAACCAATCAGGCGCTCTTTTTCAATCGTCCATCAACGACAAAAGTTTCGCCTGCGAGCAATGGACGAATTTCTTGAGTTTGCCCAAGTTCACTGCAAAAACCGGAAAAAACTATTGGAAAAAGCGCCATCAAACAGCTAGATAGAAAATTGGATACCGCGCCTTCGATTAGACAACCCCTCTATCGAATGAAAAATCTAGGTTAATTTCAAACGCAATTCCATCTAATACTCCCTCCTACACGTCGAGTGGCCCGAATGGGACTTGTAATATATCGCCACAGCAAATAGGATATAGTGATGTACTATACGGGCACTAAAAACAATCTAGACAAAGACGGCTATCGGCGTAATGTCGGAATTATTGTTTGTAATAGTCACAGTCAAGTACTATGGGCTAGGCGAATTCACCATGACGGCTGGCAGTTTCCTCAGGGTGGCATAGAGCCACGAGAATCAGCAAAAGAAGCCGCGTTTCGTGAGCTCTACGAAGAAATAGGCCTGGAGTCGAAAGACGTTAAACTACTTGGAAACACCATCGACTGGTTGCACTACGACGTACCTTATGCAACTCAGTCTCGCAATAGAAGAAGGAGACAGCAGCAATTTAAGGGACAAAAGCAACGGTGGTTTCTATTCAAGCTAACAGCCAAAGAGTCATCAGTTCGACTCGACTTATCGGATAACCCTGAGTTTGACCATTGGCAATGGATCGATTATTGGAGTCCAATTCAACATATCATTGACTTTAAAAAAGGGGTCTATCGGGAAGCATTGAGTGAGTTAGAACCGCTTCTGTTTAAATGTAGAAGTTTAGACCAAATCTGACACCGTATTAAATCAACCCTCGCTTCGCTCGGATTGATTTAATACGGTGTCAGATTTGGTCTAAACTTCTACATATGAGGACTCCAAGTACTTCTCATCCTCTGACAAGATCACGTCAAACAAATGAATTTTGTCGTATCTGGCAACTCGATTACCATTTTCATCGAAAACTAATGCGGTATTGGTGACCTGATCTGGTTTATTTGTTCTAAATGGTAGGCTCCCCGCAAATATCCATATTCCATAACGTGCGGATGCTAACGCCAGAAAGCGTTGAATCGGACCCGCTCCATCTTCTTCGGCTAACTCAAAAAGTTGAGCTCTGCTACTTTGCATCAGGCCGAAACATTCTGGCAAGAATACCGCTTTACACTTTTCTGCGGCAGCCAAACGGATGTAGTCATCTACTTGACTGAGATTCCCATTTACATCGTCGCTGGCATTGAGCTGAACAGCAGCTATGCGCATGTTAGTGAACCGGGCCAACGTTGATATCGAAAACCAGCCAACCAATACGCTTAATATGGGCTTCGGTCACGATCAACTAAGCACTAAAAACCACTACAGTATATAGAAATAATGGCTACCCACTTTCCCTACCAAAGTTTGTGTAGACGCCCAATAAGGCTCAACGTGTTCTGCATGATAATGTGTTGCATGTCCCACTTTCCACAACTTAGCGCCGTCGAGAAAGAGTTGGGCGGTAGTCAAAGCCGCATTCCATGAAACTTCGTTTCTGATGACATGATGACGAGCAGCAATTCTGGTCCAGCTAAACTGCTTTCTCTGCCACACTACTTCGCAAACGGTATTCGGATAATCCGGATTAGAAACACGATTCATGGTTACTGCCGCAATCGCTGCGCGGCCCTTCGGCGACTCACCACGACCCTCATGGTAAATATTCATCGCCAAACAACCAATCTCCTGCCCTCGAACCAAGCCGGAATAGTCAAACTCCTTAGTATGATCAAAGTTCACCGCATAAGCAGAACTCAAACCAATCAATACGATTGCAACGACCAAACTTACTTGTCTTGCAAATAGACACAATTTTTTCAACATGACCCGATACCGTTCGCCTCGAACACAATAGTGGTAAAAACAAATTTATTTTACCATAAGTTTTGCATAATTATACGAACAATCCCCATATTTCTAGAATCCGACATTTTTGTCATTAAAATCGATGGGCAACATGTGCTAGCCCCAGACTTAAGGTTCTTCCGCGAGAGGCATATTTTCAGTTCACAGGCCTATGCAACCATAAAACACATTCCAACCGCTTCCGACTAATCGTTCCGGTGTTGCATCGCCTAAAATTCTCGGGTAGATCGGAATTCGACATCGGGCCATCGGTCAATAGCCAATTGTAAATTCGCACGGTTTGGTGCGATGTATGCCAGCGTATTCAACCCATCCAAGGCCAAATTTTGCTCGTTCTTCCGACGGAATTCCCCTTCAATCTTTGGATCTTTAAACTCAACCCAACGCGCGGTAGACACCGGAACAGCCTCGAAAACGCAATCCACACTGTATTCACTCTGCAGTCGGTGTGCAACCACATCAAACTGCAACACCCCAACCGCCCCAAGCACCAAATCGTTACTCACAAGAGGTCGAAACACCTGGGTCGCGCCTTCCTCACTGAGCTGTATCAGCCCTTTTTGTAACGCTTTCGCACGTAACGGGTCCGCCAGCCTGACTCTTCGAAATAACTCAGGTGCAAAGTTGGGAATACCCGTAAATTTGAGTTCCTCTCCTTCGGTGAAAGTATCTCCTATCTGAATAGTTCCGTGATTATGCAGGCCCAAGATATCACCCGCATAAGCTTCTTCCGCGTTTCCTCTCTTTGCCGCCATGAAAGTATGAGCATTATGCACAGTCATCGTCTTGGCAGCCCTTACATGGCGAATTTTCATTCCTTTGTCAAATTTTCCCGAAGTGATCCTCAAAAAGGCAACCCTATCGTGGTGAGCAGGGTCCATGTTCGCCTGAATCTTGAAGACAAAACCGGTAAATTTTTCTTCTACCGCGTTCACTGCTCTGATTTCAGTTTTCCGAGGCTGTGGTGAGGGTGCAAATTCAACGAAGTTGTCCATCAACTCATCAGTCCCCAATCGATTCAGCGCAGAACCAAAAAATACCGGAGTTAGTTTGCCACTGAGATATTCCTCAACATCGAACTCGTGACTTGCTCCCTGCACTAACTCAATTTCCTCTCGAAATTGCTCCGCTAAAAAACCGATATGCTGCTCAAGTTCGCTGCTATCCAAGCCTTGTATAAACACATCGGCCTCCAAGCCACCTCGACCTGCAAAAAGGTGGACTACATCATCATACAGTCGGTATACACCAACGAAAGCTTTACCCATACCCACGGGCCAAGTCATTGGAGCACATTTAATTTTCAGAATCCGTTCAACTTCGTCCAAAATATCGATGGGGTCCTGCCCTTCCCGATCCATTTTATTGACGAAACTCATGATAGGCGTATCCCGTAACCGGCAAACCTCCATTAATTTTACCGTTCGATCTTCAACTCCCTTGGCAATATCAATGACCATCAACGCAGAGTCCACTGCGGTTAATGTTCGGTATGTGTCTTCCGAGAAATCAGCGTGACCTGGCGTATCTAGTAAGTTGATAATGCGATCTTTGTACGGAAACTGCATTACCGAAGAGGTCACCGAGATGCCCCTCTGCTTTTCCAGCTCCATCCAATCTGATGTTGCGTGCCTATCACTTTTCCTGCCTTTTACTGTTCCAGCAACCTGAATCGCACCACCGTATTGTAGAAGACGTTCCGTTAGTGTTGTTTTACCCGCGTCAGGGTGAGAAATAATAGCGAAAGTGCGGCGTTGTTGGATCTCTTCTAATAGATTGCTCATACTTTTTTCTTTCACAGGAATATCGAACAGGGTCGTACTAAATTCGATGGATCGCGATTATACGTTTAAATTCCGTAAATCGGCATCCCATTTAGATGTAAAATCGCGCCCCCAGATGAACCCTTTATCAACTTCACTAATATTTCCTCAAGCAATCACTCATGGCTCTTCTGAAACTTAACGACATCTCAATTGCATTTGGTGATCACAAGCTACTGGACTATGCCAATCTCACCGTTGAACCCG
This sequence comes from Gammaproteobacteria bacterium, assembly GCA_012103395.1. Classification (GTDB taxonomy): domain Bacteria; phylum Pseudomonadota; class Gammaproteobacteria; order Arenicellales; family Poriferihabitantaceae; genus WLWV01. The sequence continues at coordinate 5,089 of WLWV01000181.1, forward strand.
GTCAACGAATTGGGCTGTTGGGAAGAAACGGAGAAGGGAAATCTACCTTATTAAAAATAATAAGTGGGGAAGTTAGACCTGATGGTGGAGAAATTCATTGCCAGGTGGGCAATACAATAGCTTCATTGGAGCAAGCTCCGGGGATGTCATCTCAATCCACTGTCTTTGATGTTGTTGCCGGGGGACTGGGTTCCGTGGGGAGCTGGATCGCTGAATATCAATCAATCGCAAAAAACACAGAAAGCAACCCAGAGCAAATGCAGCGTTTGGCCGAACTACAACAGAATTTGGAAGCCTGCGATGGATGGAATCTTTCGGGCAATGTTGAAAAGACACTCAGTCGTCTTAACTTACCTGCTGATTCGTTAGTGAGTTCCTTATCAGGAGGCTGGCAACGACGGGTTTCCCTTGCACGAGCACTCGTCAGCAACCCACAAATACTCCTACTTGACGAACCAACAAATCATCTGGATACCCATACTATTATCTGGCTAGAAAAACAGGTCAAACAATTCAAAGGCGGCATTGTGTTTGTCACTCACGACCGAGAGTTCCTACAAAACGTGGCCACCGATATTGTTGATCTTGAAAGAGGAAAACTAACCTTGTGGGCGGGTGATTACCAAGACTATCTTCGTCGCAAACAGGCGGCCATGGAACAGGAGGCAAGGCAAAACGCTGAATTTGATAAAAAGCTAGCCAATGAAGAGGTTTGGATACGCCAAGGAATAAAGGCAAGGCGCACACGAAACGAAGGTCGAGTTAGGGCATTGGAACAAATGAGGGAACAACGATCTGAACGCAGAAACAGGAAAGGCAACGTCAAGTTTGAATTGGACAAATCCACCAATAGTGGAAAATTGGTTATCGACGCACAGTACATTACCCACAAATATGGTAACAATATCGTCGTCCGTGATTTTTCGACACGCATTTTTCGTGGCGACCGAATCGGACTCATTGGGCCAAACGGTGTTGGAAAAACCACACTTCTAAAGATTTTACTTGGGGAACTAGAAGCAGAAAAAGGGACTATCAAGCATGGAACCAAAATTGAAGCGGCCTATTTCGATCAGCTTCGCAGCCAGATTAATTTGGATCAAACAGTGATAGATGTCATTGGCCAGGGCAGAGAACAAATCACCATTAATGACAAATCAAAGCACGTCATTAGCTATCTGTCTGACTTTCTTTTTACACCAGCGCGCTCAAGATCTCCGGTCAGAAGCTTATCCGGCGGTGAAAGAGCCAGAGTACTGCTCGCAAAACTGTTTAGCAAACCAGCCAATATGTTAGTCATGGACGAACCGACCAATGATCTTGATATCGAGACCCTAGAGCTATTGGAAGAGTTGCTGTTGAAATTTCAGGGAACACTATTATTAGTAAGCCATGATCGAAAATTCATGGATAACGTCATCACCAGCACATTTTCCTTTGACGGAAATGGCGCCATTAGTGAGTATGTTGGGGGCTACTCGGATTGGCTCAGGCAAACAAGCATCAAGCAAGAAAACAAAAGCACTCACAATCCGAAAACAAATCCACCCCCTACAGTCGTCAGCAAAATACCCCAGCCAGAAAAGAAAAAGCTGAGCTATAACGATCAACGAGAGCTTGCTGAGCTACCTGAAAAGATTGACAACCTGGAAAAGAAACAAGCAACCCTGACTGAAACTATCTCCGAAGCTAACTTCTATCAACGACCACAAGAAGAAGTAAGTCACACTCTTCAGGAACTCAAAGAAATCAGTGAAACATTAGAGCAGTACTATGAAAGATGGGCGGAACTGGATTCCTAAGATGTAACGCAATGACATGTAAAAATGTCATTGCCAAGGGAAATTGTCGGACTAATTACCGAGCGACTTTGTCATCTTACAGTATCATGTAGAGGTAACTCAGCAATCAGATGTAGACGTTTATACCCTCAAGGAGCACCTAGGTGATCGAGTTCGAAGATCGACTGACAGACTATCTGTAAATATTAATCTCTGTAGATACACAGTTTAATTTACAGTCTCTTAGAATTCCAATTCTGGTTAGCGTTCTACATTTAATATGAAATTAGTAAAACCTATTAATGGGGATATTACCGCCCTAAAAATTGCTTCGGGATCAGATTGATCCATTAATGTTATTCTTAAATCCCCATCTTTCTCAGAAGACTTTTCAGCCGATCTAAGGGCTTTATAAATAAACATCGGTTCAATATACTCCTTGAAGTTAACATTGAGTATGAAGATATACGATACAAAAAGCGCACTAAAAAATTGACGCGAATGGCAAAGATTTTGCCCGGAACGGTCAATCACCTAATTCTAATATGTAGAAGTTTAGACCAAATCTGACACCGTATTAAATCAATCCGAGCGAAGCGAGGGTTGATTTAATGAGAGTTACCCGTTTTGATGTAGTTACCAAACAATATCAAAACACAACGAGGTAACTC
>WLWV01000182.1 GCA_012103395.1 Gammaproteobacteria bacterium
AGTTACCTCGTTGTGTTTTGATATTGTTTGGTAACTACATCAAAACGGGTAACTCTCATTAAATCAACCCTCGCTTCGCTCGGATTGATTTAATACGGTGTCAGATTTGGTCTAAACTTCTACATATCAATGCACTGTATATGATTGACGGATCACGGGCGATTCCCACCATGAGTTCACCGGCATCAGCCAAAGCTGGGATCGCTTTGGGAGATGTGAATGACGTGGCCTCAATACGAGTGAAAGCCATTTTACTTAACTGATTTACAAACTTAATCTTGTCTTCGGTACTGACAAACCGTTTTTCTCCCTGCAAACCGTCTCTCGGCGCTACTTCGTTTATCTCAATGTTCATTTTTGATTTGGCTTTACTCATCTTCTGCTCTCCACCTTCGACGCAATGTCGTGGATAAAACAAATACTCGCTCAATATTCATATTCTAATTATCCATCGATTTTTTTGCGACGAACCTCTCTGGCCTGAACCTCTCTGGCCAACCGACTTGACCAAGGCATTCAGCAGTATGCGCTCCCAACATAGGGGCCGGTGTTTTCAGTCGGCCTGGAGTAGCGCTCAGCTTCGGAACCACACCCGGAACAGCCAGAGTTTCTCCGTTAGCCGTAGTGGTTTTAAGAATCATGTCTCGGGCTTGATATTGCGGGCTGTTCACGATGTCTTCAATGGTATACACCCGACCCACGGGGACATTCACTGCATCAAGCTTTTCGATGACCTCTTCCACGGACCTTTTCATGGTCCACGCGCCAATGGCATGATCCAAACTTTCAGCGTCCGCGGCCCTCCCCTCATTGTGGGAGAATTGCGGGTCATCCGCAAGATCTGGGCGGTCAATGGCATTCATCAATCTCTTGTAAATGCTATCACCATTGCCCCCAATCAACACATAGTCATTGTTAGCGCAGGGATACGCGTTGGTCGGAGCGATACCGGGTAATGCACTCCCTGCCCTGCCTCGAATGGCCTTAAACGCATCATATTCTGGCAGTAAACTCTCCATCACATTAAACACACTTTCATACAATGCCACATCGACGAATTGGCCAATACCGCCATTCACGTGTCGATGGTTCAACGCCATGAGAACGCCAATAACACCGTGTAGCGCAGACAGACTATCGCCAATTGAAACACCGACACGAACCGGCACTCTGCCAGGTTCTCCCGTTAGATGCCTCAGCCCACCCATGGCTTCACCCAACACCCCAAAGCCCGGCTTATCCTTATCAGGCCCGGTTTGCCCATACCCGGAGATTCGTAACATAATTAGCCCCGGATTAGCTTCGTGGAGCGTCTCCCAGCCAAGGCCCCAGCCTTCCAATGTTCCCGGTTTGAAGTTTTCGATCAGAACATCCGCCTCCTTTGCAAGAGCAAGAACACGCACCTGCCCCTCCTCACTTCGCAAATCCACACACACCGAACGCTTATTACGAGACTGCACTTCCCACCACACTGACGTTCCATTTCTCATCATCCGCCATCGGCGTAATGGGTCGCCACTCTCGATATTCTCAATTTTTATCACATCCGCACCAAAATCAGCGAGGGTTTTCGCCGCAAAAGGGCCGGCGATTAACTGACCAAGCTCCAACACTTTTAAACCAGCAAGGGCTTCTTTGGGGGGTTCAATATTATCGTTCATAACCATGAATGTACGCTAATGGATCACTGATCTGCAATGCAGTTTTCTTCAAGTTCGACATTGACCTACTGGAACCAGCCAATCATTATGGGACTTCAGTCTGAAAAAATCGAATAAGGTTGAAACAATGAGTGCAGCGCCAATCATCGTAGCCGGTAAAGGCAATTCACTCCTAATGCTCTGTAATTGTTGGCCCAAGTAGCTATCACTAATTCCGCTATAGAACACCAACCCCCTAAGGAAACCGAGCAAAAAAACGAAACGCAGTGGCCTAGCATTCGGAAGTGAGTCTTTCAAACACCAGATTAGGAAGCTTATTTGAAAGGCGATTGAAAGCCGAAAACGGATCGCAAATCACCTTTAATGCTCTGACACGAATGGCGATTACTTAGAGAAAAAGCATTGCTTTTTTGCTCCCCCCATTGAAGTCCTTTATGTTTCAATAGCTTAGATAGTGATCGCACTCCACTAAATGGCTTATTTACTGAGGCTTTCCTCCTTAAGTAAGTGACATGATGCGCTGACGCCTATTTTCGGGGTTTCTTTAGCTCAAGACTTCTTCGGGTCATCCATTGAACGGGCAATAACCTCTTTCATAATTTCATTGGTGCCGCCATAAATCTTCTGTACCCGTGCATCTGCGTACAACTCCGAAATACGATACTCACTCATGTATCCGTAGCCACCGTGCAGCTGTAAGCACTCATCAATAATGTCGCACTGAGCCTCGGTTGACCACCACTTCGCCATAGCAGCCCGCTCAGCAGTTAGCTGCCCTGATTCCAATTCTTCCAAACATTGATCAAGAAAGGCAGATAGTAATTCAATCTTGGTGTTTGCTTCCGCCAATTTGAAACGCGTATTCTGAAAGTCGAAAATGCGTTGACCAAACGCCTTGCGCTGTTTGACATAATCGAGAGTCAGCTCCAGCGCACACTGGGCAGAACCCAGGGCGGTATAGCCAATAATCAAGCGCTCCCAGGGTAGTTGGCCCATCAGTTGATAGAAACCCTGGCCAACTTCGCCGCCTAACAAGCTGGAGGCAGGAATTCGTACGTCTTCAAAAAATAGTTCTGCCGTGTCATTACGACGCATACCCAGCTTGTCCAACTTGCGGCCAACCTGATAGCCCTCCAGATCACAGGTCTCTACCATCATCAGTGAAACACCACGGGAACCCTTGGCAGGGTCAGTCTTGGCAACCAGTAACAACAAGTCAGCACTGCCGCCATTGGTGATAAAGGTCTTAGTGCCATTGATAACCCAGGTTTCACCGTCAGCAACGGCGCGGGTCTTAACTCCCTTAAGATCAGATCCTGCTGCGGGTTCACTCATGGCGATAGCCGCAATCAGGTCGCCGTTTGCCAGTTGTGGCAGCCATCGCGCTTTCTGAAACTCGGTACCGTAGGCAGCAACATAATGCGTTGCGATGTTATGTACAGCAAAACCCCATCCAGTGTCACCGACCAATGCCTGTTGCAGATAGGTCACCACGTCAAAATGGCGAGACAAGCCAAGACCACCATGGGTTTCCGGCACACTGGCCCCCAGCACGCCGATCTCAGCAGCTTTGCTCCAGAATTCCCGATCAACCACACCGGCCTCGGTATAACGCTGACGGTTGGGTTCAAATTCTTCGCGAAACAATCGGGCAACAGCTTCGCGAAATGCATGATGCTCTTCCTGCATCCAGTAATGTTTAGTCATATCAGTTTCCACGGACCTAGCCAGGGTAAAGTGACTATCAGATCGGTCATGTTTGTTGGCCACACAGACCTTCCATATCGAATCATCCACCATCGGCGTAGTGATCGCCCTTGGAGGTTTGAATGGTTATCACGTCAGTACCAAAATCGCCGAAGGCCTCTTCGTAGGGTCAATACTGTCGTTTATAAACAGGAATTTACTCTAATACATCACTGATCTACAACGCAATTTGCTTCGAGTTCGACACTAACTTGGTGTAACGACCCCTTCGCTATGTGTTTTCAGTCTTGCGAGACAATTACGCCTAGGCCAAATACCATACCTAAGACACTAAGACTAAAGTGATTAATTGCAAGATGTCCAACTAGGCTTAAGCCAACAAGTAAAAATCTCATTGAAAAACACGAGTATCTGGGTTGATCAGCTATTATGAATTGCAGGAGCTTAGACTTGATCTGCCGACTAGCTAAGTTCGCTTTGATAATATGATAATCCTTTATAGTGACCGTCTGAGTTCGGCTCTAGTCTGCTCTGGGCAAGATTCCAAAGAGACTCAATCCCAGCTCAGAGAATGTAGCATTCGTTTAGGCGCAAGAAATTTACCGACAGCTTCTATCGAAGCGCCAAAAACGCAGTACGTAACACTTCTCCTATTAGCTCATTACTAACCCCTTCTTTTTGTAATCGCATCGCACTCCCGATTTGAGCATCAAAATACAGGGCCGCTACATCGGTAGGAATGTCAGTCTTGAATTGCCCGTTAGATTTCGCGCGGTCAATCCACTGCTGATATTGTTTCAATGAGTCCGTGCGTAGCTGATCTATTTTTTGGCGAGTTAACGGGCCAAACTCATCACGTCGCGCACGCATGGCGAACAGCAGGCATCCGTCTGGCACTTCGAGTGTTCGACGATCTTGAACAGTCTGATCGATCAAAGCGTCTATCGCCTTGTCAAATGGTTGATCGCTCCCAAGAATTTCGTGTCGCCTCATACTGATCATCTCACCATAAGCGCCTAGCACAGCCTCTTTCAGACCATCATCGCTGCCAAACTCACGGTACAAACCCGGTTTAGATGCACCAGCCTTGTCGCAGATTTCACTAATCGGTACATCAGTCGGGCTATTAGCCCAATAGCACATCAAGGCTGTTTGCAGCACATGATCCCGTTCTAGCGTCTTTGGACGCCCTCGGGTCGGTGGATCTTTTTTCACAGGAATTACGTACTCTATGGTATTTAAAGGTCGGCTCTGGTACATTTCGTACCTATAGTTACGAAACTAATTATAGGTTGAACTGCAGCTCTTTGTTAATAAGTGTTCTAGATAATCTTCTCGAAACGCCGCTTGGGCAAATTTGAGCATTAAAAACCGCATTTCACAGAAACTCTAACATCAAAACATGCCTAACAGGATGCAGTATGAAGAAGCTAAACCTCTTTGATCAACTCAACGCTTCGTCACTAATGTTGGTGTCTCCTGAGTGGCCAAAAATAAAAGCGGCCCGCAAAGCAGCTCAACCTTTCGAGACGCCGAACGTAACGATGCCCATTAAAACAAGGGCCCTCGCCGGTAGACAGATTCGACTGGCCGAAGCAGGCCCTGCCGACGCCCCGCTGGTTGTCTTATTGAGCCCGTTCCCCGAGAGTATATTGAGCTTTGCCGGATCATGGGAAACACTAACAGAAAATTTCCATGTAATCGCGATTGATCTTCCAGGCTTTGGTGCATCAGAAGGTGATCGCCATGATATGTCTCCGAAGGCACAAGGAGCTCTACTCAATGCAATCTTTGCCGATCTCGACCTGAGAGAGATTCACCTTGTCGGACCCGATGTCGGTATGGGAGCAGCACTCGCGTATGCAATCCACCATGAACATCGCTTGTTGAGCATGGTTATTGGCAATGGGCCTGGCACACCCGGGCCTTTCAAACTCGCAAGAATGATCAGTATGCTCGGGCGCTTTGGCATTATGCGCTCGATGACATCATTACTTGGCGCTGGCCCTCTCATCGCTTTCACAGCGAAACTTGGCGCTATTCGCCATCGCTCAAACGCGGTGCAAGTCGATGACTACAAGCGAGCTTATTCCGGAAGGGCTGCTGAGGTTTTGTATTGGTTCGAAGACATTCGATTAAAGGCGGCAGGTCTTGCTGAACGAGTCAATGAAATTACAATTCCAACCCTCGTGCTCTGGGGAGAGCTTGATGTTATGTTCGATGTTAGTAATGCTAAACATCTGGATGACGCACTGCCTAACAGTAAGTTACAGATACTTCCTGAAGCGGGTCACCTCGCTTGGTCTGATCAACCTGAAATGTTTGCGTCTATGATTACCGACTGGGTAAATTCGGATCACAAGATGAACAAATAGCTCACGCGATTTGGAAATATCGTTGACTTCCAGCCTAACCAAGCCACAGTCCCTCAACTTACTGTCTATGGCAAGGTTATAAAGTGCTACCTTCATACGACGCTGATAGGTATCTTGCGAGATCAATAACAGACTGATTGTTTTTTGACGACGGAGAAATTCGTATGGTCAGCCAGCGTGAGAGCTTTACTTTTCTTTTGAACGGCACAGAGGGTTTCTTAGAGTTGACTAGTCGTTTTAAAAGAATGTCATGCCCTATTAGTGCCCCTGATCCATTTTTTGCCTCTTCCACTGCCAGGCAGTAGAGCGAAAGCTCTGAATTCTTGGTAGTGGAAGAATGCATTTCCTTGCTGTCGCTCAACCATGTTTCCCAGTCTTCGCTCCCCATACTATCATGCAGCAACGTTACAGAACCTTATCCTATTTGTGGGTGTCCACGAATTGGTATTTCTACGAATTGATCTGCAGTAAGGGCAGCACTTATATCAGTAGTTTCAAAATAGTTGTTACACTGACCCCGATCGTGTTGTAGTTTTGACTGAGATTTAGCCATTAACCAGGGTTTATCGGGTAGGTGGTTGCATTAGCAGGGGAAAAATGTCGATGGAATACAACCAACCTCAGCACTGTCGGTGTTGTCAATCCACACAGTGATCGTTGTACCCGCTGTAATTGGAATTTTCTCTCCTCCATCCAGCTCAACGGCGATCCGGTAATTCCCAGCGGTGTGGTACACATGAGCAAACATTGATCCGTTGTACACTCGATCATCCGTATTGTCCTGCCAGTGTATGGTTCCTGCAATGGGATTATTATTCATATCTCGAATATTCACTTTCATAATGAGTGGATCACTAGACGTCCCGCCACCGCTATACCAAACATATAAATTCCCACCAGCGCTCGTGGGAATTGTAATGTCAGTGCCCGATGCTGAAACGACAATATTTCTTGAATAAACAAAAACCTCACCTCCTCCATTACCCGTGGATGATGAAGTGTTGGTTTCATTACAGCCAACTAAGACAATCGCCATGGTCATGGCGAAAATAGCAATAAACTTCATGGTAAGTAGTATCTTTATTATCTATGCGATGGCAGATCGAATGATCCAATACTGATCAAAGATCACCCCAGCCAGACTAATCAGTCTGGTTCTCATGAGGCATATTCATAAAAATGGCGTTTACCCCTCAGGAATCGATTTACACGATGATACCCAGTTGAAAATGAACTGCTACTGGGCCGAGCATAGTTTTACTTAATGTAAAAAATAAAACAACCCTTGTAACATCTTATTTTTCCATGAAAAACTGGGGCAGCCTTATTCTAAACTCTTAGGGGTCAACACTAATCTCCCCCGGATTTCAGCTCCATTCTAGTCTTCAATTTAGACTAGGACGGTTTTAGGGGAAAAGGTCAAGCAGGTTGACCAGTTGCATCTGAATAATCCGTTTACGGCTCCCGACGGCGATGTGATGCCATGCTCGATGAGCACGGAGTTATCATTCATCGTCAGCGGATGCGCAAGTTGATGGGACACGTGTGAATACGAGAGATCTATCCCGTCAAACAAAGGTACTAGCAAGCCCAGTAAAGCGCACCGAGTTTATCCGTTTCTACTGGCTGACATCACCTTGGAGCATTCCAAGATTGTGCAACCCTACGTCTGTAACTTTGATTTAGGTTGAGTCATTATCGTCGTTCCACACGATATATCGCTTGTCGGCATTGCTCCATTCATCGTCAATCTCGACGAGGATGGCACTGACAAG
>WLWV01000183.1 GCA_012103395.1 Gammaproteobacteria bacterium
CGCCGATGGAAACACTCATCGACGGTAAAGCGATCTGGAAAGAAAAGTTTGTAAACTAAACTCTATCTGACAGACAGCTACTGATAAACGGGTAACTGTCAGCTCAAGTCTGAACTTCTACAGCTTAATCGATAATGGACAACCTCTGAAAACTCGAAATTTCGAAATCGCGAGAGCCGAACGTTTTATGAAAGGTAGTGGTATGCCTGTTCGTATTCCTGCAATAGAGTTGATAGAGATTGGCGCCGGTGGTGGGTCTATTGCTTCGGTAGACAATCTCCAGCGCATCTCTATTGGGCCGGAGAGTCAAGGATCACAGCCAGGCCCCGCATGTTTTGGGCAGGGCGGTAGCGTAGCCACTGTGACCGACGCGGATGCTGTCTTGGGGCACTTAGATCCGAACAAGTTTGCAGATGGTCAGCTTACGTTGAATGTCACAGCAGCCGAGGAAGCTATGATGACCTCAGTGGGTGAGAAGCTGCACCTGGATGCTCAGGCTTCGGCCTACGGTATCTCCCAAATGGTGGGGGAGAATATGGCGAATGCAGGGCGAGTTCATGCGGCAGAGCGAGGTACTGCACTTACCTCACGTTCGATGGTTGCTTTTGGCGGAAATGGCCCACTCCATGCCACTAGAATCGCGGAAAAAATGGGGGTGAATGACATGATTATTCCCCGTAATCCCGGAGTAGGTTCGGCGGTGGGGTTTTTATACGCACCGATCTCTTTTGAAATGGTCTCTAGTTTTTACACTCAACTCGATGACTTTGATTTCGTCGGTGTCAATCGATTGCTAAATACCATGCTTGATCAAGCGAAACAAGTTGTGGCAACGGGTAATCCAACCCCGGAAAACACTGATCAGAGTCTCATTCAAACCCGCATTGGGTTTATGCGATATGCGGGGCAGGGGCATGAAATTGAGGTGCAACTGCCAAATCGGGATATCACAGAGGCCGATATGGCTTTGCTCAAAGCGCAATACGAAGCGGCCTATCGTTTACAGTTTAAGCGCACGGTCCCCGGGATGAAGATTGAAATCATGAATTGGGCTGTGAGTATCTCTACCCCTGTATCAATGCCGCAATCTATCTCAGGTCGATCTTCAACTACCACTCCCCCCGTCCCAGATAGTAGTCAGTCGGTTTATTTCGGTGATCGATATGGAGAACGTGAAGCGATGATTTATGCTCGTTCCAAGTTAAGACCTAACCACTGTTTACATGGCCCAGCGTTGATTACTGAAACACAAACCACAACGTTGGTTGAACCAGGGTTTTCTGCATGGGTGGATAGCGGGTTGAATCTTCATCTTAAACGCGATGAGAAAACCCCTTATAGCGCCGAGGCTGATCATATTACGTCCTCTAATGACAAGACGTCGAACAGGGAGTCATCTATCTCCCCAATTCAAAAACAGTCCCAAATAGAATTGCAGTTAATGTGGAGCCGATTATTGGCGGTGGTTGAAGAACAAGGACAAGCACTGATTCGCAGTGCATTCAGCCCGATCGTTCGCGAATGTGGAGATATTTCTGCTGGGTTATTTGATGTTGAGGGAAACATGATTGCTCAGGCGGTAACGGGTACACCCGGACATATCAACACCATGGCTGAAGGTGTTAAGAACTTTATTTTTGCGTATCCCCTAGACACGATGTGTCCAGGGGATATTTATGTGACCAATGATCCTTGGCTCGCAGCGGGACACCTCAACGACTTTATGTTGGTGCAACCCATATTCAAGCACAATGAGGTTATCGGCTTTTCTTCTTGTACTTCCCATTTAGTCGATGTGGGTGGGCTGTGTATGGGTCCTCAAGGGAGTGACATTTATGATGAAGGTATTTTGATTCCCCCCTGCCATTTGGTGCAGTCTGGTCAGATCAATACGTTGTTATTGGATATCATTAAAGCCAACTCCCGAGCACCAATAGAAAATGAGGGAGATATTTATGCGCTAATTGCCTGCTGCGAGGTGGGCGTTGACCGTCTGCTTGTGATGCTTGATGACTATCACGCGGACAATTTGGAGGCGCTATCGCGCTATATCTTAGATGTTTCTCGTGATGCCTCTATTGAAGCGATTAACAACATACCGAATGGGGTTTATCACAATACGTTAGTGCTGGATGGGTACGAATCTGAAATCGTATTAAAAGGTAAAGTCACGGTAGAAGATACGCAAATCGAATTGGATTTGTCCGGGTCTTCTACCTGTTCAAAGTATGGCATCAATGTTCCCCTTAACTACGCGGCAGCCTATTCGGTGTTCGCAATACGATGTATTGTTGCCGCGGGTGTTCCCAATAATGCGGGGGCTTTAGAGCCGTTTAAGGTGATTGCGCCAGAAAATTGCATCGTCAACGCTGTTCATCCAACTCCTGTCGCAATGCGACATACCGTAGGACAATTGTTGCCAGATCTCGTTTTTGGATGTCTGCATCAGGCGTTACCAAATCGCGTTCCTGCTGAGGGCGCCTCCTGCATGTATGATATCCCGATGAGAAGTATTCCGACCGAGACTGAAACCCCGTTCGCTATTGAGCTGGTGCATAATGGTGGGACGGGAGCACGTCCTAACGCTGATGGACTCTCCGCTACAGCTTATCCAAGTGGGGTTTGGGGGTCTCAGGTCGAAGTAACGGAATCAACGGTTCCTATTCAAGTCACACGCCGTGAACTCCGTATTGACTCGGGTGGTGCGGGTAAGTTTCGGGGAGGGTTAGGTCAGATCATTGAATTTAGATCTTCAACGAATTCTCCATTTATATTGTTTCTGTCGCTGGATAGAATGACACACCCCGCTAGAGGGTTTAGAGGAGGGAAGTCCGGTGCGCCAGGCCAGGTTTTTTTAAACACTGGCAGTCAATTGCCGGGGCGCGGAGAAGTGACGGTGAATCCCGGAGAATCAGTCGTTTTCGAGAGCCCCGGTGGGGGAGGGTTTGGCTTGCCTCAAGAACGGGAACGGAGCGCAGTCGAAACTGACCAACTACGTGGACTAATTAGCCCCCACCATGCTCAAAACGAATATGGCTTGAAATAAAAGGATGGAAGTAAAGGGATACAAACAAGCCGTAGTGCGATACAAATTACTGATTCAGTAAATCTTTTTTTGCCCACGATGAATAACGCGATGAACACACAACCAACCAAAACCGACGATGGGGCTGAAACCTATCCTTCTAGAGGGCTGGCTCGAATAGGTATTATCGTACCTGTATCAAATACCAATTTAGAACCGGATATGATGTTGCTGCGGCCATCGGGGGTTTCCTTACACTTTGCCCGAGCGGGAGGATATGATCTCGACCAGGTGCCTGATGGAGAGCAAATGCGGAAATTCGCACTGGCTACCTTGGATGACACCGTTGAGGCGATCAATGCAGCTAATCCAGATGTCGTTTTGTATGGGTGTACTTCAGCCACCCTCGCCCATGGCCCAGATTTCGACAAAGAGTTCACGCAACGGATCACTCAGAAAACCGGCGTGCCCACCGTCACAGCAGCGGGGGCTTTAGTGGAGTCAATCAATGAGATAGGGGCAACTAATATTGCATTCAGTTCACCTTATGTTGAATCTCTTAACAAGGAAGCGATAGCGTTTCTGGCGCAGTGTGGCATTAATACGGTGTCAAATGCGTATGTTGGAAACGACCTCGGCAACTACGGGCAAGGGGCGCTGACTCCAGACGAAGTCTTTAACCTGGGTATTCGCGCTGACAGTGATGAGGCCGATGCGGTGGTGCTTTCGTGCACTGATATGCGTGCGGTAGAGATCGTTGATCGACTGCAAGATGCCCTCGGCAAGCCGGTGGTTTGTAGTAATAGTGCGTTAATGAAATCCGCCAGAAAAAGAATCGGTATTTAGATTAGCGTTTAAATTAGTGCTCTATGCCGTTGGTGAGACCGGCTGCGGATATGACAATTTAAACCGGGACATATATGAGATTTATTTTGGTCACTGAGCCGGCAGTCCTAAAGAGTGCTTTGCGATCCCTGATGAAGATCGAGAATGGATTGATGCCACCCCAAATGAAGTCACTTGATTTTGAAGGTCGCCACGCTGGGTATATTGAAACTGTATCAGTAGATATCATGCAAAAAGCCCTGAGGTTGACTAGGGTAATTATTTCCTGACGGTAGCTGATGTTTATAGTAATCCGTAGAAGTTCAGGCCCGATCCGACAGTTACCTATTTATCAGTAGCTGTCTGTAAAACAAACCAAGACACCCAGTAAAAGGTTGACATTTTGTTGGTAAATGTAACAAACCGAGACACCCAGTAAAAGGTTGAAACAAACCAAGACACCCAGTAAAAGGTTGACATTTTGTTGGGGTCCATTAGGATAACGCTAACGGATCAAGCCCAACAGACAGGAGTCAAGGATGGCCATTGCAAGGCAGCAACTCATTAACATCGAATCAACCCCTTATTACCACTGCACCTCTCGCTGTGTCAGGCGCGCTTTTCTCTGCGGTAAGGACGATTACAGTGGACGATGCTATGAACACCGGCGAGACTGGGTGGAGTCGTTGCTGTTGAAAATGGCGGCCGCTTTCTGTATCGACGTTGTGGCTTATGCCGTCATGTCCAATCATTATCATGTCATTCTCAGAGTGGATCTTGAACTCGCACAGTCCTTAACGGATGTTGAGATCATTGAACGATGGGCCAAGATTTATAAACCGGATGCGGTGATGTGCGGATACCGTGACGGACTTTCGTGTTCAGATGAACAACGTGAATACATTGAGACAACAGTGGCAAAATGGCGTTCTACTTTATCGAATATCAGTCGTTTTATGGGGTACCTCAATGAGCGCATTGCCAAGGAGGCGAACAGGGAGGATGATTGTACGGGTCGATTCTGGGAAGGGCGGTTTCACAGTCAGGCATTGCTGGATGAGGCGGCACTATTACGCAGTATGACGTATGTCGATTTAAACCCCGTTAGAGCGGGGGTCGCTGCAGTGCCAGAGGAGTCGGAATACACGTCGGTTAAACACCGAATTGAGGAACGCCGAATGAACCAACAGAGTAAAAACACATCCTCTGTCCTAATGGATTTCAGGGGTCCACATCGTCAAGGCCAGAACGGGACGCCGGTCTCATCTGATATTGAGCAGGAATCTGCTGAAACCCTGCCTTTGTCGTTTACCGAATACCTTGAGTTGTTGGATTGGAGCAGTCGCGTATTGAGAGAAGACAAAGTGGGTGCTGTGACTTCATCCACACCGGAGATCCTGGACCGACTGGGATACGGTCCAGAACAGTGGACGTCGTTTCTTCGCCCCCCCACTTCGTGGCGACCTAAGGCATTGGGCTCTCCAGAAACCATGCAGGGTTTCTGTCAGGCCATCAATCAGCATTGGGTGTGTCAGACGAACAAGACTGGCTAAAGGCAGCTTTTCCCCTCTTTCCTTATCACCCCCGCCCTAAGCGTCCGATCAACCGGAGACACATACTCGTTCTGAGAATAGTCAGAAGGCAGAATCTCTCGATGAGTGGATTTCACGAAATTCACTCGATACTCTCAAACGCATTTTTGACCGAAAGTTGATGATCGACAAACGTTTCCTTCAGTGTGTGATTTCCTGGGTGTCTTTGTTTGGTCTTGTTTGGTCTACAACTTATGCAGCATCATAGACTCCAATCCAAGATAATCTACGATCGTATTATAACTGTCCCACTTGGCGTGTCCGTCATCGTTCTCTACTATTAGGTCAAAACACTTTTTTAGTTGTGTTTCGTTATCCATTAAAAATTGTAAATCTAGCTGAATTGATGATATCCGGCTTGCAATATCGGCTTGATCCAGTATTCGGGATTCCGAACGCATAGTAAGGCTATTTATGTCTGCACTCAGTAATACTGCGATATGATTAATACCCTGTGATCTTAAAAAAGCTCTATCCGTTGCCAAGCTTTGAAAGTGCGTGAATACACTCCAGAGTATCATGTCCTCTCTAGCAGCATTAAAAAGATGGGTCCTATCAAATCCGTACCAAGATCCTCTTTTCAAGTAAGGGAAAATTATTTGCCCGCTGCGATCTAGGAGGTTAAACTGTTCTTCGGTCACAAAATCATAATATTTAGAATCAACAGGTCTCTTAGCTCTCGTTGTAAATTTCGTTAAGGCTTCGTTTTTGGTTGGACTTTTATCCTTTTGGCTCAAAATCAAATCAAGCATTGTATCCTTACCTACAGCAGAAGCTCCAGATATAGTAATAAACTTGAATTTTGGATTAGGTAAAAACTTCGCAATATCGTTTGTTAAATTACCGACTAAGTTGCCTAAGTTATCAATTGATTGGCTACTCTGATTTTGAATTTCTTCAAATTTAGTAAGTAGTATTATGAAAAAAATACTATTTATGTTCGTTATTTCAACAAATAAGCTATTAGCATCTTCAAT
Organism: Gammaproteobacteria bacterium; assembly: GCA_012103395.1. GTDB lineage: Bacteria > Pseudomonadota > Gammaproteobacteria > Arenicellales > Poriferihabitantaceae > WLWV01. The sequence continues at coordinate 6,420 of WLWV01000183.1, forward strand.
CGAAAGTGCGCGAGAACAAGCCTCATCGAGCTTAATTAGTCGCTCTTCCAAAATTTCGTCTTCTATAGCCCCAATTGAATTTCTTTCGATCCACGATCCAACTATTGGGATTATTTTCAATAATTCGCTGAAATTTCGACGATACAATGGGTTAATTTTGCCTACTTTTTCAGTGGCCGCAGAAATAAATCGATCGATATTTTTCTCCATCTTATTTTTACTCGAGTTGTTCGAATGATCGTTCTGAGTATTCTACATCGTGTGCTACGCTAACGGAAATGATCAGAGGGTAAAGATTATAGAAGTTTATACTCCACAATATGATGACGGTAGGTCCCTCGGTATCGACGTACGGGTTTTAGTATTAAATCACCCTAGCTGTTTGGGTAAAGGGTCTGTCTGTTGTACAATTGTGGTTTGTCCAGAATGGCACTAAGTTAAGGGACTTTAGCATGGCAAAGCAGGTGAGTAATATAGCCCAAAATGCGATAATCAGGCATGAAAAATACTACGTTGTTTTTGCCTGGTTTCCATCTCTCCTCGTTACGTCGAAGCCCCCGGTCTGAAGGCCAGAAATTAGCAGATAAGCACCGCCAGATACAGCAAAAGTCGATCGGGAAGCTGGCGCAGTGTTTTACAGGCTTCATTCCTGCTCAGTTTCTTGCGGCTCACCAAAGCGACCCACAAAGTCGGCGTAGATTATTTAGTAAGGAAAATACCTTCTGGGGGGTTTTTTCTCAAATACTTAACTCAGACGGCGGTTGCTCTGAAGTCGTGAGAAAGTTCCACTCCTTTGCAGCAAGTCGATCACTTACACGGCCCTCATCATCGACCTCAGCTTACTGTCAGGCTCGATTTATGATATAGATCAACTCGCTAAAAGAGGCGTTGATTCGGTGATTACTCTCGCGAGAAGAACCCCAGTGGTAGTGTACCCTGAGGTCTGTAATTTATTTCTTTAGCGATGTTCGTTTGGCTTAGGCGAAGTGAGCGTAGCGAACGAAGCCAAAGCCGGTTTTTCTGGATTAGGTGTTGAATGTTGAGCCATC